>DATKTD010000272.1:0-27292 GCA_035531315.1 Rectinemataceae bacterium
GACCATCAAGATGTGGGTCTTCGGCGACAACGGCAAGAAGGTGTCCGAGGTCGTCCAGAGCAATCTCGCCGACATCGGCGTGAAGGTCGACATCGAGGTCTTCGAGCTCGGCGCCTTCATCCAGGCGACCAACTCCGGCGATCAGCAGTTCTTCAAGCTCGGCTGGACCTCCAACCCCGATCCCGACTCCATGCTCACGCCCCTGTTCAGCAAGGGCAGCATCGGCTCGCAGAACCGGACGCGTTATGTGAACGACCAGGTCGAGAAGCTCCTCGCGGCCGGCAGGGTCGAGCTCAATCTCGCCAAGCGCAAGCAGATCTACAACGAAATCAGCGACATCGTCATGCAGGACGCCACCTGGGTGCCCCTGTACACGGGCAACAACACCATAGCGGCCAACGCGAAGCTCCAGGGCGTCGAGTTGAGCCCCCAGGGCCTGTGGAACCTCGAGAAGCTGCACTACTGAGCGATAGGGGGATCGTGGGCTTGCCCGACGATCCTCGGCGGGGTACAACTCGCCGTGGCGGGCGGCGTCTCGTCGACGCGAGTCGCCGTCCGCCCCTAGGCCGGACGACCCGGGCCCCGCGCCCTCGGTCGATCCGGCGCGACTCTTGATCATCGCGCACCGCGTTTCGGGGGACCCATGCTCCTTCATTATGTGTTCAAGAGAATCCTCATGCTGTTCCCCGTGCTTCTCGGGGTGACCTTCCTGGTCTTCGCCATCATCAGCCTGACGCCGGGCGACGTGGCGGCCATGATCCTCGGACAGAACGCCACCACCGAGTCCGTCGGCAAGCTCAGGGGCGAGATGGGTCTCAACGACCCCCTGCCCGTGCAGTATGGGCGCTATCTGGAGGGCATGCTCCACGGCGACATGGGCACGTCCTACGCCACGCGGAAACCGGTGTCGGACGAGATCCTCGCCAGGTTTCCGAACACCCTGCGGTTGGCCATTCTCAGCATCATCATCTCGGTGACCCTCTCCATACCCGTCGGCATCGTCTCGGCGATCAAGCAGTACTCGCTCTGGGACAACATGGGGATGATCCTCGCCCTCGTCGGGATTTCGATGCCCTCCTTCTGGCTCGGCCTCATGCTGATCATCGCCTTTTCCCTCGGTCTCGGCTGGTTTCCCTCGGGTGGGGCAGACAAGTGGACGAGCATAATCCTCCCGGCCATCACGCTGGGCGTCGCCTCGACCGCGAGCATCGCCCGCACCACGAGATCCTCGATGCTCGAGGTGATCAGGCAGGACTACATCAGGACGGCCAAGGCCAAGGGCGTCAGCAAGGTGAAGGTGATACTGCGGCACGCCCTCAGGAACGCCATCATCCCAACGCTCACCGTGATCGGCCTCGAGTTCGGCGAGCTGCTCGGCGGCGCCATCCTGACCGAGACCGTGTTCTCCTGGCCTGGCATCGGACGCCTGATGGTCGACTCGATACAGCGCAAGGACACGCCGATGGTCCTGGGCAGCGTCGTCGTCTTCAGCGTCGCCTTCAGTCTCGTCAATCTGGCCATCGACATCCTCTACGCCTTCGTGGACCCGAGGATCAAGACCAACTACCAGAAGAAGGGAGCCGCGCGATGAGGGGCAACAGGACCGGTTCTGAGATCGACGGAGGCGCGGAGACCAAGGGCGGCGGCCGGGCCGGCTATGTCTGGCGGAGGTTCCGGAAGAACCGGCTCGCGATGGTCGGTTTGGCGATAATCGTCCTATTGATCGGAGTGGCGATCTTCGCCGACCTCATCGCGAACTATCACGACAAGGTCATCAAGATCAACATAGGGATCAGGCATCAGGCCCCGAGCCTGGCCCATTTTTTCGGCACCGACGAGTTCGGCCGCGACATCTTCGCGCGGGTGGTGCACGGCACGAGGATATCCCTCTTCGTGGGCCTCATCTCGGTGGGCATAGCCCTCTTCTTCGGCGGCGGCCTCGGCGCGGTCGCGGGCTATTACGGGGGCAAGATCGACACGGTCATCATGCGTCTTCTCGACGTCCTCCTCGCCATTCCGGTCATCCTCCTCGCCATCACCATCATCGCGTCGCTGGGCGTCAGCATCATCAACCTGATGATCGCCGTGGGGGTGGCCAACATCCCGGGCTTCGCCCGCGTCGTAAGGGGAGCCGTCCTCGGGGTCAAGGGCAACGAATTCATCGAGGCGGCGAAGGCCATCGGATCGCCCAATTACAAGATCATTCTCGCCCACGTGTTGCCGAACTGCTTCGCGCCGATAATGGTGTACGCGACCCTGAAGGTCGCCACCGCCATCATGGCCACGGCCGGCCTGAGCTTCATCGGCCTGGGCGTCAAGCCTCCGACGCCCGAGTGGGGGAGCATGCTCTCCGCGGGGCGGGGCTTCATCAGGGATCATGTGCACGAGGTATTCTTTCCCGGCCTCGCGATCATGATGTCGGTCCTCTCGCTCAACATGATCGGCGACGGGCTTCGCGACGCCCTCGACCCGCGTCTCAAGTAGGCCCTCCCCATGACGAACGGCGAAATACTCGCGGTGCGAGACCTGCAAGTCCACTATGTCACCGACGACGGGGTGGCGAAGGCCCTGAACGGCGTCAATCTCTCGCTGGCGAGGGGCGAGACCCTCGGTCTCGTGGGCGAGACGGGGGCCGGCAAGACGACCACGGCGCTGGCGATCATGAACCTGATCGCCAAGCCCCAGGGCAGGATCATCGGCGGCGAGGTGCGCGTCGAGGGAACCGACATCCTCGCCACGAGCGAGAGGGACATGGAGGGTCTGCGGGGCCAGCTCATGTCGATGATCTTCCAGGACCCGATGACGGCCCTCAATCCGGTCCTGAGCGTGGGCGACCAGATCGGCGAGGTCATCGGCATCCATCAGGGTCTTTCGAAGCGGGACTCATCGCTGAAGGCCTCCGACATGCTGAGGACCGTCGGCATCGACCCGGGCCGCGCGGGCGAGTACCCGCACCAGTTCTCGGGCGGAATGAAACAGCGCGTGGGCATCGCCATGGCCCTGGCCTGTCACCCCAAGCTGCTCATCGCCGACGAGCCGACTACGGCCCTCGATGTGACGATACAGGCCCAGGTTCTCGCCCTGATCGGAGCGCTGAAGAAGGAACTCACCATGTCGGTCCTCCTCATCACCCACGACCTCGGCATCGTCGCCCAGATGTGCGACGATGTCGCCATCATGTACGCGGGAAGGATCGTCGAGTTCGGTAGTCGCGAGGACATCTTCCGCCACCATCGGCATCCCTATACCGAGGGACTTTTCAATTCGCTGCCGCGAATCGGCGACCGCAAGTCCAAGCTCAAGCCCATCAGGGGCCTGATGCCCGATCCCTTCAACCTGGAACCCGGCTGTCCCTTCGCGGAGCGCTGCGATCACGCCATGGAGCGCTGCCGTAGCGCCAAGCCTGAGCCTCGGTACTTCGGCGACAGGCACTTCGCGGAGTGCCACCTTTTCGACCCGGGCCGGGCTCCCGGAGTCGCCGTGCCCGGCGAGACGGGCGGCGGCGCGGCGAGCTCCGGGAAGGGGCTGTCATGAAGTCCGCCCTCCTCGAGGTCAACAATCTCAAGAAATACTTCAAGACGAAGGCGGGCATCCTGCACGCGGTGGACGATGTCAGCTTCCGTCTCGAAAGGGGCAAGACCCTGGGGCTCGTCGGGGAATCGGGCTGCGGCAAGTCCACGACGGGCAGACTGCTGCTGCGCCTCCTCGAGCCGACGGGGGGCCGGGTGGTCTACGAGGACAAGGATGTCTTCGCCCTCGATGCTCGTGGCATGCGCGAGCTCCGCAAGGAAATGCAGATCATCTTCCAGGACCCCTTCTCCTCCCTCGATCCCCGCAAGACGGTCGGGGAGACCATCGAGGAACCGATGAGGATCAACGGAATCCACGGCGGCAAGAAGGAACGGCTGGCCAAGGTGATGGAACTCATGGACCTCGTCGGACTCGCGAGGCGTCTCTCCAACACCTATCCCCACGAGCTCGACGGCGGCCGCCTCCAGCGTGTCGGCATCGCGCGGGCCCTGTCGCTGAACACGAAATTCGTGGTCTGCGACGAGCCGGTCTCGGCCCTCGACGTGTCGATCCGCGCGCAGATCCTCAATCTCATGGAGGAGTTGCAGGAGCGCCTCGGCCTTACCTATCTCTTCATCACCCACGACCTGGCGGTGGTCAACCATTTTTCCGACGACATAGCCGTCATGTATCTCGGCAAGATCGTCGAACAGGCCACGGCCGACGAGCTCTTCGAGAATCCGGTCCATCCCTACACCGAGGCCCTCCTGTCGGCCATCCCCCAGCCCTCCCTCGACGCGAAGGTCGACAGGATCCTCCTGAAGGGCGAACTCTCCTCGCCCATCGACCCCAAGCCGGGGTGCCGCTTCGCCGGGCGATGCCCCTATGCCCGGGACCTCTGCCTCGAGAAGGAGCCGCCCCTCGCCGATGTCGGCGGCGGCCATCTCGTCGCCTGCCATCTCTTCACCTCGAGCAGGAGGACGCATCCATGAGCCAAGATGTCGATGGCGCCTACGACGAGTTTACGCTGAGGGACTTCGGGCGGCTCTTGGATTCCGGCTCGCTGAGCTCGGCGGACCTCGTTGGGTATTATCTCGATCGGATCGCGAGGCTCGATAGGGCGGGGCCGAATCTCAATGCGCTGCTCCATCTCGAGGAGGATGCGCTGCGCGAGGCCGAGGCCCTCGATCGCGAGAGGGGAAGGGGGAATGCGAGGGGAATCCTTCACGGCATCCCCATATTGGTCAAGGCGAACATCGACATCGCCTCGCCGAGCCTGCCGACGACCGCCGGTTCACTGGCGCTCAAAGGCTTCGTCGCCCCCTCGGACGCGCCCCTGGTGGGCGAATTGAGGAAGGCCGGAGCCATCATAATAGGTACTACCAATCTCAGCGAGTGGGCCAATTTCCGTTCGAACCGCTCGACCTCGGGTTGGAGCAGCGAGGGCGGCCAGACGCGAAACCCCTACGCCCTGGACAGGAATCCCTCGGGATCGAGCTCCGGATCGGCCGTCGCGGTCTCGGCCAACCTCTGCGCCCTCGCGGTCGGCACGGAAACCGACGGCTCGATCGTCTCGCCCGCTTCGGTGAACGGCATCGTCGGCATCAAGCCCACCGTGGGCCTGGTTTCGGGTGAGGGCATAATCCCCATTTCCGCGAGCCAGGACACGGCCGGACCGATGGCCCGGACGGTCGAGGACGCCGCCCTTCTCCTGGCCGCCATGGCGGGCGGCGGCAGCGCGAGGGGGCGGGAACTTGCGGCCTTTCTGGAGACGCGGCCGGGACAGGGAGGACTCGCCGGACTCAGGATCGGCGTCGCGAGGAATTTCGCGGGCTTCGATTCCGAGGTCGATCGCGTCTTCGAGGCCTCGCTGGATGCGCTTCGCGGCCTCGGCGCCGAGCTGATCGAGACGGCCTTCGCGCCGAGCGAGGAACTGGCCGAAGCCGAGTTCGAGCTGATGTTCTACGAGTTCAAGGACGGCCTGGAACGATATCTGCGCAACCATGGGCAAAAGAGCGGCCTTCGGGATCTCGCCGATCTGATCGCCTTCAACGAGGACCATGCCGCGGAGCTAATGCCCTGGTTCGGCCAGGAAATCTTCCTGAAGGCGGCCGCGAAGGGCCCGCTATCGGAAGAGGGCTATCAAAAGGCCCGGAAAACCTGTCTCGCCCTCGCCAGGGAAGGGGGCATCGACGCGAGCATGGACGGTGCTTCCCTCGACGCCATCGTCGCGCCTTCGGGCGGTCCCGCCTGGAAGACCGACTACTTCCTCGGAGACAAGCACATCGGGGGCTGCGCCACTCCGGCCGCCGTCGCGGGCTATCCCAACCTGAGCCTTCCGGCAGGTTTTCTGCATGGACTCCCCGTGGGTCTGTCGATCTTCGGTCGGGCCTACAGCGAAGCGAAGCTTCTGCGCGTCGCCCTGGCCTTCGAGAGGGCCACCGGCGCCAGGCGAAAACCGGCCTTCGCGCCGAGCCTCGATGGCTGGTGAGGGTTCCGGGGAGGCCTCTCAGCAGTACTCGATGCGCCAGGTCACCGGGATGGCCATCTTGAAGAGGGCCGAAACCCCGCAGTACTTTTCGTGCGACAGCTCCACCGCCCTCTTCACCTTATCCTCGTCGAGCTTGTCCGATTCCTTGAAGCGGTAGACCATTTCCATCGAACTGTAATAGGAGGGCTGACCCTCGGTGGCCTCGGCCTCCACCTTGATGTCGAACCAGGAAAGCGCTTGGCGCATTTTATTCAGTATTGATACGACATCCATGCCCGAGCATCCGGCCACGGATGCCAGGAGGAGGGGCTTGGGCCTGCAGCCCGAATCCTCTCCGCCCCCCTCCTTCGAGGAATCCATCCTGAGCTTGTGGCCGAAGATGTCGGATTCGAAGGCCATGCCGCCGGCCCAGGCGGTCGTTATCTCGTGCTTCATGTCGCCTCCTTGTGTCATGCGCCCGTTCGCAGGCCGGAACATGGGCCTCCGATCGGCTTCGCGCCGCGGGCGGGCGCGGGGAATCGACATCCCCTTTGGTCGGCCGCGGCAGCTCAATGTCGCGTTTTGCCCAATCCCTGTCAAGCGAAGACCTCCGGGGCCGGATTCGTCGCGCGCGGCTCGATTTTCCTTCGCATTATTTGTATCCTGAATGCATGAAATACCGAGACCGTGCCCGGACCATGCGTCCCGATTCGAGCGTCTTCGGACCCCTCATCATCCTCTTCGTCACCTCCCTGAACGGTCCGAACATCCCCGACGCCTTCTCGGCCGCCTTCCGCCAATTCACCACGGCCGGCCCGGGCCTGGTCTACTGGGCGGAGATCGTCGTCCTCAATTTCCTCCTCTTCGCCTTCCTGGCCCCGATCTTCAAGGTTCACATAACCTGCATCCGCGCGCACGAGCCTACGCGCGAGGAGATCGACCGCGCGATGCGGCATCTCAACAGCATCCACGTCCTCGCCGTGCTGATATCCGTAGGGGTATTCGTTGTCGGGGAGGCCATTCGATACTTCCTCGTCCGAGGCTTTCCCAGCCCCGACTCCGGCCTCATCGGCGAGCTACTCCTCAGGATCGCGGAGGCGGCGATCTCCGGATATTTCGTCGGGGTTCTCCTCGCCCTCCAGTTCGAGAGAAGGCTCTACGAGGCGCGGATCAGCATCCTCAACCTCGGACCCACGGTGCCCATCGCGCATCGCTCGCTCATCTCGCGGGTCTTTTCCATCCTCGTCGCGATCGTGTTGTTCCTTATCGTCGGGGCCTTCTCCTTCGCCGGCAGCTTCTTTTCCGGCGGCCTTCACGGCATGCCGCAGATGGCCCAGGGCGACATGCTGTCCGCTCCCGACCTGATCTTCCACGCGCGCCAGTTCGAGGGTCTCCGCGGCCCGCTCAACGTCTTCTTCGTGAAACTCCTCATGATGGGCGGAATCTTCGGCCAGATGCTCTGGCAGCTCCGCTCGATCATCGAGAGACCGCTCGCGACGATCCGGGAGAGTTTGAGTTCGCTCAACGCGAAGGGGAGGAAGATGACGAAGGTCATCGACATCCTCCACGACGACGAGTTCGCGCCCGTCTATCGCGAGATCAACGAGCTGATCATCAGGCAGGAGGGACAGCTCGAGATCTCCCGAAAGAGGCTCGAGGACGTTCTCGAGCTGGCGGCCGACCCGATCCTGGCCTTCGATTCGGAAGGGAGGATCCGCGTCTTCAATTCCGCGGCCGAATCGGTCTTCGCCTGTTCCCGACCCGCGGCCCTCGAGCGCGTCATGGGCGACTTCCTCGTCGACGGGGCGGGGGGCTTCGTCGAGGCCCATCAGGACGGCGTGGCGCGTCTCGCGTGGAAGGCCGCCGACGGCTCCCCCCTCGTCCTCGAGTCGCATCTGTCCAAGGGGGAGGGCGATGCCTGGACCACGGTCATCCTCCACGACATCCGCAAGCAGGCAGAGATCGAGGACAACCTGAGGCAGGCCCGGATCGACGCCGAGAACGCGAGCAGGATGAAGAGCGAGTTCCTCGCCAACATGAGCCACGAACTCCGCACGCCCCTCAACGCCATCCTGGGCTTCACCCAGCTCCTGGGCGACGATCGCAACCTCACCGAGGCCCAGCGCGAGAAGGTCCGCGTGATCACCAGAAGCGGCGAGCACCTCCTGTCCCTCATCAACGACATACTCGACATCTCGAAGATCGAGGCGGGGCGCATGGAGCTTCACGAGGCGGTCTTCGACCTCCACGAATTCATCGGCGACATCCGCGACATGTTCGAGCAGCGTTGCCGGAAGAAGGGGCTCTCGCTCTACGTCGAGACGCTGGAAGGCCTGCCCCGCTACGTGCGGGGCGATCTCGGCAAGCTCAGGCAGGTGATGATCAACCTCGTGGGCAACGCGGTGAAATTCACCGACGAGGGCGGGGTCGGCATCCTCGCGGGATCCGAGGGCGGCGCGATCCGTTTCGCCGTGCGCGACACGGGGCGCGGCATTCCCTCCGCCGAGCTCGATCTCGTGATGAAGCCCTTCGTGCAGGCCTCGACGACCGACCACGAGGGGGGCACCGGTCTCGGCCTCGCCATCTCCAGCCGCTTCATCTCCCTGATGGGAGGCAGGCTCGAGGTGAAGAGCGAGCTCGGCTCGGGCAGCGAATTCTCCTTTACCCTCGCCCTCGTCGAAAACGGTGAAGCCCCCTCTCCCGATCGGAACGCGGGTCTCGCGATCGGCGTCGACCCGGAGGCGGGACTCCGCGTCCTCGTCGTCGACGACCAGGAGTCGAATCGCCTCGTCCTCCGCGAAATGCTCGAGCGCATCGGCTTTCAGGTCGACGAGGCCGAAGACGGAAGGACGGCCTTCGAACGCGCCTTGACGACGGGCTACGCGATCGTTTTCATGGACATAAAGATGCCCGTGATGGACGGCTACCAGGCTGTGACCCGCTTCAAGGGCGACGCCCGCACGAGGGACGTCCCGGTCTTCGCGCTCACCGCCTCAGCCTTCAACCAGGACGAGAGGAGGGTGGGGGAGGCGGGCTTCGACGGCTTCCTCGCGAAGCCCTTCAAGCGATCGGCCCTCCACGCCCTCATCCGCGACAAAGGGGGGCTGGGCGAGAGACTGAAGACGAAGGACCAGGTGATCGAACTGCCCGGACCGGCTGCCGGCGCGCGACCGAGCGCGGGCGAATGGGAGGCCATCGGGGCGGAGCTCAGATCGGCGATCGAGGAGGCCGCCGCCATCAACGATTTCGCGAGCGTGGCTACTCTGGCCGAGCGCGTCGAGCCATCCGCGCCCGTCCTCGCCGCCGCCCTCGCCGCCGCGGCCGCCACCTACGACGAGGTCGCGATAGCCGAACTCATCACGACACTGACGAAGGAGGCCGGCGATGGCCGATGAGACGAATCTCGTGCTCGTCGTCGACGACATCGAGGAGAACCTCAAGGTCCTCTCCGAGACCCTCGTGCAGGCCGGTTTCCATCCCCTGCAGGCCAAGTCGGGCGAGAGGGCCCTGCAGGTGGCGGCGAAGGCCAGGCCCGACCTCATCCTCCTGGACATCAAGATGCCGGGCATGGACGGTTTCGAGACGATCTCCCGTCTCAAGGCCGACCCGGAGCTGGCAAACATCCCCGTCATCTTCATCTCCGCCCTCAACCAGATCGAGGACAAGATCGAGGGCTTCCGGGCGGGGGCGGTGGATTACGTGTCCAAGCCCTTCCAGCGCGAGGAGGTCGTCGCGCGGGTGGGCACCCATCTCCGCCTGCGCGAGGCCCAACGCAATGTCGAGCGGGAAAGGGAGAAGTCGGAGCGTCTGCTCGAGTCCCTCCTACCGCCGGCGATCGCGGCCGAGCTCAAGGAGAGGGGCTCGAGCGAGCCACGTTCCTTTCCCGAGGCCAGCGTCCTCTTCGGCGATCTCGTCAACTTCACGGGCCAGGCGGCCAGGCTCAGCCCCCGGCAGGTGATCGATGAGCTCAACGACATCAGCGCCGCCTTCGACGACATCGTGCGATCGAACGGCTGCGAGCGCATAAAGACGATCGGCGACGCCTACCTCGCCGTGTCGGGCATGCCCGAGCCCAACGCCGAGCACGCCTTTTCGCTCGTGCGGGCGGCGAGAGGCATGCTCGACTGGCTGGAGTCGCGCAACGCGAAGGCCGGCATCCGCTGGGAGATGCGGGTCGGCATCCACTCGGGCGAGGTCGTGGCGGGCATCGTCGGCCTGCGACGCTTCATCTACGACGTCTTCGGCGACACCGTGAACGTGGCGAGCCGGATGGAGAACGCCTCGGCCCCGATGCGCATCAATGTCTCCGAGGACACCTGGAGACTTCTCGCGGAGAGGGTAGGCGGCGAGGCGCGCGGCGAAATCCCCGTCAAGGGCGCGGGGAGCATGAGGATGTATTTCGTCGACAGGAAATGATCCGAAAGAGGAGGGGGGGCTCGCGGAGCGGGCCGCGGCCGAGCCTGAGTCAGGCCGGTCCCGCGACGCGCTCCCCGTCGCTCAACGCGGCCTGACGGCCCTTCCCTTCCTTCCCGATTCGTAGATGGCCTCGAAGAGGGCGACGGCCGCCCGGCCCTCGGCGGCGGTGACCGAAGGCTCGCGACCCTCGCGCAGGGCCGCCGCGAAGTCCTCGATCTGCCGGGCGTGATACCACTCGGTCGCATCCACTCCCTTGTCGGCGAGGTCTTTGAAGAAGGCGGCGTCCTCGGCCTCCCATCTCGCCGGAAAGCCTTCCTCGCCCGGGATGGTCCAGAGCTCGTTCTTGGCCGGTTCGACGATCGAAGACATGCCCGCGACGAACATGGCCCCGCCGTCCGTCTGCACCCCGGCCGTCGCGCCGTTCCGCCCGTGGACGTGGACCTTCGCGTATATGCCGGGCTTCTGCGAATTCGACACGAGGACGGAGCCGAGGGCCCCCGACTGGAAGCGAAGCACGGCGACGGCCGTGTCCTCCACCTCGATGTAGGGGTGGTTGAGGTTGGCCCAATAGGCTTTGACCTCGGCCACGGGACCCATGATCCAGAGGAGGATGTCGAGCTGGTGGGGGGCCTGGTTCACGAGGACGCCGCCGCCCTCGCCCGACCAGGAGCCGCGCCAGGGGTCGGAGCGGTAGTAGGCCTCGTCGCGCCAGCCGAACATCACGACGTCCGCGAGGATGGTATCGCCCAACTTGCCGGCCGCGACCGCCTCCTTGACCCTCCGGACCGCCGGAAACCAGCGGCGCTGACTGATCACGCCGAGGCTGCGACCCCCGCGGAGAGCCGCCTCCATCATCGCGTCGCAATCCTCCGTGGTCAGGGCCATGGGCTTCTCGACGAGGACGTGCATGCCCGCGTCGAGGGCCTCGATCGCCTGCTCGCGGTGGAGGGGATGGGGCGAGGAGACGATCACGGCCTCGACGCCGGCCTTGGCCATGTCGGCGATGCTTTCGCAGGGCACGAGGCCGAAGTCGCGGGCGAAGGCCTCGCGTTTGCCGGCGTCGCGGCCCTGGACGGCGACGAGCTTGACGCCACCGAGGCCGGCCATGCTTTTGGCCTGGAGCCGCGCGACCTTCCCGTAGGTGACGATGCCGAAGTTGATGGTTCTCATGGTTGGAGCACCACCTTGAGGAGCCCCGCCTCCCGGGCGTAGAGCCGTTCGAACCAGCGATGCCCCTCCTCGAGGGGGGCCACCGCGCTGACCAGGGGCATCGGGTCGAGGGCTCCGGTGGCCATGAGCTCGATGACGCGCTCGTACTCGCCGGCCACCGCGCAGGAACCGAGGAGGGAAATCTGCCGCGTGACCACTTCCTGCAGGGGGATCTCGACGGAGGGGCTCGCGTTGCCGATGAGGGTCACGCTGCCGCCCTTCCGCGTCGCGGCGATGGCCGTCCTGATCGGGGCCGTCGCCCCCACGGCCTCGAAGGCGTGGTCGACGCCACGACCCGAGGTCAAATCGCGGATGGCCGCCAGCGTGGCGGGATCGGCCGGATCGAAGGCATGGGTGGCGCCGAAGGCGAGGGCCGAGGCCCGCCGGTCCGCCTGGGTGTCCAGGGCGATGATAGGGCCCGAGACCTCGGCCTTGAGGATGGCGACGAGGAGGAGGCCGATGAGGCCGGTGCCGACGACGGCGAAGGAGTCGCCGGGCTCGCGCCGCGTGATGGCGATGGCATGGGCCGCGACGCCGCAGGGTTCGGCCAGGGCCGCCCTGACGAAATCGATGCCGGCAGGCAGGGCGAAGAGGATGCGTTCGGGAAGGACGATGTATTCGGCGAAGGCCCCGTCGCGGCGCCACTCGCCTGGCGAGACGCCGAGGACCTTGCGATCCTCGCAGAGGTTGACCTCGCCGCGGAGACAGTGCCAGCACTTCCCGCACCACTCCGTCGAGTCGAAGGTGACGCGGTCGCCCACATGGAACTTGCGCACCGTGGCGCCGACCTCGACGATCTCGCCGGCGGCCTCGTGGCCCATGATGAGGGGGGGCTTGCGACGACCCGTGGAGCCGTCCCAACCGTGGACGTCCGAGCCGCAGATCGAGGCCGCGCGCACGCGGACTAGCACGTCGTCGGGCCCGCGGAGGGAGGGCTTGGGCACATCCTTGACCACGAGCTTCTTGTATTCCTCCAGGACTAGCGCTTTCATGCTGCTCCCTTGCGCGTTTTTCGCGCATTCGTCGATCGAGTTCGAGCGCGGCCGCGACCCGCGGCGGGCTTCGCGAGGCTACGCGTTGTAGGTTCCCGAGACGGCGGTCCCGCCCGAGCCGATCCAGTCCGTGTGGAAGAACTCGCCGCGGGGACTGTCGACGCGTTCGTAGGTGTGGGCGCCGAAGTAGTCGCGCTGGGCCTGGAGTATGTTGGCCGGGAGCCGTGGCGAGCGGTAGCCGTCGTAGAAGGCCAGGGCGGCCGAGAGGGCGGGTACGGGGACGCCGGAGGCGGCCGCGAGGCCGATGACCCTGCGCAGGCTGCCCTGGCAATCGGCGAGCACGTTGGCGAAATAGACGTCGACCATCAGCGAGGCCAGTTCCGGTTTTCGGTCGAAGGCCTCCTTGATGCGCCCGAGGAAGGCCGAGCGGATTATGCAGCCCCCCCTCCAGGTCAGGGCGATGGCGCCGAAGTCGAGCTTCCAGCCCTTTTCCTTGCTCTTCTCGCGGAGAAGCATGAAACCCTGGGCGTAGGAGACGATCTTCGCGGCGAGGAGGGCCTTGCGGAAGTCCTCCACGAGCTGCGAGTTCTGTCGGCCGCCCTTGGCCGCGGCGCGGGCGGCCGCGTCGGGCCCGGGAAGGACGGCCGCCGCCGCCCTTCGCTCTTCCACGAGGGCCGAGAGGGCCCGCGCGTAGACCGCCTCCGTGATGAGGGTGAGGGGGATGCCCGTGTCGAGGGCCTCCTGGCCCGTCCACTTCCCCGTGCCCTTCTGGCCGGCCGCGTCGAGGATCTTGTCGACGAGGGGCGAGCCGTCGGCGTCCTTCACCGCGAGGATCTTCGCGGTTATCTCGATGAGATAACTTTCGAGTTCGCCACCGTTCCATTTTTCGAAGGTCGAGGCGAGTTCGTCCGAGGAGAGTCCGAGGAGCTCCTTGAGGAGCTGCCAGGTCTCCGCGATGAGCTCCATGTCGCCGTACTCGATGCCGTTATGGACCATTTTGACGAAGTGGCCGGCCCCACCGCTTCCCATCCAGGCTACGCAGGCCTCTCCGCCGGGTGCCCTCGCGGCTATGGCCTCGAAGACACCCTCGACGAGGGGCCAGGCGCTCTCGTCGCCGCCTGGCATGAGGGAGGGCCCGTGCCTGGCCCCCTCCTCTCCGCCGGAGACCCCAGAGCCGATGAAGCGTATTCCCTTCTCCGCCAGATAGGCGGCGCGGCGTTCGGTGTCGGCCCAGAAGGAGTTGCCCCCGTCGACGATGATGTCCCCCTTGTCGAGGAGGGGGAGGAGCTTGGCTATCGTGTCGTCGACAGCCTGGCCGGCCTTCACGAGGAGGATGATGCGCCGCGGGCTCGACAGGAGGCCCACGAAATCCTCGATGGTCTCGGCTCCCGTTATGCAGCCTTGACCTTCGCAATTGCGACGATCGGCCGCCGAGCCCGCGAGGAAGTCGTGCGTCGCCTTCGGCGAGCGATTGTAGACCACCACCGAGTAGCCGTGGTCGTTCATGTTGAGGACGAGATTTTGCCCCATCACCGCCAGACCGACGAGTCCTATGTCTGCTTTCATGTCGTCATCCTTTCTTCTTTCATCTCACCGCTGCACCCTGGCCGATCCGCCCTTCGCGAGGGCTTCGACCTCGGTGAGGGTGGCCAGGCTGGTGTCGCCGGGGTAGGTGGTCACGAGGGCGCCATGGGCCCAGCCGAGCCTGAGCGATTCCTCGGGGGACTTCCCCGACAGGAGGCCGTGGATCAGGCCCGCGGCGAAACCGTCGCCGCCGCCTATGCGGTCGAGGACGTCCAGTTCCATGGTCGGCGCCACGTAAGTCCTGCCCTCGAGCCAGAGCACCGCGCTCCAGGAATGCCGGTTTGTGGAGTGCACCTCGCGCAGGGTCGTCGCGATGGCGGAGAGCCTGGGGAAGCGCCGCGTCACCTCGTCGATCGTGCCCAAGAAGGCGGCGGGGTCGAGTTTGGACTTCCCGTCGACCTTCGGGCCGGTGAGGCCGAGGCCGAGTTGGAGGTCCTCCTCGTTGCCGACGAGGACATCGACATTCTCGACGATGCGCGAGAGGATTTCGGGTGCCGAGGCCCCGGCCCTGCCGACGCCTGCCCCGCCCTCGGCGGCTCCGGCCGCCTTCCAAAGCTTGGCGCGATAGTTGAGATCGAAGGAAATGATCGCTCCCGCGGCCTTTGCCGCCTTCATCGCCTCGATGACGAGTTCGGGCGTGCTTGCGGAGAGGGCGGCGAATATCCCGCCGGAGTGGAACCAGCGGAGCCCCCCCGCGAAGACTGTCTTCCAATCGAAGCTGCCCGGTCCGAGGAGGGCCGCGGCCTCGTTGGCCCGGTTGTAGAACACCACGGGAGGACGGGGGCCCATGCCGCGGTCGCTCCAGACCGTCGCGATGTTGGGGCCGCGGACCCCGTCGTGCTCGAATCGGCGATAGATGCCCTCGACCCCCGCGGCGCGAACCTCTCGCTCGACCTTGGCGCCTATGGGATTGTCGACGATCGCGCTCGCGACCGCGCAACGCTGGCCGAAGCAGCGGGCCAGGTTGGCGGCGACATTGTACTCGCCCCCCGATACGTGGAGGGCGTAGGTATCGGCGACCGCGAAGGGCATGAGGCCCGGATCGAGCCTGGTGACGAGGGCACCGAGGGCCAGGAAGTCCCGCGCGCTTCCTTCTCTGTCGGGTACTTTCAATTGGGGCATGCATCACTCCTTGCGGACGCGTGATCCTTGCGGACGCGTGATATCTAGAGCCTGCGACGGGCGATGGCCCGCCGCATCGATTCGAGGTGTCGTTCGCCGGAGCCGCCGAGCTTCTCCATCACGAGGACATAGAGGGTGTCGATTATCGCGAGTTGGGCGATCCTGCCCGACCAGGCCTCGGAGACGAGTCTGGCCCCGGAGCTGCGCGAGGTGATGAGGAAGTCGGCGCGCTTGGCCAGGGGACTCCTGGGCTGGCTCGTGACGATGAGGAGCCTGGCACCGGAGAGCTTCGCCTCGTCGGCCAGGGCCAGGGCGTCGGTGTTGGAGCCCGTGTGCGAAAAGAGGATTACCAGGGACTCGGGGCCGGATTGGGAGGCGAGCATGAGCTGCATATGGAAGTCGACGGGGGCCTCGCAGGGGAGGCCGGTGCGGATCAGCTTGTGCCAGGCGTCCTGGGCCACCGCGTTCGAGCCGCCTATGCCGAGTATGGGCACGCGCAAGGCCTTGGTCATGGCCTCCGCCGCCCTATCGAGGAGTTCTGGATCGAGGCCGGCCAGGGTGGCTTCGAGGGCGGCTATGCTCGTCTTGAAGACGACGGCGGCGGCCGACTTCTCGTCGATTCCCGCCTCGGGAGAATCGTACCAGGTGTCGCGGGGTGAGATGGCCTCGGTGGCGAGGGCGATGCGGAATTGCTGGTAACCCGAATAGCCGAGCTTGCGGACAAAGCGGAAAAGCGTCGACTCGGACACCCCGATCCGCTCCGCGAGCTCCTCGATGCTCGGATCGACGGAGTCCCTGGGGTTTTCGAGGATATAGGAGGCTACCTTTCTTTCCTTTGCGGACCAGGTATCGAGACGGGATCGGATTTCCGCAAGGCATTGGCTTTCAGGCATCTTGGATTCCCTTCATAACAGTATCGTGAAAGAAAAATACTTGCAAGAAAAAAAGTTTCATGTTTCGGTTGACCGCACAGGGAAAGCACCGGATACTACTATCCGGCGGGGTCGTTCTTCGGCCCCGTTCGATCTTTTTTCTGTTCGCAAAGGAGCGTCAGACATGAAGAAGCTGATCCTCGCGGCGTTGGTAGCCCTTCTCGCTTTTGGCGCGGGAGCCCAGGGCAAGGAAATCCGCGTCCTCCTCGCCAACCATCCCTACGGCGACCTGCTCAAGACCCTGATCCCCGATTTCGAGCAGCAGACAGGCATCAAGGTGAACGTCGAGCAGTATCAGGAGAGCCAACTCTCCACGAAACTCGCCACCGAGTTCGCCACCGGTTCCTCGACCGTCGACGTTTTCATGACCCGCCCCCTCCAGGACGGGAAGATGTTCTACAAGAACGGCTGGTACAAGCCGCTCACGGGCTACGATTTCTCCGACTTCCCCAAGAACGCCCTCCAGCCCGTCACCTTCGGCTCGAAGATCTACACCGTGCCGATCCTGACCGAGTGGGAAGTCCTCTACTATCGCGCCGACCTCCTCAAGGCCGCCGGCATCGCCGTGCCCAAGACCCTCGCCGAGCTCGAGGCCGCCGCGGCCAAGCTCAACAAGGACGGGGTCGCGGGCATCGCCAGCCGTGGCAAGGGCAATCCCGGCGTAACGCAGTTCGCCAGCTACCTCTACAATTATGGTGGCACCTTCCTCGATAAGGGCAAGGCCGTCTTCAATTCGAAGGCCGCCCTCGAGGCCTTCCGCTACTACGGCAAGCTCCTCGGGAACTACGGCCCGGCCGGCGTCACCGCCATGTCATGGGACAACCTCATGCCCCTCTTCCAGGCCGGCAAGATCGCCATGTGGACCGACGCCTCCACCTTCTACGGCCAGATCATCGACCCGACCAAGTCGCAGGTCGCCAAGGAAGACGTGGGCATCGCCAACTTCCCCGCAGGACCCAAGGCCAGCTCGCCCTACATCGTCGTGTCCTGGGGCGTCGCGATCTCCAACAAGACCAAGAACCTCGACGCCGCCCAGCAGTTCCTCGCCTGGGCCACGAGCTCCGACATGCAGAAGAAGGGCCTGGCCCAGCTCGCCATCGCTGTGGCGCGCAACTCGCCCTGGCAGGACAAGGCCACCCTCGCGCAGGTGCCGCAGGGCCTCATCGATACCCGCAACGCCGCCGCCAAGACCGGCATCCCCTACGACCGCCCCTACATGAGCGCCGTCGGAGAGGCCCGCGATCGCATCGGCGAGGTCATCGTCGAGGCCATCAACAGCAAGGGCAATTCCGCCAATCTCCAGAAGCTGGCCGACCAGAAGGTGAGCCAGGTCAACGACCTCCTCCAGGACACCGGCGAGTACGGCGTCCAATAAAAATACTGGGGAGGAAAACCTGGTCGCCCCTTCGGGCGAGCCCGTTTCGAGCGGGTCGGCGTAACCGCCGACCAGGTTTTCCTCCCCAGACCCCTCCTTTCCAAAGCCCGACCAGGGGCTTTCGCGACAGTAGTCGCGCATCCGCGACAGTAGTCGCGCATCCCTGGACCCCGCCCCTGGAAGGTGGCACAGCACGCCGAAGAGCGGCTGAAAAGCGAATACGGCGGATACCAAGTCAGAAGAGGCTTGCATGGCTAAGACGGGATTTCTCGAGCGCAATCTCAAAGTGATCTTTCCGCTGCCGGCGGTGTTGTTCATTTTTCTGCTGATGGTCTTTCCCGTCGGCTATACCCTCGTGCTGTCTTTCACGAACTGGAGCCTGACCTCCGGAATGCCCCTGGCCTTCGTGGGCTTCAAGAGCTATCTCCGGGTGTTCCAGGAACCCCGCTTCCTCGACGCCATCGGCAGGACCTTCGCCTTCACGGGCCTGGCCCTCGCCCTCGAAACGTTCATAGGTGTGACGATCGCCCTCATACTCAACCGGGAGTTTCGCGGCAAGGGCCTCATTAAGCTCCTCCTCCTCCTCCCCCTCGTGGCGACCCCCGTCGCCGTCGGCATCGTGTTCAACCTCTTCTACGATCCCACCATCGGCCTGGCGAACTGGGCCCTGGTCCAGGCCGGGCTGCCGAAGCTCGAATGGGTCTCCAATTCGGCGACCGTCCTTCCTTCATTGGTCCTCGTCGACACCTGGCAATGGACGCCGATGATAACTCTCATCGTGCTCGCCGGCCTCGCCTCGCTACCCTCCGATCCCTACGAATCCGCGAGGGTCGACGGGGCGAACGCCGCGCAGACCCTGTGGCTCATAACCTTGCCGATGCTGACGCCCGCGATCCTCACGGCGATGATCCTCCGCCTGATAGACGCGCTCAAGACCTTTGACATCATCTTCGCGATGACGGGGGGAGGCCCGGGCTATTCCTCGGAAACCCTCAACATCCTCGGCTTCAAATACAGCTTCGAATACTTCCGGATGGGGCAGGCCTCGGTCATCCTCGTGTCGCTATTCGTCATCGTCCTCGCTTCGAGCCTCGGCATCATGAAGGCGCGCGCGAAGGTGGAGGGCTGAGACCATGAGGAAGAATCCCCTGCTTTCGGCCCTTTTCTATTTCGTGGTTCTCGGTGTGGCCCTCGTCCTCCTCTTCCCCTTCATATGGATGCTCATGTCCTCCTTCAAGACCCAGGTGGACATCATCTCCTGGCCGCCGAAGTTCATCTTCGCGCCGACCCTGCAAAACTACGAGCGGGTCTTCGGCGAACAGAACTTCCTCCAGTATTTCGCCAATTCGACGATCGTGGGCGTATCGGCCGTGGCCGGCGCCCTCGTTCTCGGCCTGCCGGCCGCCTATTCGATCGCGCGCTTCGGGCAGACGAGGATCTCCGTCTTCATCCTCGTCGCGAGACTCATGCCCGGCATCGCCTTCCTCCTGCCCTGGTACATCATCTTCTCGCGGCTCCACCTCATGGACAGCTACATAGCCCTCATCCTTTCGCATCTCCTCATAACGCTGCCCGTCGTCGTGTGGATCATGTCTACCTGGTTCGAGGGTATCCCGCGGGAACTCGAGGAGTCGGCGCGGGTCGACGGAGCGACGCAACAGCGGGCCTTCATGTCGATAATCCTGCCCATCTCGGGTCCCGGCATCGTGACGGCCATGACCCTGTCTTTCATCTTCTCCTGGAACAACTTCATGTTCTCGCAGGTCCTTTCGATGCAGAAGACCAAGACCCTGCCGATCGCCGTCTACAACTTCGTGTCCTACGCGGAGGTCGACTGGGGCGCCGTCATGGCGGTCGCCGTCGCCATCATGACGCCGGCCATCATACTTACGATGATCTTTCAGAAATACGTCGTGAAGGGCCTCACGATGGGAGCGGTGAAGGGCTGAGCGGCCCTCCTTCCGGCCCGGCGGCATCCGCATGGGCCGGGGGCTCCGCCACCCGTTGAAAAGGAAGGCGGCCCCGGGCTAGCCTTCGCCCGATGTTCAGGAATCCGGCAATAGATATCGTCCTCGTCGTCGCGATGGCTGGCATCGCCGTCGGTCGCATTCCCCGCCTCCGAATGAACCGGCCGGGCATGGCCCTGGCGGCGGCGACTTTCCTGGTCGGCTTGGGGGCCCTCACGCCGGCGGCCGCCTTCGCCGCTGTCGACATCGGCACCATCGCCCTCCTCCTCGCCATGATGCTCGTCGTGGCCAATCTCAGGATGGCAGGCTTCTTCCAGGTGGCGGGCGGGCGCATCCTCGCCGTGGCGAAGGGGCCCAAGACCCTGCTGGCCCTCGTCGTCGCCTCCTCGGGCCTCCTGTCGGCCTTCTTCCTCAACGACACGATCTGCATAGTCTTCACGCCCCTCGTCGCCGAGATGACGCGAAGGGCCAGACGCGACCCCCTTCCCTATCTGATCGCCGTGGCCGTTTCGGCCAACGTGGGCTCCGAGGCGACCATCATCGGCAACCCCCAGAACATGCTGATCGGGGCCTCGAGCGGGATTCCCTTCGCGGAGTTCACGGCTCGCCTCGCCCCTCCCGCCATCGTCGGACTCATCGTGGCCTGGGCCGTCATCGTCCTCTCGCAGCCGGCCGAGTTCCGGAGCGGGGGCCGGGCCATGCTTGCGCCCATGGATGAAACCCGGGTGGAGGTCGATCGCCGCCTCATCGCCAAGAGTCTCCTCGCCGCGGCCCTCATGCTCGGCCTCCTCCTCGTCGGCGTCGACCCGGCCATCGCGGCCCTCTCGGCGGCCTCGATCCTCCTCGTGACGAGGCGGGTCGATCCGGATCGCGTCTTCGCCTTCGTGGACTTCGGCCTCCTCGTGTTTTTCGCGGGCCTCTTCGTGATGACGAAGGCCATCGAAGGGAGGGGAGGCTACGAGTACGTGGCGAAGACCCTCGTGCCGATGGTCGCCGGCGCCGGAGGCGCATTGCCTGTGGCTCCCCTGGCCGGCCTCGTCGCCATCCTCTCCAACCTGGTGTCGAACGTGCCCGCCGTCATGCTCTTCAGACCCCTGATGGGGAGCTTCGCCGATCCCCACGCGGCCTGGCTCGTCCTCGCGATGGCGAGCACCTTCGCGGGCAACCTGACCCTCCTCGGTTCCGTGGCGAACCTCATCGTGGCCGAGGGGGCCAAGCGCTCCGGGATAGACCTCTCCTTCGGGCGCTACCTCAGGGTCGGGCTGCCGGTGACGGTCATCACAATTGCGATGGGAGCGACCTGGATCGCCCTGACCTGAGGCGGCGAACCGCAGCGCTCGGATCAGGGTGGCCACGCTCGCGACGGGACGACGGCCTTCGGGCGGCTAAATGAGGGGCAGGACCTTCGAGGCCCTTTCGATGGCCCAGGCGGGCGGATCGATGCCGAACCAGCTGGCAGCGTTGCCCCAAGAAACCGCTCGGACGACGGCCCCGGTGAAGGCGTCGTCGTCGGGCAGTTCGCCCCGCTCGACCATCCGTCCCACCCAGCCGCAGAGGAGGCGCCGGAAGTACTCGTGCCGGGGGTAGGAGAGGAAGGAGCGCGAGTCGGTGAGCATGCCGAGGAAGCGCCCCACGAGACCCACCGAGGCGAGGCTTTCCAGGTGGCGCGTCATGCCGTCCTTCTGGTCGTTGAACCACCAGGCGGCGCCGACCTGGACGCGGGCGGGCTCGGTGTGACCGCTGCCACCCGAGCCGCAAAAGGAGCCCGCCAGCGCCACGAGGGAGTCGTTCTTCGCGGGGTCGAGGCTGTAGAGGATGCTGCGCGGCAAGGAGCCCTCGCGATCGAGGGCGTCGAGGAGGCTGGCGAGGGGAGCCATGAACTGGGCGTCGCTGATGGCGTCGCAGCCGCCGTCGGGGCCGTAATGCTTGTAGAAGCGCGTCCGCGTGTTGCGGAGGGCCCCCACGTGGAGCTGCATGGCCCAGCCACGCTTGGCGTCGAGACGGGCTCCCTCGATAAGGACGGCGGTCCTGAAGGAGGCCTGGGCCGCCTCGTCGAGGGCCTTGCCGGAGAGGAGCCTCGCGACGATGTCGTCCAGGACCGATTCGGCGACTGGGGAGAATTCAGGCACGTAGACGGCATGGTCGGAGATCCGACATCCGGCCTCGTGGAAATAGGCGTGACGAAGGTCGAGGGCCTTCGCCAGGTCCGCCCAGCGCCTGATCGCCACGCCCGAGGCCTCTCCGAGCCTTTCGGCATAGGCCCTCCAGGCCTGCGAGTCCGAGACGGCCATGATCCTGTCGGGCCGGAAGGTGGGCAGGATCGTGGTGGCCATGGTCTGATCCTTGGCGAGCTTCTTGTGGGCCGCCAGGTCGTCGACCGGGTCGTCGGTGGTGCAGACGACGGCGACCCCGAAGCGTTCCATGAGCCGCCTCGGGGTGTCGCCGCGCTCCCTCATGACCGCGTTGGCGCGATCGCGGATACGGAGGGCGTTCTCCGGGGTGAACAGCTCCTCGATGCCATAGGCGCGGCGGAGTTCGAGGTGGGACCAGGCCAAGAGGGGGTTGCCCGCGGCCTTCTGGAGTGAGCGCGCGTAGGCTATGAGCTTCTCGCCCCTGTCGCCCCGGCCCGAGACGAGTTCCTCGGGGACCCCGTCGGCCCTCATGATGCGCCACTTGTAATGATCGCCGCCGAGCCAGATTTCGGCGAGGTCCGCGAATGGCGCGTCCTCGGCGATGGCCTCGGGGGAAAGATGGCAGTGATAGTCGAATATCGGCATGTCGGCGGCGCTTTCGGTGTAGAGGCGCCGGCCGGTCTTCGTGTCGAGGAAGAATTCGTCGTCGAGGAATGTGCTCATGTCGGACTCCTTTCAGAAACCGAGGAGGGGGCGGAGATGCCGTTCCAGGAGGTTGGTCGTCACGTTGCGCGACACCGATTCGCGATGCTCTTCGATGGCCGAGAGGAAACGGGAACCGGCCTCGGAGGCGACCTTGTAGCCGACGTGGAGGAGTTGGCGGAAGCCCCTGTCGTAGCGGGGATTCGTGCGATCGTGCCGGAGGGCCGCCGCGAAGGCCGGGCCGTCCCAGGACTCCACGGTCTCGGGGGAGGGGAGGCGGGAACGATCGATGTCGACCACCGCGGCATAGGGTCCGACCAGTTCGTCGTAGCGGCCGAAGGATCCGCGATAGATCTCCTTGGCGATGGCCAGGCCCGAGCCGCCCGCCTCGGCGAGGCCGACGAGCTCCTCGAGCCAGGTGGTGCCGGCCGTCTTCAGGTGAAAGCCCGCGCCCAGTTTCCGCGCCGTCGCGGCGATGCCTGGGTAGAGGGAGAACTTGTCGCTGCCCGAATGGATCGAGAGCTTGAGGCCGGCGGGCAGGCCGAAGGCCTTCACGGCGAACTGCGTCACCCTGATGTCGGCCTCGAATTCGGAAAGGAAGGCGGCCACGTCGCCGACGTAGTCGACGCCCTTGTTGAAGCGGCCCGAGAATTTCGGCGCGATGGTGGTGACGGGAATGCCCTCGTCGGATATCGCCGCGAGTATGGCGAGGAGTTCGGCGGGGTTCTGGGGCTCGGAGGTCTCGTCCATCGACACCTCCGCCACGAAATCCTTTTCGCCCTTGAGCTCCACTATGCGCCGGTAGACCTTGCCGGCCTCCTTGACGGCCACGAGGTAGCGCGAGGCCGCCGAACGGAGGGCCGCCGCGTCGACCGGGGCCGGGAGATCCTTCGCCGCGGCGAGGTCCCGGTGTCTCGCGACGAAGGTCTCGATGTCGGCGGCCGCGGGCGCCTGGCCGATGAAGTCGGCGACGTCGATGGTGAAAAAGTCGCAGTGCGGGGCGAAGGCCTCGACCGTCTTGAGGCCGACATGGTCGGCATCGACGAACCAGGGGGCCCGCCAGCCGCTGGCCGAGACGGCCGCCGCGGCCGCGTTTCGCTGATCGGCGGGGGACGAGTGGATGATCGCGTGCTCGCGGGCGCTTTTGTTCCAGACGATGCCGACATCGAAGCCGGCCGCGCGCGCGGCCTCGAGGGCGGCGAGCTGGGCCCTTCCTTCCATTCCGAAACGGTCGCCGGTTCCGATCGAAAAACGCGGCAGGGTCATGAGAACCTTCCTTATTCTGCCAAGTAGGGGCCGGAATGCCCCGCTACCGCTATAGAGCGACCGCGACCTCCTGTCAAGACTGAGGCAGCCCCGCGCTTACGCATGGACAGGACGGGAGCCTGAGGTTAGAGTTGCCGATCATGTTGCGCCCGGAAAAGCTCGCCGAGGAACTCCGCCATCTCCTGTCCCGCTCGCCCGTCGCCCCCGGATTGCCCATCGAGGTCGAACTCGTGGCCAACCCGGTGGCCGGGGGCTTCACGCGGCCGCGTTATGCGAAACGCCGAACCGCGGAACTCGAGACGCTTCGCGCCTTGTCCTCGGCCCTTCCCCTCCGCGAGGGGCCCTTCACGGTGCGTCTCCACCTCACCGACAGGGCGGGGCACGCGGCCGACATCGCCAAGGCGGTCTTCGCGGAGGCGAGGGCGGGCGGCTATTCCCCGGCCCTCCGCATCCTCATGACGGCCGGCGGGGACGGCACGGCCCTCGAGGCCATCGGGGCCCTGATGGAACTCGGCGAGGAGGAGCGGGAGCGCTGGCTCGTGCTTCGCCTTCCCCTCGGGACGGGCAACGACGGGGCGGACGGCAGGGACCTGGGCAAGGCTCTCGGGAGGCTTCTCGGACCCTGTTCCGCGGTGCCGAAATCGGCCGTCCTCGTCAGTCCTAACCCGGCGGGCGGCAAGACGCCCCTGTGGTCCTTCAACATCGCGAGCGTCGGCGCCGACGCCTTCATCGCCCACATGACGAACAGGCTCAAGACCCGCTTCCCCGGGGACTCCTACAAGATCATGGTCGATCTCGCCGCCGCCACCTACAACATGGCCTGGCGCTCGCGGCCCGCCACCATCCGCTCCTGGCAGGAGTCCTCGGGCGAGCGCATCATCGAGGGCGACTGCCTCCTCCTCGCCGTGGGCGCTTCGGGCGATCGGCAATATGGCTCGAACAAGAGGATCTTGCCCGGCCCGGACAATGTCTGCTTCATTCCGAGGATGTCCCTCCTCGGCAATTTCAAGATCAAGGGCCCCATCAGCGCGGGCCAACACTCGAAGTTCCGCGAGGTGCAGCTCTTTTCAGCCGATCGCCTCATCCTCGAGTATCCCGGTCCCCTGCTCTTCCAGTCGGACGGGGAGGTGACGAGGCTCGAGGCCGCGGACTTCCCCCTCGCCTTCGAAATCGTGAAGGGGGCTTACCGGGTCCTCGGATCGATCGCCAGGGACTAGGGTCCCCGTTCCTCGACCTGGAGACAGGTCGCGAGGCCTTCCCGATCCCCGTCCTTCACGACTTGCTCTCCTCGGTCGCCTTGAAGGGCAGGTCGGCGTTGAGCTCGGCGATTCCCCCCTCCTCGGCGCGGTTGGCCCCGACCATGGCGTTCGCGAAGGCGCGGGCCATCCGGGGATCGACGATGGCGTGGAAGGATGGTGCGAGGACGGAGCGGAATCCGCGCCGGGCCTTGTGCTCGCTTCCCATCCCAGGATCGAAGCGGGCGATCCCTTGGGCGAGGGCCCACTCTATCGGAAGGTAGTAGCAGAGCTCGAAATGGAGCCCGGCCTCGAAGCGCGCGCTGCCCCAGTAGCGACCCCAGAGCGCGCGCTCTCCCCGCATCAAAAATGAAAGCGCAATTGGGTCTTTGTTGTCGCTGGGGTCGAAGGCGGCCCCGAGGACCCAACCTTCGGGCAGGAATTCGGGGAGGCGAAGGAAGAAATCGCGGGTAAGCCAACGCGCGGCCCAGGGGCCGAAGCGGTCGTTGGTCGACTCGTAGAAATCCGCCATGCGTTCGAGGAGGCGGGGGGCGGCAGCGGCCTCCCCGGCCTCGATCACGCGCCGTGCCACGCCCCGCTTGTCGAGGCCGGTCCTCTCACGGAGGACGTTGCGTCTCATGTTCTTCGAAAAGGCCCCGAGGTAGCCCGTGAAGTCCCCGTAACCCTCGTCGGTCCAGAGGAAGCTTTGGTGTTCCCAGGCCACGAGGCTCGGCAGGCCGCCGCCTCGAGAGTCGGAGGCCAGCTCGGTCATGGCCCCTGCCATGTCCGGCGCCGGCCACTGCGCGTGAAAGCCGCCGAAGCCGTTGGCCCGCGCCATTTCGACCAGGGCATCGAGGAGGCTCGCAGTCAGCTGCATCTCGTCCTCGTCCTTCCGGACGATGACCCGCCAGGTCGGCGAGGGGGTGAGGGGCACCATGCCGACGAGCTTGGGATACCAGGCGATGTCGTTCGCCTCGGCCGCCCGGGCGAATTCGAAATCCCAGATGAATTCCCCGCCCGAGGAGGTCTTGGCGTAGAGGGGGGCGGCGGCGACGAGGAGGCCGTCGCGGCGGAGAAGGGCGTGTAGGGGGGTCCAGCCACGCTCCGGCACGACGGAGCCCGACTCTTCGAGCAGGGCGAGGAAACCCCATCGGAGGAAGGGCGAGTCGTAGCGGGCCGCGAGGGAGTCCCATTCGGCCCTGTCGATCGCCCGCATCGAGGGGGCGAAGCTCAGTTCGAAGGTGGCCACGCGGCTAGGATACTGGCGCGGCGGGTGTCGGGGCCAGTGCGACCGATCAGGCCTTTCCCGGGCTCGGGCTCGCGGGCCTTCGTTCGCTTCTTTCTGCGAGGAGGGTCTCGAGCTCTTCCTTCGTCCAATGGTAGCGGGAGCCGCATTGGTGGCAGACGGCCTCCACGGGCCATGGACCCTTTTCGACGAGGTCCTCGAGCAGGCCGCCCTGGGCCCCGGCGATGAATGAGGCGAAGCGCCCGCGCTCGCAATCGCAATGGAACTCGGCCGCTGCCGTCCCGCGCAATGTCAGGCCGAGGCCGGCGAAGGCCGTACCCAGCCATGCCACCGGATTTCCGCCTCCCGCGAAGTAGGCGCCTATCGGCGGCGGCAGGCCGAGAAGGGTCTCGGTCCGCTCGAGGAGGGAGGCGGTCGCCCCGGGCAGGGCTTGGAGGTAGAGGCCGCCTGCCCCATCGACCCGGCCTTCGCGATCGAAATGGATGCCGAGCTCGAAGGCCGTGGGAAGCTGCTCCGACTCGAGGAAGATGGTCGCGAGATCCTGGGCGAGGCGCCCGGTCCGGAGCTCGACGGTACCGGTGAAGGGCCTGGGCATCCCGGCGATGAAGCGGGTCATGGTGAGGCTGCCCTTGCCTACAAGGGGGGCGGTGTCGAAGCGCTCTGGCGCCTCGCTCAGCTCTATGACATCATTGAAAAGGTATCCCCGGGTCGCATAGCTCCGCTCCAATCCGTTTCCGGCGGGGCGGGAGGCGGCCTCCACCGACCATCCCTGGACGGGGCCTTCGCAGTCGAGCCTGATGCCTAGCCGGTCCTCGCCCTTGAGCGTCGAGGCGAGGAGGGCCGAGGCGAGAGAGGCCTGGCCGAGCACGAAGGTCTCGATGAGTCCGAGGCCGTGATTGGCGCGCATGCGGTTGACGAGCCTGCTCCCGTGGAGGAGGGCTCCGCGGATCTCGCCGCCCGGGGGACCGTCCGGGCTGCCGAGGGTAAAGAAGGAAAGGCCATCGGGTGCGAGACTGTCGAGGTGGGAGAGGAGGCGCGCGTCTTTGATGGGGGCCGCGATCATGGGTGAAGAGTAGGTTCCCGCAGCGGAGAGGGTCAAGGAAGGCGAGCCCCTGGCTGGCCCCTTCCTTCGAC
>DATKTD010000273.1:0-3430 GCA_035531315.1 Rectinemataceae bacterium
CGCCCAGCTTCTCGCGCCGCAGGCCCAGATCGATGGCCGAGAAGGGCCGGCCCGAAATATCGACCACGGCCCGGGCGAGGGCCTCGTCGAGGGGCGCATAGGCGTAGCCGAAGCGCGCGATGCCCGCTCGCAAACCCAGGGCCTCCCCGAGGAGCTCGCCGAGGACGATGCCGCAGTCCTCGGCCGTGTGATGATCGTCGACCCGGAGGTCACCCGAGCATCGCAGCGAGAGCGAGAAGCCGGCGTGAAAAACCAGGGTGGAAATCATGTGATCGAGAAAGCCGATGCCCGTATCCACCGAGACCTGCCCCCGCGCGAGGGCAAGGGAGGCCTCGATCTTCGTCTCCCTCGTCTCGCGCAGCCTCGCCGCCCGACGCGGCTTCGGAATCACCCCGCCCGCCGCCGGGCCGCCGCCCCCGGTCGTCGCCGGCCGCTTCGTCTTCTCCGTATTCACAGCCACTCCTTGGCGGCCTCGATGGCCGCCGCCAGCGCCGACCATGCCCCAGCCTCGCCCGGACAACTGATGCGGATCGCGTCCTCCAGACCCGGCCTACCCGGGAAGGCCCGTATCGCGATGCCTGCCTTCGCGAGGGCGGCCTTGAGCCCCAGGGCCGACCTCACCCGCGCGAAGACGAAATTCGCCTCCGAGGGGGCCGCTCGCGCGCCGAGACGGGAAAGGAGGGCTTGAAGCGTCGCCCTCTCCTCGCGCACCCGCGCCACGAAGGCTCCCATCTGCGCCTCGCCCTCCTTCGACCTGGCGGCCAGGCCCGCCAGTACCGAAAGGCTGCCCACGGGATAGGGAGCCCCCGCGGCCCGAAGAGCCCCGATCGTGGCGGCCGGCCCGGCCACCCAGCCCAGCCTCATGCCGGCGAGGCCGTAGGCCTTCGAGAAAGTACGCATTGCGAGGGTATTGGGGCGCGACAGGGCCACGGCGAGGGTATCGCGGCCCGCGAACTCGCCGTAGGCCCCGTCGACCCAGATGGAAATGTCGGGCAAGGCCTCGGCGAGTTCGAGGACCTCCTCGGGCGAGGCCGCCGCGCCGCTCGGATTGGCCGGACTCGCGAGGGCCACTGCCTTCGCCCCGGAGCGCCTGGCCTTGTCGATGGCGGAGGACAGGGGAAAGACCCTTCCCTCGGGCCAGGGTACCCCGAGGGGCTCGGCGCCGACGAGACGGGATGACACCGCGTACATCTCGAAGGCCGGCTCGAAGACGAGGAGTCTGTCCCCCCTGCCGAGAAAGAGCCTGCAGGCCCGGGCGATCGCGTCATCGGAACCGGCCGTCACGAGGACGGAGCCAGGCGCCAGGGCCGCGACCCCGGGGCCCGGCCTCGCCTCGATGTCGGCCTCCAGGGTCGCCGCCCGAGGATAGCGCCTGATCGCCTCGACCGTGTCCGCGGCGGCCAGGGCCTCCACGACGGCCCTCCCCGGCAGGCCCTCGTTGGCGTCGAGGAAGAGCCGTATCCCCGCCTCGAGGGCGGGCGGAACGTAGCCGCCGAAGCCGGGGACGGGGGCGGGGGCGACGCGGCCGCTCACGGCACGATCCTCGAGGGCTCGGTCACGATGATGTCCGAACCGCCGCGTCTTCTGATCTCGGGAATCAGCATGGCCAGCGAGGCCTTGGGCGCGGCCACCTTGACCGCGTAGCCCGCGTCGGCCATCAGCTGCGAGATCGTCGGCTCGCGCATGCAGGGCAGGATGGCCACCACCGCCTCGAGCTTGTCGGCCGGCACATTGATCTCGAGCATCACCCTCCCCCGCGCGTTGAGCACGCTCCGCAGCAGCAGCACCACGGCCTCGGCCATCTCGCGCTTGGCCGGGTCCTCCATCGCCGCGGGATTGGCGTAGAGCTTCGTCGTGCTTTGGGCCACCTCGTCGACGATCGACAGCCCATTGGCCCTGAGGGTCGAGCCCGTCGCCGTGTTGTCCACCACGCAGTCCGCGTCGTCAGGGGGAAAGACCTCCGTCGCCCCGTAGGAGCGCACGAAGGTCGCGTCCAGACCCTTGGCGACGATCCACGAGCGCGCGATGCGTTCGTACTCGCTGGCGACGATGAGGTGGCGCCGCGGAAGCCTGCCCTCCACGAGGATCGATGTCGGCGCCGCGGCCACGAGACGCACCGGATCGAGGCCGGTGTCGAGGAGCTCCACCAGCTCGAGATCCAGCTCCGAAACCCAGTCCGAGCCGGCGAAGCCGATGTCCCGCGTCCCCGCGTGGAGCATCTCGATGATGTTGCGCGGCTTCAGGATCTTGGCCTCGAGACCCTCCATGGCCAGGCTCGGCCGATAGTCCCGATCGTCCCCATGGACGGGGAGACCCGCGTCGGCGAGGAGCTCGAAGACCCCCTCCTGCATCCTGCCCTTCGGCAGGGCCACCTTGAGCGTCGTCCTTGTCTGCATACCCTTCGTCCTTTCGGGAACGGGGCGGGGATCGGCCCGCCCGGCGATCCCCTTCATGCACGAAGGGCGCCGATCCTCCTCACCCTCGGGTGAGATGGCCTGCGCCCTTTATAAATAAAAAACGCCGACCATTGCGGTCGGCGCCCTCGTTCGGTTCGTTATCCCTTCCGGAATAGCCTACCGCCCGCGGGATCGCGACCGCGACCCGTGGTGGGCGTGATGATGGAGGCCTGTCGGCATTGCCTTTCCGGAAAGAAGCATAAGGGACATATAATGCTTTCCCCACGATGGCGTCAAGTGGGCGCGTCGGGCGGTCGCGACCGCCCGACCGGGTGCTCCGCTCCAATCTTTTCCTCGCAAAGCTCGGAAAAGGATTTCCGCTGCGCCCCCTCGCGCGAAGACCATGGAGGCGCCGCTCTATAGCAAAACGCAGCGTCTTGCCGGCCGGGGACAATGGACTAGACTTGAGTCATGCAGGGCATCCGCGCGGCCTCTTCCCTCAGCCTCATCGCGGCAAGCTTCTTCGTCGCTTGCGCCAGCCCCCTGCCCTTCCCGCCATTAATCGAGGCAGTGCCGACCATAGGCGATGCCCCATAGGAAACTCCTTCTCCTTCTCCTTCTCGATGGCGGCCGACATGCGCGAGTTCACGGGCCCGGAACAATTCGCCGGAGCCCTCGTGGCCCTCGCCGCCACGACCGCCGGAGCGGGCAGCTTCATGATCTCGCCCGGCGACATCGATCCCCCCTCGCCTATCCGGGCGAGCATCGATGGCCTCCTCGGCGCCGGCTTTCCCTGGTTTCCCCTAGTAGGCAACCACGAGGCCGAGACACCGAGTTCAGTGTCTCGAAGCTTAATGCAGGATAGCGCTTGCTGGCGTTTCTAGTCGAAAGCGAAGGCGGGTGGGCTGCCTGGGCTAGCGAGGCCCGGCGTCACAAAGTCTTGTGTCCAGATGCGCTCTAGGGTGGGTGGAAGCGGAATTCGTGACAAGAAGACCCGCTTCCTCAATGCCGTACGCAGTCCCCTGCGGATCAAG
>DATKTD010000274.1:0-3614 GCA_035531315.1 Rectinemataceae bacterium
GAAGATTGAGGAGGAAGAGGGCGGCCGCCACGAGGATCGCGAAGGGCAGAATCCGCTTTAGTAGCTTCATCGCCCAAGAGGATAGCACGGGGGAAGGATACTGACAAACGAGGATCCCTCCCCCCTGCCGGGGAAATCACAGGCTGAAAAGGAGCTCCTGGTAGGTGGGGAAGGGCCAGAGCGAGGCGTCCGTCACCCTCTCGAGGGCATCGGTGGCTTCTCGGAGCTCGTCCATCCTGGGAACGACGCTCTCGCGATAGGTCTTGGCGAGGGCGAGGGGTTCCTCGACGGACTGGGCCGAGGACAGGGCCGTATCGAGCTTCTCGAGCTTCTCCCAGAGCGTCTGGAGTAGGCCCGATACCTTCCTGCACAGGATTTCCTGCGAGGACGAGGGGGCCCCGGCGGCCGCTATCGCCGCCGCCTCGGTGGCGAGACGGGAGGCGTAGTTCGTCGCCGCCGGATAGATGGAGCGCCTGACCATGTCGACCATCACCGCGGCCTCGATGTTGACCTGTTTCGCGTAGCGCTCGAGGTAGATGATGGTGCGGCTCTCGATCTCCTCCTTGGTGAAGACGCCGAGGCGGCTGAAGAGGGCCACCGCCTCGGGCTTGGCGAATTCGGGTATGGCCTCGACGGCCGAGCGGAAACGCGGCAGACCTCGGCGTTCGGCCTCGGCCGCCCACTCGGAGGAGTAGCCGTTGCCCGAGAAAATGACGCGGCGATGGGCCTGATAGGACTCGGCTATGATGGCGAGGGCCTCGGCCTCGACGTCCTTGCCCGCCGTCTTCGCCTTGCCGAGGCGATCGCCCCAGCCCACCAGCACGTCGGCGACGACGGCGTTGAGGATGGTCGAGGGCGTGGCGACCGACTGCGAGGAGGCTACCATCCGGAATTCGAACTTGTTGCCGGTGTAGGCGAAGGGACTCGTGCGATTGCGATCGGTCAGGTCGAGGGGAAGCTTGGGCAGGGCTCCGGCCGCCATGTCGAGGTGGACGGCCTTGGAGGCCTTGCCATTGCCCGCGGCCTCCTTGCCCCCGGCCTTCGCGGCTACCTCGTCGAGAATCGTCTCGAGGCTGTCGCCGATGAAAATCGAGATCACCGAGGGGGGGGCCTCGTGGCCGCCGAGACGCCTGTCGTTGCCCGCCGTCGCCGCCGAAGCACGGAGAAGGCCGGCATGGCGATCCACCGCCTCGATCACGGCGACGAAAAAGAGGAGGAAGCGGAGGTCCTTGGCGGGGTCGCCCTCGGGCTCGAGGAGGTTGGCGCCTGTATCGGTGCCGATCGACCAGTTGATGTGCTTGCCCGAACCGTTCATTCCGTCAAAGGGCTTTTCGTGGAGGAGGGCGGCCATGCCGTGGCGGTCGGCGATCTTCATCAGGGTTTCCATCACGAGCTGGTTGTGATCCGCCGCGACGTTGGAGGTCGAAAAGACGACGGCGAGCTCGAACTGGTTGGGGGCGACTTCGTTGTGCTGGGTCTTCGCCGCCACGCCCATCGACCAGAGTTCGGCGTTGAGCTCGCGCATGAAGGCCTCGACCTTCTCCGGAATGGCGCCGAAGTAGTGGTCGGAGAGCTCTTGGCCCTTGGCGGGCACGGAGCCGAAGACGGAGCGGCCCGTGAGGACGAGGTCGGGCCGCTTGAGGAAGAGCTCGCGCTTGACGAGAAAGTACTCCTGCTCGGGGCCGACCGTCGAAATGACGCGGGTGGCCGTGCTGTCTCCGAGGGCCCTGAGGACGGAAAGAACGGCCTTTTCCAGGGAGTCGCCGGAGCGAAGGAGGGGGACCTTCTTGTCGAGGGCATGGCCATAATAGGAAATGAAGGCTGTCGGGATACAGAGGGTCACGCCGCTCTTCGAGCGCTTGAGAAAGGCGGGGCTGGTCGCGTCCCAGGCCGTGTAGCCCCTTGCCTCGAAGGTGGCCCGGAGGCCGCCCGAGGGGAAGGAGGAGGCATCGGGCTCGCCCTTGATGAGTTCCTTGCCCGAAAAGGCCATGATGACCCGGCCCTCGCCGGCAGGCGCGATGAAGGAATCGTGTTTTTCCGCCGCGAGGCCCGTCAGGGGGTGGAACCAGTGGGTGAAGTGGGTGGCCCCCCTCTCGATTGCCCAGTCGCGCATCGCGCTCGCGACGACCTCGGCAACCTCGAGGGAGAGCGACTCCTTTCCGGCCTGAACCTCCACGAGCTTCTTATAGATAGACGACGGAAGACGCTCGCGCATGACCGAATTGGAGAAACAATGGGTGCCGAAGAGGCTGACGGGGTTGGGGGATTGGCTGCTCACGATGGCTCCTTGAGAAGTGTTACCATCCAATAAGCAGCTTGCGTGCCAACACTGGCCACTTCTCGCCACAAGGCTCATGAAGAAGGACTAGTTCTCAGGAATTCGTTAAGTTAAAAAGAATTACGGCACAGGAAAAATCAAAGGTGGCAATTGGCCTTGATCGAGGGCAAAACATAAATACTACCTTAATGTAAACAAAAGATAAGAAAACTACTTTTTTGTACGAAACCGCTTCCAGCTGATATTGTATTTATGCATGGCCAGGCCAAAACGGCGCTCGGTGATGCCAAGGGAGTGGGCGGCCTGTACGGCGACACCGTCGGCGATCTTGAGGGCCTCGACGATGAGTTCCCTTTCGATGCGAGCAAGGGTCGAATCGAGGGTCGAGGTGGGAGCGGTGCCGGTCGAGGCGGCCGACTGGAGGCTGGGTGGAAGATGCCAGGCGTGGATCACCCCGTCGGAAGAAAGGACGACGGCCCTTTCTATCGCGTTCTCGAGCTCCCGCACGTTGCCCGGCCAGTGATAAGAGGTAAGGAGGTCGAGGGCGGGCGTCGAGATGCGCAGGATTGGCTTCCCGATCCTCACTCCTATGGTCTCGGCGAAGTGGTCGGCGATGAGGACGATATCGCCTCCCCTCTCGCGGAGCGGCGGCATCCTGATCGGAAAGACATTGAGACGCCAGAAGAGGTCTTCCCGAAACCTTCCCTCGGCCACCTCCCTCTCGAGTTCCCTATTTGTGGCGGCGACGATGCGCACGTCGGCTCGAAGGCTTTCGCCCCCGCCGACCCGCTCGAAGCGCCGTTCCTGGATGACGCGGAGGAGCTTGGCCTGGACGGCAGGCCCAAGTTCTCCTATTTCGTCGAAAAAGAGGGTGCCGCCCGCCGCCATCTCGAAACGGCCCTTGCGTCGGGCCTCCGCCCCGGTGAAGGCCCCCCGCTCGTGGCCGAATAGCTCGCTTTCGATGAGCGACTCGGGCAGGGCTGCGCAATTGACCGCTATAAAGGGCCCCGCGGCCCGGGGGCTCGAAAGATGGAGGGCGCGGGCGGCGAGTTCCTTGCCCGTGCCACTCTCGCCGGTGACGAGGACCGTGGCGTCGGTGGGGCCGACCTGGGCGATGAGGCCCCGGACCTCGGCCATGGCGGCCGAGCGGCCGAAGAGCCCGAAGGTATCGGTCGCCAGGGGCGCCGAGGAAGCCGTGGTCCTTTCGATCCCCAGGGCATCGAGGAATTCTCGGTCGCCTCCGCCGCGGGAGCCGGCGGAAAGCGCCGCTTCACGGGATAGGAGACCCCTGCGAAGGCGGAGGGACTCGGCGATCAGGATGGCGATGGCTTCGAGG
>DATKTD010000275.1:0-2931 GCA_035531315.1 Rectinemataceae bacterium
CGGCGAAGCCTTCCGGCGTCATGAGGGCGATCATGTGTTCGAAGACGCCCCAATTGCTCCTGACTGAGGGCATGGGGTCGGGGAGCTCGATGCCGAAGGCTTCGGCCACGTAGCGGCCGAGATCGACGACCTCGACGGGGATTTTCTTCTTGTCGGCCGAGACGCGGAGCTGGACCTGGCAGCAGGGGCAGATCGCGAGGACCTTGTCAGCGCCGATCTCGACCGCCTCGTCGAGTCGGTCCTTGCCGATCTCCGCGGCGACCTCGGCATCCTTGATGAGGGTGAGGACGGAACCGCAGCACTTGGATTCCATGCGATTCGATTCCATCTCGGCGAACTCGACGTTGGGGATGGCCTTGATGAGGTCGCGGGGCGGCTCGAAGATACCGGAGACGCGGCCGAGGTGGCAGGAGTCGTGGAAGGTGACCTTTTCCTTCTTGCCGGGGCGGGGCGGGATCTTGAGGGATCCGTCCTTCACTGCGTCGGCGAGGACCTCGGTATAGCTCTTCGTCGTGATGTTGTACTCGATACCGAGTTTCTTGGCCCAGCTCGGGTAGGCGTGTCGCCACATCATGTCGCAGGCGGGGCAGGAGGTGATGACCGTGTCGGCGCCGCTCTTCTTCATAAGGTCGATGTTGTGCTTCATCGTCACCTTGAAGGTGTCCCACTTGCCCGAGGCGAGCATGGGCGTGCCGCAGCAGTTTTCCTGCTCGCCGAGATACTTGAAGTCGATTCCGGCCTTGTCGAGGAGCTCGACGGCGCCCTTGCCGATATCCTCTTCGACGTAAGAGGCCGTGCAGCCGGCGAAGTAGACGTTCTTGGATTTGACATCGGGGCCGTGCTTGGCGAGGTGATGCTTGGGGAACCAGTCGGAGCGGTTCTTGCGGAGACCGGCCCAGATGTTGCCCTGGGAGAGGAGGGCCTCGGACATCATCTCGAAGGGCGGGAAGGTCATCTTCTTATCGTCGGTGATGAGCTTGCCGCGGAGCTTCATCCACGAGGGCTCGACGGGGATGCCCTCGGGGCAGCGCACGGAGCAGCGCTCACAAGTAGTACAGACCATGAAGGTGTCGACGGCCTTCTGATCCCACTTCACCTTGCCTTCCATGAAGAGGCGGAGCCAGTACCACTTGCCGCGGGGCGACTGGCTCTCCCAGAGGCGGCCGTAGAACTGGTCGCAGGTATCGACGCAGTAGCCGCACTGGCTGCAGCCGTAGGCGTGCCAGACGACGTCGGCGGGGATGCCCTTCCGCGGTCCGGTGATACGCTCGCCGACGTTGGTGAGGACCTGGTTTCCGAAGAAGCGGGTGAGGGGCTCGAAGTTCGACACGAGGGAGATGATCGTGGAGACGATGTTGCCCTTGACGATCTTCTTCGGGTTCATGATGCCCTTGCGGTCGACCTGCTTCTTGAAGTCGCGGAGCTTGGCGAGGCGTTCGGCCCCGAAGACGCTCTTGGCCTTGCCCGTGAAGTAGAGGCCCGTGGCGTAGGCGCGGCCGCCGTGGCGCTCGGCGACCTTCATGATCGAGAGCGAGAGGCTGAATACGAAGTGGTAGCTGAACTTGCGCTGGTCGGCGGGGATGAAGCCGAGGATGACGACCTCGGGCTTTCCGTCCTTGCCCTTCTTGACGAGCATGCCCTCCTTGACGACGGGCTGGTGGATGCTGCGGTCCATGTCCTCGAGGAACTCCTCGAGGTGGGCGAGGGGAACGACGACCTCGGCGGGCACGAGGGAGGGGCCGAGGCGCTTGACCTGCATGACCTTGAAGCGGTTCTCCCACTCGTGGTCGGCCACGTCCTGGGGCAGTTTCGCGAGGCCGGAGCCCGCGATGAGGGCGTCGAGTCGCGAAGCGACCTTGGGGCCGTCCTCGACGCGATAGGCGACCGTGACGACGTAGGCCTCGGGGATCTTGATGTACTCGCCCTCGTGGATGTCGTGCTCGGGGTGGGGGGTCTTGTTCTTGAGCTCGGCCATCTTGGGGTTGATGAAGAGGATGGACCAGATGGGAAGGTCCTCCTTGATGACGGCCTCGGTGAGCTTCTGGATCGAGGAGGCCTGGAGGGAGGAGGCGGCGACGATGACGAGATCGCTCTTCTTCTGCACCTTGATCGTGAGCTCGGTGATGAGACCGACGATGCCCTCGGTCTCGTAGATGAGGTCGATGTCGGCGCCCTTGAAATCCCGGGCCGTGCCGTCGGCGAGGACGGCTCGCATCGAGACGATGTTGTCGCGGAACCAGCCGGACTCGAAGGAGCCGATGCCCGCGCCGCCCTGGGCCGCCCAGCCGCCGACGGTGGAGGAGGGATAGCTCGTCGGGTAGAGCTTGAGGGTGAGGCCCTTCTTGGCCAGGGCCCTGTCGAGGGGCTCCCAGCCGAGACCGGGCTGGACCCGAACCGTCATGGCGGCCTCGTCGACGGCGAGGATCTGGCGCATGCGGATGAAGTCGATGACGACCGCGGCTTTGACGGGAATGGCTCCGCCGTAGCCGGAGGTGGCCTTGGCCCTCGGGGTCAGCGCCGTGCCGGTCTCGTTGGCCCACTTCACGAGCGAGACAATCTCGACCTCGGACTCGGGCTGGACCACGGCCTGGGGCGTGGTCTTTCCGAGGAGCGGCTTGATGAGATAGGGAATCTCGCCGACGTCGTGGGAATAGAGCATCCTCTCGACCTCGTCGAACCTGACGCGCGCTCCGAAGGTCTTCTCGAGGAATCCTGTCGCGCTACCTGCTACGAGCATCTTCGTGCCCCCTTCGTATGTAGTGCCGCGGGCCCGCCTCTCGGCGCCCCTGCGGGCGGAATGCCTAATCCGTGAACAATGTCTTGAGATGGTGGAGGATCGAGAGGACCCTCGAATCCTTGAGCCGATAGAAGATGTTGCGTCCGTCGCGTCGCCTTTCGAGGAAGCCGGACAGGGTGAGGAGCTTCAGCTGC
>DATKTD010000276.1:0-18269 GCA_035531315.1 Rectinemataceae bacterium
GGAGTAGCGATGGCGACATCGCTTTACCGGAGTAGCGATGGCGACATCGCTTTACCGGAGTAGCGATGGCGACATCGCTTTGCCGGAGTAGCGATGGCGCGATGCCGCCTCAGCTTCTGGCGATCCACAAGCCGTCGCGGAGCTCGAGGCCGTATTCGCCCGAAAGCCGGGCGACAAGTCCCCGATGGAGGGACCGGGAGGCGGCGGCGAGATCGGGCGGAATCCTCGGATCGCCGAGGCCTATTCCGCTGGCGAGGAGGGTCTCGGCGAGGAGCTTCGCGGCGATGAAGCGATCCTCCTTGCGCACGGCGAAGGAAAGGAAGGAGGGGAGGAGGGAGGCGACCTCCCAGGTGACCTGCTCGGCCTGCGAATAGCGGCCGGCATCCTTGTCCTGATCGCTGAAGCGCACGGGAAGGGCGCGGCCTATCTCGTCGAGTCGCGGGACCAGCCAGTCCAGGTCGAAGAGGCCCGTCGCGCAATTGAAGAGAATGGAGGAACCGCCGGCCTCGAGGGCCCTGACCTCGTCGAAGGAGATGGCGGGACCTATGTCGGCTATCGTGCGGCCTCCATCGGCGGTCTCGACGAGGATCCCGCCTTTTACGTCGAGAGGAGTCCGATAGGCGAACTCGAAGGCGGCAGGCTCCCCCGAGAGGGCGAGGATGGCGAGGCGTATCGGGTCGGGCACGAAGCCGAGGTTATCGACATTGCCGAGCCAGGCCCAACGGAGGCCCGAGGCCCGGAGTTTGCGGAGAACCTTGGCCAGAATGCGAAAGGACTGGCCATGGCCGCCGGGTAGAGCCAAGGCGCTGTCCGGCCTGCCCCAGGCTCTATCGAAGATCGTCTTGGTCCTTCCCTCTGACGAGTGGGAAAAGGCCGAGATCATGGGCTGTATCCCCGTGGCCCAGGACAGGGCGCCGGAGGCGACAAGGCCTCCGAGCGCGGCCGCGGGTTCGGCCAGGAGGGCTTCGGAGGACATCGCCTCATAGGCCGAGGAGAGTTCGGCATTGTTGCCCGAACTCGACATCTGGAAGAGGGGCAGGAAGGGGCGGCCGGGATCGCCATATCTTGCGCGATAGGCGCCGGCGAGGAGGAGGCGCGCCCTCATCTTGAGAAGGAGGAAGGAGGGGCCGGGGCTTCCGTCCGGATTGAGAAAGGCGGGAGCGAGACCCTTGGGCCTGTCCCGACAGAGGGGCTCCAGGCGGTCGAAGCCCTCTTCGAGGAGGTCGAAGACCTCATCCCCGTAGGCCTTGTTCTTCTTGCGATCCGCGTAGCTCGTCGCCGAGCCGCCGTTCAGGACTCCCCAGGCGGCGAAGGGGAGGAGGCGCATGCCGAGCTCTTCGAGGGCGAGGCGATCGAATATCATGACCTCGCCCTCTCCCTGGTCCTCGCGTCGCAAGCCGGCCGGCTCGGGGATACCAAGGGTGGAGAGGAGTTCCCTAACCTGGGCAGCCGGCCTCTTCAGCGAGACGAGGCCGTCGGTGTCGACGACGCGCCTTCCGTCGACGGCGGGAACCGAGACGGCCTTCACCGGTTTTACGGAGTCGTAGAAGCCCGAGTTCCAGTCTTCTAGTATGGAGAGGCTCAGCTTGACATCGATCCCCTTCGATTCCATGTCCCGGCGCAGGGCCGCGGAGAGTCCTTGCATCTTCCCAGCCTCAGCTCGAAAGGGCCGCTGCGTTGGCCGCGCCATAAAGGGAGATCGAGTAGTCCCTGACGATCATGACGGGGATCCCGGCGAGGATCTTCCTGATATGGTCGCGATAGCTCCTCTCGAACATGGCCATAAAGCGGTTACCCTCGGTAAATCGTGCCTCGTTCTTGGCCGCGATGCCGCCGGCGAGGAAGATGCCGCCCGAGGGCAGAAAGGTGGCGGCCGCGTCGGCCGCCACGCGGGCATAGAGCTTGACGAAGATGTCCATTACCTCGGCGCAGATCGGGTCGCTGCCGGCATTGGTGGCTGCGAGCAAGGCCCGCTCTTCGAAGGGATGGGCCAGGATGTCGATGGGTAGGCCGACCTTGATCTTCCTATACTCGACAAGGAACTCGAGGATGTTGGCTATGCCGATGCCGGAGACGGCGGCCTCGGCGCCGGGCATGAAGTCCATGCGCGAACCGAGCCAGGACTGAAAGGCCTGAGAGACCTCGTCATAGACGGGAAGGGTGACGTGGCCTCCCTCCGAGGGGAAGGCCTCGACCCGGTCGTGGATGCGCACGACATAGCCCACGCCCAGACCGGTGCCTGCGCCGATGACCGCGCGGACACCCGGCCGGGCTTCGGGAAGGGAACCGTCGGTATGGGCCAGGCGTCTGAGTTGATCGGGATTGTGGGGGTCGAGGAGGATGACGCCATAGGATACGGCGGTGAAGTCGTTGATCACCCTCGTGGGAAAACCGAACTTCGCCTCGATTGCGGGGCCATCGATGTCCCAAGGGGCGTTGGTGAGGGCGATTTTGCCCGACTCCACCGGACCGGCCCCGGAGATGCAACAGGCCTCTGGCTTGAAGGCGGGATACTCCCTCCCGGCCTCGGAGAGAAAGCGATCGAGGGGTTCGATCAAAGACTTCTCTTCCTTGGTCTTGTAATGGCGATCGGCGATGAGGGTGAAGGTGCCGCCCTTTTTGCCGATCAGGGCAAGGTTGACGTTGGTGCCGCCGATGTCGCCGGCCAGGACGACAAGGTCGTAATTGGTGCGTGTGGAAACCATGGGGGGATTCTAGCGGGCAAGCCGTAGGCTGAAAAGGGGAGCTCCATCGCGCGCGAGTCGGGGTCGGACTTCCGGGCGCCGAAACCGGAGAGGCAAAAGAAACGGCCGCCCGAGGGCGGCCGCAGGGTGAGCCTGGCGAATGAAAAGTCGGGCAGGCTAGATCTGGAGACGGGTCATGAGGGAGGCGCCGAGATTCTTGTTTGCCGGCACGTACATGACCTGGGCGTCGAGCTTGAGGATGAGAATCTCGAAGGAGAGGCCGCCGTAGACGCGGAACATGGGTGTCGAAGAAGTGGCCGTGTAGCTGAAGCCGCTGGAGCTGAAGGTGGGCGCGGTGCCCCCGACGCTGGCGATCTCGTTCGCCATGGTCGTGTAGTCGGAATTGGTCAAGGCTCCTCCGCTCGTCGCGGAATAGGCGTATTGGATAGTGCTATTTACGCCGCCGGTGACGGTCGAACTGCCCATCGTGTAACCGAGCCCGGCGTAGGGGCGGAAGATGAGGAGGGACTTCGAGACCTGGAGGGTCGCGTCGACATTGGTGGACTTCCAGCCGAGGGCGAGATTGGGATCGGGGGCGGTGACCGTCCAGTAATTGACCACCTTCTGGTCGTTCACGAGAGTCGTCGTCCCGACGCCCAGGGGCGTCGAGACCGAGCCTTCCTGATAAGAGAGGCCGACGCCGAAGCTGATGTCGGGAAGGATGATGTTTTCCTTGAGGAGGGCCACGCGGATCTGGCCTGCCACGTTCATGTAATTGACGGTGACGCCGGTGCTGGCCTTCAGCGAATCGCCGAGGGACTGGGGAATGTAGCCCCCCGAGAGGCCGACATCGATCGGAAGAAAGGGAATGCCGATCTTGGCGCTGAGGCCGAGGGCGGGAATCGGCACACCGTAGGAAGCGAGATAGGTCGGAACTGTCTGGCCGAGGGCGCTGAACAGGGGATCGACGCTTCCCGCACCGGTAAAGGCCGCGCCGACGACGGCGCCGACGCCGAAGCGGGGGAAGCCGCCGACATAGGCGTCTGACCAGGTCGAGCCGACGCTGGCATTGAGGGAGAGGGCGCTCGCCATGGAGGTCGAGAAGGTCCCGAGGGCGGTTTCAAATGCTCCGAAGGGGTTCGTCTGGGCCGCGAGACCCAGCGAGACTGCCAAGCCTATCGCTGCGACGCTGATTCTTCTTTTCATGGTGCCTCCTGAAATATTACTACTCCGCATATGATAGCGCGGTTTCGAGTGTAATGCCATTTCGTCGCCCTTTGCCCCGATCGAATCGCGGCACCGGGCGTGGTGATTCAAGCCTCGGGCCTGAGCCTCCTCCCCGCCTCGACGAAGACCTTTGCCGCCACGATGGCGTCATCGAGGGCCCTATGGCTGCGGCGCGTCGCGATGTGGAGGGAGGCAGCCAGGCGGGGAAGACTGTAGGAGGGAAGGCCCTTGAAAGCGGCCCTGGCCAGGACGAGGCTGTCCAGGACCAGGTTGGCGAGGGGAGGACGACCCGAGGCGGCAAGTTCGCTCTGGATAAAACCGAGGTCGAAGGCTGCGTTGTGGGCCACGAGTATGGCCCCCTCGGTCAGGGCGAGGAAATCGTCGGCGATCTGGCCGAAGGAAGGCGCGCCGCGTACGTCCTCGTCGGTGATGCCATGGATGGCGATGACTTCGCGTGGCATGGGCATGCCCGGATCGACGAGGCGGTCGATGGACCTTCCCCCGAAGCCGCCCTCTCTTGGAGTGAAGAGGATGGCCCCGATCTCGACGATTCGGCAGCGCCTCAGGTCGAGGCCCGTGGTCTCCACGTCGAGGGCGAGATAGCTCCGCCCTTCCCAGTCATCGGAGAGGAGGCGGGCGGCCTCGGCGGGGCCGAGACGCGTCCTCTTCTTCGGCCCGGGAGACGAGCCGCCCAGCGGTCCTGTCGGCGATTCGCTCACGGGCGGGCCTTCGCCGCCTTTTCGAGCGTAGCCTTGATGTCGGCGAGGATGGCTTCGTTCTTGGCCGCAGAGGCCTTGCGCGCGGCGGGAAGACCCTCGGCCCCCATCTCGGTCCTCGAAAGTACGTAATACTTGATCTTCGGCTCGGTCCCGCTCGGTCTCACGGTGACGATGGTGCCGTCGGAAAGACGCCACTGGAGGACGTCGCTCGGGGGCAGGTCGATCTTCGTCGCCCCGGCCTCCGCGCCTGTCGCCCATTCCCGTCCCGTCTTGACGTCGCGAATCGTGACGACGGGGACGCCTCCGAAGCCGTGGGGCTGCGCCGCGCGGTAGTCGGCCATGATGCCGGCCATGATGTCCATGCCCGAGGCGCCCTCGAAGTAGCGGTTGACGCCCTTTTCCTCATAGTACCCATGTTCTGCGTACAGATCGTCGAGGCGGTCGAGGAGGCTCTTGCCCTTCGATCGCCAGTAAAGGACCATCTCCGCGGTCAAGGCGGCGGCCGAGATCCCGTCCTTGTCGCGGACTTCGGTCTCCACGAGGTGCCCATAGCTCTCCTCGGTGCCATACACGAAATCGAGACCCTCGCGCTCGAAGGAACGCATCACCTCGGCGATCCACTTGAAGCCCGTGAGGCACTCGCGAATCGTGGCCCCGTAGGCCGAGGCGATGCGAGCCTGCAGATCCGTCGTCACGATCGTCTTGATCGTCGCGGGACGCTTGGGCATCCTGCCGAGTTCGCGGAGGGTGAGGAGGATGTAGTCGAGGTGGAGGGATCCGAGCTGGTTGCCGCTGACGAGGGTATAGGAGCCGTCCTTCGCCCGTACGGCGATGCCGAGGCGGTCGGCGTCGGGATCGTTGGCCATGACGGCGTCGGCCTTCTCCCTGGTGGCAAGCTTGATGGCGAGATCGAGGGCCGCCGCCTCCTCGGGGTTGGGAAAGGCCACGGTCGGGAATCGCCCGTCCGGTTCGCGCTGCTCAGGGACGGTGACGACGCCGAGGCCGAGCTCGCCCATGATACGCTCGAAGAGCATGGCTCCCGTACCGTGGAGGGGGGTGTATACGAGCTTGACCTGGGAGGCCATATCCTTGATCAGGGCGGGTCTCAGGAGGTGCGACTTGACCATGGCGACATATCGATCGTCCATGCCCCCGTCGAGTATTTCGATCAGACCCTTGGCGAAGGCCTCCTTCTCCGCGATGAGCTTCGCCTCGACGACCTTGCCGACGCGGTCGATGATGCCGACGTCGTGGGGCGGTGTGACCTGGGAGCCGTCGTTCCAATAGGCTTTGTAGCCGTTGTACTTCGGGGGATTGTGGCTCGCGGTGACGACTATGCCCGTGTCGGCGCGGAGTTCGCGGACGGCGTAGGAGAGTTCGGGTGTCGGTCTCAGGGAAGGGAAGAGCCAGGCTTTGATACCGTTGGCGGCGAAGACGCGGGCGGCGGCCATGGAAAAGGTATCGGAATGGTTTCGCGAGTCGTGGGCGATTACCGCCGATAGCTTCTTGCCCGGGAAGGCCGCGATGAGGTAGTCGCAAAGACCCTGCGTCGCCCTCGTGACGACGAGAAAATTCATGCGATTGAAGCCGCCGCCAATGACGCCTCGAAGACCGCCGGTGCCGAATTCGAGGTCGCGGTAAAAGCGATCCTCGAGCTCGGCCCAAGCGCTCGTGGCGGTATCGCCGCTCATCTCGGCGGCGGCGAGGAGTTCCTCGACTTCCTTCCTGAAAGCCGTGTCGGTTTCCGCGGCGATATAGGCTTTGGCTCGCTTTCTGATCGATTCGTGGTCCATGTTTCCTCCAGTCACGTAATGCGTCGGACGGCCGGATGGCTCAGGGCGATCCTACCGGCAACCGATTGTATCCAGTAGAGCCTCAGGGCAAGGTCCCGTTGGCTGCCGCTATCCATCCGGCGATTTCCGCCGCTGTCTCGAAGACCGCGGTGGCCCCGGCCGCCTCGAGTTCCGCTCGACCGCGGAATCCCCAGGCGGCGCCGATGGCCGCCATACCCGCGTTGCGGGCCGTCTCTACGTCGACGGCCGAGTCTCCTACTATCGCCAGTTCTCCGGGCAAGAGCCCCCATTCGCGGGCGATCTCGAGGGCGGAGCTAGGGTCGGGTTTGGTTGCTATCCCATCCCTTTGCCCACGCGCGGGAGAAAAAACGGAATCGGGAAAGAGGGCCTCGACCATCGATGCCGCGAAGTTGTCCGGCTTGTTGGAAAGGACTGCCAGACGGAGCCCCATGCCTCCCAGTCGCGCGAGGAGTTCGGGGATGCCGGGATAGGGGCGGGTCTTCCTGAGGCAGCGGAGATCGTATTCTGCCTCCACCCCTGCCTTGATTCGGGCGAAATCGACGCTTGCCCCATCGAGTCGAGCGCCGAGGGCCCGGGCGACGAGGAGGCTCATGCCGTTGCCGATCATCATCCTGACCTCGTCGCGCTCCCTCGTCGGAAAGCCTTCGCGGGCAAGCACCGCGTTGAGCGATTCGGCAAGATCGTCGAGGCTGTCCACAAGGGTTCCGTCGAGGTCGAAAATGATGCCCTTAATCATGGGAGACCAGTATCCCCGTCCTCCGCCGCGAGGTCAACGGGCCGTCCCCCGCTGCCTATGGCCACAAGACCCAGGGGCTCTTGCGGCCCGGCCGCACTGGCTCTTGCGGCCGATCCCCCTGATCGGGCTACTATCGGAACATGGGCAGGACGAGCGGGGAAAGGGGGAGGGCGGCCTTCGAGGCGCGCTACGGCGAGCTCTTCGGTCAGCGCTGGACCTCGATCAAGGCTGCCCTCGAGGGGCCCGGCGCCTCGAGGGCCTTTGTCGTGGCCGAGGGATCGGAACCATACTTCCTCGACGCCGCGTCGGTGGCCGTGGCCGAGTTCCTTCCCCTCGATGATGGCGAGATTCTCGATGCCTGCGCGGCGCCGGGAGGCAAGAGCCTCGTCCTCGCCTCCCACCTGTCCGATGGAGGTAGGATTCTCGCCAATGAACTTTCTTCCGACCGAAGGCGCCGCCTCGCCGTCGTCCTCGACCGCCACCTTCCGGCAGGCTTGCGCGAGAGGGTCATCGTCTCGGGCGGCGACGCGGCTGCCATGTGCCGGCGCAACGAGGGCCGCTTTTCCTCCATCCTCCTCGACGCGCCATGCTCGAGCGAGCGACACGTTATGTCCGATCCGAAGGCCCTCGAGGAGTGGAGCCCCGCCCGCCCCGCCTCTCTTGCGCGGAGACAGTGGGCCCTCCTTTCCTCGGCCTTTATCATGCTCCGTATCGGTGGCAGCCTCGTCTATTCCACCTGCGCCCTCTCACCGGAGGAGAACGAGGACGTTGTCGCTCGGCTAGCGAAGAAGGCGGGTCCGACCGCCGTTTTCGAGGCACCCCCGGGCGTGTATTGGGAGCCGAGGAGATACGGGGCCGCCGTGCTGCCGGACAGGGCCGAGGGAGCGGGGCCGATGTATGCCGTCCTGGTGCGGAAGCTTGGACCTTCGATCCACTGAGAGGAAGATCCCCGTCTTGATTGCCAGGAAGGCCGGGCCGGGTTAGTCTCTGCGAAGAGGAGTGAACATGCGCTGTCCCCATTGCGGAAGCGACGACGACAAGGTCGTCGATTCCCGCACGCTCGCGAACGGCGAGTCTATACGCAGGAGGAGGGAGTGCCTCGCCTGCGGTTTTCGCTTCACGAGCTATGAGCGCATCGAGGAAAAGCCCCTCATGGTCGTCAAGCGAGATGGAAGGAGGGAGCCCTTCGAGAGATCGAAACTCGAAAAGGGGGTCGCGCGTGCCCTCGAAAAGCGTCCGGTCTCCCAGCTCTCGATAGAAAACCTGGTCAACGAGATAGAGGACGAGGCGGCCATGCGGGGGAAGACGGCCAACGAGATCACGACACCCGATCTCGGAGAGATGGTCCTCGCCCGGCTCTTCGCCCTCGACAAGGTCGCCTACGTTCGCTTTGCCTCGGTCTATCGCAAATTCGAAACCCTCGAGGAATTTCTCGAGGTGATCGAGGGCCTCGTCAGGGTCGGTCCGAGTCCCCTCCCGGCTCCCCCTTCCTCGGCAACAGCGGTGGCAACACCGGTGGCATCGCCGGTGGCATCGCCGGTGGCATCGCGAGCGGCGACGCAGATCGCGGCCTTAGAGACGGCGAGTTCGGCCGGCGATGCCAGGACCGTCGTGGAGAAGGAGGGCAATCCTCCCGCATCGAAACCCGCGCATCGGGCAAGCACGGGGGCCGAACGACGCGAGGGGGACTCCCTCTTCGAGCCGTGAGCGAAGACGGACTGGCCGGGGGGATCTGCCCCCTTGTCGCAGAATGGTTTTTCTCGCGTTTTACCGGACCTACGCCCGTGCAAGTGGGCGTATGGGAGGGCCTGGCCGAGGGCGAACATGTCCTTGCCGAGGCTCCCACCGGTAACGGCAAGACCCTCGCCGCCTTTCTTCTCGCCCTTTCGAGATTCGTGGAAGGCCGCTATGACCCGTCTCGCCTCACCGTCCTGTACATCTCGCCCCTCAAGGCCCTGAACGAGGACATACGCCGCAACCTTCTCGATCCAATCGAAGGAATAGCCGCCCTCGCCCGGGACAGGGGCCTCGCAGTCCTCCCGATCAGGGCCGAGACGCGCTCCGGCGACACGCCCGAACGGAGGCGGAGGCTCTTCCTCACGCGGCCCCCCTCCATCCTCTGCACGACACCGGAAAGTTTCGCCATACTCCTCGATTCGCCCCGGGCCAGACCCCTCCTGTCCTCGATCCGCCTCGTCATCGTCGACGAAATTCACGCGGTGGTCGGCAGCAAGAGGGGAGCCCTTCTCGCGTCATGCATCGGTCGCCTCGCCTTTCTCGCCGGCGAATTCCAACGCGTGGCCCTCTCGGCGACCCTGAGGCCGGCCGACCGCATAGCCGAGTGGTTTGGCGCCAAAAGGCTCGAGGGCGAGGCGGGCAAGGGAGGGCGGCAGCTCCAGCGAAAGGTGATGATAGTCGCGCCTCCCGTCGAAAAGGAAATCGAGTTCCTGGTGTCATGGCCCCGCGTCGACGAGGCCGAGGGGCAGCGGTCTCGCCGCTCCGCGGAGCCGCCCACCATGGACTCGCGTTATGCGGCCCTCGTGCCGGCCGTCCTCGAAAGGATGGCAGGCTCGCGGACGACGATGATCTTCTGCGACGCGAGGAGGAGGGCCGAGCGCCTCGCCTTTCTGCTCAACGAGGAGGTTGCGAAGCGGGGCCTCGAGGGGCCTGTCGCCTGGGCCCATCACGGTTCTTTGTCGCGCGAACTCAGGGAGGCGGTCGAGGAAAGACTCAAGGCCGGAGAGCTTCCCGCCGTGGTCGCCACGGGATCCCTGGAACTCGGCATCGATATAGGGTGCGTGGATCGCGTCATCCTCGCCGGGGCTCCTCCCTCCATCGCGCAGGCCCTGCAGCGGGGTGGCAGGTCGGGCCATGGCGTCGGTCGTCTATCGCGCGTCGAAATAATGCCCTTTCACGGCCTCGAACTCATAAGCGCGGCCGCCATTGTGCGGGAGGCCGGGCGTGGCGTCATCGAGGAGCTCCGACCGCCGCGCGATCCCCTCGACGTTCTCGCCCAGGTCCTCCTTTCCCTGGCGGCCGAGGAGCCCAGGTCTCCCGATGCCTTGTACGACATCGTGACCTGCTTCTCGCCCTTCGTAGACCTTTCGCGAAGCCTCTTTGACGCGACCCTCGACATGCTCCGCGGGCGTTGGGCCCCAGCCGAGGGGGGGGCCGGGCCGAGGGAACTCGGGTCCCGGGTCTTTCTCGATCCCGCGACCGGCCTCGTCGTGGCAACGCGTGGGGCGAGGAGCCTTCTCTGGACCTCGGGCGGCGCGATCCCCGATCGCGGGCTCTACAGCCTGAGGTTGGCGAGCGACGGCCGGCGCATCGGCGAGTTGGACGAGGAATTCGTTTTCGAGCGAAAGGCCGGCGACGCCTTCACCCTCGGGAGCCAGTCCTGGCGCATCGTCGATATCGGGGCCGAGGCGGTGAATGTCCTTCCCCTCGACAGGCCCGCTGACTTCATGCCCTTCTGGAAGGGTGGGCCCCTCCACGCGAGCCCCGAACTCGCCCGGGGCATCCTCGACCTCGTCGACCGTCTCGGCGCCTCGAGCGATTCCGCGATGCGCTCTTTCCTCGCCTCGGAGTGCCGCTTCGAAAACCAGGCGGTGGACGAGTTGTGCGATTTTATCCGCGCCCAGCGCGAATGTCAGGGCGGCCTTGCCCTTCCCGGCAAGAGAAACCTCGTCCTCGAGAGTCTCGGTGGGGGGCGGCATCGGGCCGGCGTCTCGATTCTGATCCACGATTTCCGGGGCGGGCTCATCAACGAGGGCCTCGCCTTTCTCGTCGAGGAGAGCCTCGCGAGGGTCGAGGGCATCGAGGCGCAGGTCCATGCCGACAACGAGGGTGTTCTCGTCATCGCCGCGGGCCGCGATGATGTGGAGGACTTCGCGGCCAGGCTCGTCGGCATCTTGCGGCGCTTCGGCGACCGGGAGTCGATCCTGGCGAGCCTGCGCTCGGGGCTCGAGTCCTCGGGCCTTTTCGCCTCGGCCTTCAGGGAAAACGCCGGCCGAGCCCTCCTCCTCCCCCGGGGCTTCGCCAGGCACAGGCAGCCCCTCTGGAAAACGCGTCTCCGCTCGGCGCGGCTCTTTCAGGCCGTCCGGGATAGGGGCGACTTTCCCGTCACGATCGAAACTTGGCGGAGCCTCCTCTTCGAGAGCATCGATATCGATGCTCTCGCGGACTTTCTCGCCGACCTCGCCTCCGGCGCCATCGACATAGGTTTTTTCAAGTCGAGCGGGGCCTCGCCCTTCGCGAGCGGCGCCGCCTGGGTGGCCGAGGGCGACTTCATGTATCGACCCGACGAGCTCGAGGGAGGACGGGCGACGATATCGGACGAGGCGATCGCCCTGGCCCTCGATTCGCCGCGGCATCGCCCCCTCCTCGACCCCTTATTGGTCGATGCCTTCGTGCGTAAGCGTAAGCGCCTTCTTCGCGGTTGGGCTCCCGAGAGTCTGATAGAGCTTTCCTCGTGGATCGACGAAAGGGTGGCGCTGAGCCGCGAGGAACTGGCCGAGCTCGCCTCCCTCGGCGGCCTTTCCGAGGAACTCGAAGGCGATCCCACGGGAGGGGGCCGCTTCGCCGAGTTCATCCTGCCCGGGGCCACGACCGGCCTCGTCGCGACGGCCGCGCGGCGCGAGGAGCTTCTCGCCGGAGCGGGCGATTGCCTGGCCGAATGGCTGCGTTTCGAGGGGCCTGTGGGGGCCGGGGACATCGAGGCCATCTTCGGAAGCTCTGTGGGGGCCTTCGACGTGGTGGCCGAGGCCCTCTCGGCCGAGGGCACGGTGGTGAGGGGCCTCCTCGTCAAGGGCGGGGCCGAGACCATAATAGACCGTGACAATTATGAGATACTGCTCCGTCTCGGCCGCTCCGCCTCCAGGCCTCGCCTGGCCTCCCGCCCCTCCACCGATCTCTTTCGCCTTGTGGCGCGTAGCCAGGGGCTTTTCCGGAGGGCGGGGGAGGGCGACCGTCCCGAGCCCGCGGCTGTCCTCGCTCGCCTCGCGGGCTATCCCGCGCCGATCGCCGTCTGGCGCGATCATATCCTCCCCTCGAGGCTCGGCCCGGACTGGCTACCAGCCCTCGATCGTCTCATTTCGACCGAGGGCTGGCTTTGGTTCGGCACGGGTCGGGAGTCGATCTCCTTCGCCGACGCATGGAACTACGATCTTTTCGCTCAACCTGCCCTTGCCTCGACGATTCTGGCCCCCGACGGGTCTCCAAAGGATTTCTGGGCGATGAAGGAAGGGCGAGGAGGCGATTCTCGGAGCCTCGCCCTCGCCATCTGGGCGGAGGCTTGGGAGGGGAAGATAGCCTCCGATTCCCTTGGCTCCGTCCTTGCCGGCGCCTCCAATGGTTACGGCCGCCGGCTGGCCTCCGACGCGGGCGAAGGGGCCGTTGCCGGCCTGCCCAAGTTGCGGGACAGGGCCGGCCTCCGGCGAGGATTGCCCCCTTCGTTCAGACATCGTTGGAGGGCCGGGGCCCCCGTCGAGGGGAACTGGAGCGCCATAGGCATCGGGGAGGGCGATGGCGACGCCCTCGAGGACGAGGAGCTCGATAGGGAACGAGTGCGGATCCTCCTCTCCCGTTATGGGATATTGGTGAGGCCCCTCCTCGAGCGGGAGCTGGGCAAACTCGCCTGGGCGCGACTTTTCCGCTGCATGAGGAGCATGGAACTCGCGGGCGAACTCGTTTCGGGCGATTTCTTCGGGGGAATCGGCTCTCCCCAATTCCTTGGCAGCGGGGCGATACAGGCCTTCTCGGGCATCGATGACCTCGACGACTCCCCAGCGCTCTGGCTTTCGGCCCTGGACCCCGCGAGTCCGGCGGGTTTCCCCTTCGCCGAAGCGAGCGGTCTTGTGGCCCAAAGAACGGCATCGACGGCCATCTGCCTCTCGAGGGGGCGGATCGTGGCCCTGAGTCGAAGATCGGGGAAGGCTCTCGAATTCGAGGCAGGCCTCGATCCGCCGATGCGGCAGGTCGCGGCCCTGGCCTGGGCCGGAATCATGGGCCGAGTCAGGCTCGAGACCATAGACGGCGAATCAGCCGCGCAATCCTCGATCGCGGGTCTTCTCGCGGAACAAGGATTCGAGGCCGATCGGGGCAGCCTGCGACGCTGGAGCTGATGGAATCCTCGAGGACCCGGACGAAAATGCCCAGCTTCGCGACTTCAGAATTCCTCGAAATCCTCGTCTTTCCAATCCTTCTTGATGGTGATTCCCGTCGCTCGACCGAGGGAAGGGCCCGTTTTTGCGCCCGGGCTCGCCGTCGCGTCGCGCCCGGACGACTTTGGCGAGCGAGAAGGCTTCGCTCTCTCCGCCGGGCCGGGCCGATCTCCCGTGGGGCCTGTCTGAGGGCCCGTTTTTTTCGAGCGAGGAGCTTTTCCGGCCCCTGACTCCTCCTCCGTCGGTCCCGCCCCCGCCGTTCCGAAGAAGGCGATGCGGGTAGAGAGCTTTTCGACGAGGCCGGAAATTTCCTTGGTCATGGCCGCTATCAGCTCGCTCGATCCGGCATTGGCCTGCACCACGGCGTCCAGTTGCATGATGGCCTTGGTGATCTGGTCGGCCCCGCTGCTCTGCTCGTTGCTCGAGGCCGAGATTTCCTGCACGAGCTGCGAGGTCCTCTGGATGTCGGGGAGGAGGTCGCGGAGAACCGAACCGGCGTGTTCGGCCACGGCCATCGACCTCGCGGAGAGATCGCTGATCTCGGTCGCTGCCTTCTGCGAGCGCTCGGCGAGCTTCCTGACTTCGCTGGCGACGACGGCGAAACCCTTGCCCGCCTCGCCCGCGCGGGCCGCCTCGATGGCAGCGTTCAGGGCGAGGAGATTGGTCTGGCGGGCTATTTCCTCGATTATCAGGATCCGCGAGGATATGTCCTTCATGGCGGCGACCGTTTCGAGAACGGCGCGCGAGCCCTCGGCCATGTCCCGCGAAGCCTTGAGCGAGATGGCCTCGGTCTGCTTCGCGTTGTCCGCGCTGTTCCTGATATTGCCGCTCATCTCCTCCAGGGACGCGGATACTTCCTCGGTGCTGGCCGCCTGCTCCGACGCGCCTTCGGAAAGGGAGAAGCTCGAAGTGGAGAGTTCCCTGGAACCCTTGGCGAGGACGGCGATGGAACTTCGCACCCCGTCGACGACATCCCTGAGGCTATGCGCCATCGTCCCGAAGGCCTCCGAGAGCTCGCCCACCTCGTCGCGCCGCTCCCGCATGGCCTCGTCGACCTCGGTACCGAGATCGCCCATGGCAAGACGCCTCGCCAGGCCGGTCAGCGCGGCGAGGGGAAGGGAAATGCTCCGCGAATAGAAAAAGAGGATGGCGACGGAGACGATCACCGCGAGGACCATAATGGCGAGCAGTCGCGCCAGGAAGGCCTCGAGGGGGCCGTAGATGTCGGCAAGGGGGCCGGTCGTGACAAGATAGGCCTGGAGCGACGGCACGTAGCGCGATGCGTAATAGGAAGCCTCGCTTCTCAGTATCCCGAAGGAGTTATCGTTCTCGAGGATGGAGTTCTTGACCGAGGATAGGACAGCGGTTTCGAAGGGACTCGCCTGGAGGATGAGTTTTTGATCGTCGTTGGTGATGTATTTGCCATCCTTCGATACGAGCCAGGTCTGGCCATGGGCCGAGATCTTCTTGGCGGCGACGATCCCGACTATCTTCGTGAGCTCTATGTCGATGCCGACGACTCCCTTCGCGGGACTCACCGCGAGGGCCAGGGTGATGACGAGCTTGCCGGTCCCCGCATCGACGTAGGGTTCCGTGGCGACTATGCCGTCGCTCGCCAAAGCCGAGCGATACCAGCCCCGGATCGTTTGGTCGTAGCTCGCCGGGAGCTTGAGGCCGCTTCCGAGAAGCATCTGGCCGCCATCCTTGTAGGGTTTGGAGTCGCCCCAATAGACCTCCATGTTGTCCTTGTCTTCGGGAAGGACCCTGGCCAGAAAGGACAGGATCGCCCCGCCATCGGGATAGCGCTCGTCGACCACGGCCTTCTGACTCCGGAGAATGCCGTATTTCGTGCCGATCCAGGAATCGAGTTCCTGCTTGAGGAGGGAGGTCGTCGTTCCGGCCATCGTAGATAGTTGCCCGTCCAGGGTCGAGCGAAAATCGAAGAAAATTATCGTCCCGACTATCGCGAGGACGACGACGATGAGGAAGGAGATGGCGAAGACCAGTCGCGAACCCAACGAATTCAACCTTTTCATTCACTGCCCCTTCCAAGGCCCGATTCAGACCTTCGCACGGCGACACTGTAGTTTCGTGCCCCCGCCTTGTCCAGTCAACGATGGAGACGAAAAAGACGGCCTTCCGAGGCCGCGCCAAGTTCCAAGCGGGGGCCCATTGTTGAAAAGGCCGGAAAAGCCCTACACTGTCCGCATGAGCGACACAAGCAGCTTCGAATCCCTCGGCCTCAGTCCGGCCGTGCTGGCCGCGGTGAAATTGAAGGGATTCGAGGAACCCACGCCGATCCAGGCCCTCGCCATCCCCAGGCTCCTCGTCCCCGGGGGGGACCTCATCGCGAGGGCGCGGACGGGCACCGGCAAGACGGCCGCCTTCGGCATCCCCCTCCTGGAGACGCTCGCGAAGTCGGAGGGCAAGGGAATCCTCGCCCTCGTCCTCGTGCCGACGAGGGAGCTCGCCATGCAGGTCGCCGGAGAGATCTCCTCCCTCAGGAGCGCCGCAAGGCCTCGCATCGCCGCCATCTATGGCGGAGCCTCCTACGGCGAGCAGTTCAGGCGCCTGTCCGCCGGCGTCGAGATCGTCGTGGGCACCCCCGGCCGCGTCCTCGATCACATGGAACGCGGAAGCATCGACATTTCCGGCCTCGAATTCCTCGTGCTCGACGAGGCCGACGAGATGCTCGACATGGGATTTATCGAAGACATCGAAAAGGTGATGTCGAAGTCTCCGGCGACTAAGCGTACCGTCCTCTTTTCCGCCACCATGCCCGAAGGCGTCCATCGCATCGCCAAACGCCACCTCCACAACCACGAGGTGGTCGAGGACTCGAGCGAGGCCGTCGCCACGGAGCTTGCCGAGCAGGTTTGGGTCGAGGTGCGCGAGCAGGATCGCATCGAGGCGCTTTGCCGCATCATCGACGCGGAGGAGGAATTCTTCGGCATCGTCTTCACGGCGACAAAGATCGAGGCCGACCGGGTGGCCCGCGATCTCGAGGGCCGGGGCTACGAGTCGGACGTCCTCCACGGCGACATAAGCCAGGACCGCAGGGAGCGCACCCTGGCTCGCTTCCGCGACCGCCTCCTCCGGGTCCTCGTGGCCACCGACGTCGCGGCGAGGGGCATCGACATCGATCGCCTAACCCATGTCATCAATTGGTCCCTTCCCCACGACTCGGAATCCTATGTCCACCGAGTCGGCCGCACGGGCAGGGCGGGCAACGCCGGCACCGCGGTCACCTTCGTGACGCCCGACGAGTATCGCAAGCTCTTCAGGATCCGCAGGGTCGGCGGCTCCTCGCTCAAGAAGGGCAAGGTTCCCGCAGTCAGCGAACTCATCGCCACCCGCAAGGAACGCCTCCGCGGGCGACTCCTTGCCAGGGCGGAAAAGCTCGGCGAGGTCGTCATCCCCGAGAACGCCTCGGCGACCCCGCCTGCGCCCCCCCCGGTCGACGAACACGCGCCTTGGCTCGACTTCGCCGATGAGCTCATAGCCCGGCTTCCGGCCCGAGACGCCCTCGCCGCGGCCCTCTTCGAGGCCTTCGGCTCCGAACTCGACCCGCGACGCTATAGGGACATAGTCGACACCTCGGTCGACGCGGCCGCCACGACGAGGCTCTTCGTCGGCGTCGGACGACGCGACGGGGCCAACCCGCGGAGCCTCGCGGCCCTCGTCAAGCGCCTGTCGGGTCTTCCCGATCGCCTCGTCGGAGGAATCGAGGTCTACGAGAATTTCTCCTTCCTTACCGTGCCCTTCGACGCGGCCGAAAAGGTCATCCGCGCCGCCCATTCCTCGGGTGGCCTGCCACCCGTGCGCCTCGCGACGCAGAGGGGCGGCGAGGCTACGAAGGGTGGCGGCGGCTTCGAAAAAGGCGAGGGAGCTCCGCGGAGCGGCTATGGCTTATCCAAGGGCCCTCGGCCCCATGCGGGAGGCTCCCATTACAAGGGAGGCCCAGGATCGAAGGGCCCGAGCGAGGCTGGGCCCCGCAAGGACAAGCCCGACTGGAAGGCCCGTGGCCACCAATCCGACGCCGAGAAGCCCGCCCGTCCTCCGAGGCCGAGGAAGCCCAAGCCCTAACAAGGAGGGGGCGGGCCAAGCGAGGAGAGGGCCTTTTGCGACCTCTCTCGACTTTTCCATTTGGCGAGCCCGTGTTAGGCTCCTTCTGCTTTCAGGAAGCGACAAGGAGCCATCATGAGCGAGAAGAAGATAGTCGAGTGCGTGCCCAATTTCTCCGAGGGACGGGACAAGGCGAAGATCGAGGCGATAGCGGCGGCTATCCGTTCCGTCGCCGGCGCATCCCTCCTCGACGTCGATCCCGGTGCCGATACTAATCGCAGCGTCTATACCTTCGTCGGCGAGCCCGAGGCCGTCCTCGAGGCTGCCCTCGCGGCCTCGAGGGTCGCCTGGGAAGTCATCGACATGACGGGCCATTCGGGGGCCCATCCCCGGATGGGTGCCCTCGATGTCTGTCCCTTCGTTCCCGTATCGGGAGTGACGATGGACGAATGCGTTGCCCTCTCCAAACGTTTCGGCGAGGCGCTGGCCGGGGAACTCGGCGTTCCCGTCTATCTCTACGAGCACGCCGCGAGCCGCCCCGAGAGGAGGAGCCTCGCAGACATCCGCTCGGGCGAATACGAGGCCCTCGCGGACAAGCTCGCGAGACCCGAGTGGAAGCCCGACTTCGGCCCTGCCGGCCTCGTGCCGCGCTGGGGCGCCACGGTGACCGGGGCCCGCGAATTCCTCATCGCCTACAACGTCAACCTGAACACGAGGGACAAGAAACTGGCAAACGAGATCGCCCTCAGTATCCGCGAGGGGGGGAGGGCGGCCAAGGACGCCTCCGGCGCGATCCTCAAGGACGCCTCGGGCGCCACGATAAAGGTGCCTGGCCTCCTCAAGGACGTTCGCGCCATCGGCTG
>DATKTD010000277.1:0-4872 GCA_035531315.1 Rectinemataceae bacterium
CAGCCCGCCTCGGTCTCGATGGGCGAGCCGCAATTCCCGACCTTCACCGACTCCCAGAGTTCGGCCGGCCTGAGGAGAAGCTGCGGATCGCTCCAGTACTGGGGGTCGTCGGAAAACATTATGAAGATATTCTCGTCGTCCTGCCGCCCGAGCATCGCGTAGCGCCCGCCGACGCGCCGCGGGAAGATGGCCATGCCCTTGTTCCTCACCCCGTCGCCGACGAGGCTGCTCATCTTAAAATGGAGAAAATCGTCGGTTTCTATCAATTGCGAAAGTATAGCGCGTCCGTCGTAGGCCGTGTAGGTGGCGTAGTACCTGGTCGACCCGTCGTCCTCGACGAAGCGGACGAACCTGGCGTCCTCGATTCCCTTGCTCTCGGTCGGCGAAATGGGAAAGATGACGCGCTCGCTCAGGGCCAGGGCGGGCGGGAATTGGATCTCGTAGTTGGAATCGGCGAGCCACTGGATGCAATCCAGGGTTCGGTGGAGATCCCTGGTCTCCGGCACGGTCAAACGACGGGCATGATCGAGGGCGCTTTGGAGGCCTTTCCGCGAAAAGGACCTGGGCAGGTCCTGCATCACCGAGATCGCGTACTCGTTGTCGAAGCCCAGCTCCCGCAACTTGGCGACAAAGGCCTTCTTTTCGTAATCGGGGTTGGGGATGCTGTCGGTCGCGCTCGCGAAGCGCGAGACCGGGTCCATGCGAATCTCTGAACCCCTCGCGATGACGCCCGAGCGGAATTCGATCGAGGAGATATGGCCCTCACCGGTCGCCCGGAGGCTCACGAGGAAACGCAGGGCGCCCTCTTCCAAGCCCGACTGATCCGGATGGGGAACGATGGAGGGATTGAAGAGGGCGGCCGATTCCAGGGCGTATTCGCTGGAAAAGAAGGCGCCCAGGAGAAGCTCGCGGCTACGGGAGAGCGGACGATGCGTGAATACGAGGCGACGGACTCTCTCAAAATTCGCCTGCCAGCTCGCTTCGATATCCAGGTGTCGGGACGCGAACTCGGCGCGCACGGCCTCGAGCCCGCGCTCCGTCTCCTCCTCGTCGAGGGCCAGGACGCGGCCGAGGAGGGTGGTGATCCGTTGATCGTTGCCGGGAATGAAGGGTCGGATGATGACACGGGAGCTGTCGGGGAGGAGCCTCGCCTCGCGACGGCAGACGGCCGGGAGGCTCACGATTCGCGTTCCGGCGGAGAGCTTGCCATCTGATCGAAGCCCTGCATCTCGGCCAGGGACAGCTGGAAGGCGAGGGTCGATTCCGCGCCTTGATTCTCGTTGACCCTGTCCGCGTGAAGCCCGTCGGCGCATCCGCCCGAACTGGCGTCGTAGAGGGGCAGGCCGAGGTCGTTCCGGCCCAGGAACCATTCGAAGGCCCGCTTCGCCTCCTTTTTCCAGACCTCGGCCCCCGTGGCATGGAAGGCCTCGAGACAGGCCGAAACCATGGCATGGGCCTCCACGGGCTGCTGGTCGAAATGAGCGTGGGCGCCTCCCTTTTCGTAGAAGCCGTTGCTTCCTATTGGTCGGAAGTTGCCGGCCTGGGTCTTTTGGATGGAAGCGAGCCAGCGCAAGGAAGCGAGCCCTATCTCCAGGGCCTCGGGATCGGCCATCGCGCGACCGGACAGGATGAGGGCCTGGCAGAGCCGCGGATTCTCGTAGGTGGCCTTCGGCTCGAACCATGGCCAATCCTTCGAGGCGTGATCCGTCCACAGGCGGACGAGCTTTGCCGCCAGGACGACACGCGCCTCGAGGGCCGGGGCGTTGTCGGGAAGGCGGCACAGGAATTCGTGGATGCCCAGCAGAGAAAAGGCCCAGGCTCGCGGCGAACTGAAGGACAAGGGCCCCGACAAGGCTCGCGGGAAGAGCTGGAGGCAAAGCTTGCGGTGACCCTCGTTTTTCGAACGACTGGCGCCGAGACCCAGGGCCCAAAGGGCCCGGGCATGACAGTCCTCGCTGCCCCGCTCTTCCAACCAGACATGGGAATGGCTCATGAAATTGCGAAAGCGCCCCGTGAGGGGATTGAAGGAAGCGGAGACATAGGCCAGGTATCTCGTGGCCAGGGAGTCGAGCCTCGCCACCCGCGCCTGCCCGGCGAGCTCCCCGAGAAGGTCGCAGAGGATGAAGGCCCGCGCGTTGTCGTCCACGCTGTAGCCTTCCTGGAAATTCGGAACGGTGAAGATCGCGTGCTGGAGGATGCCGGCCCCTTCGGTCAGCCTGTCGATGTGGTCGAGGCGGAGGGGTGGCAGATCATAGGGCCTGCCCGATACCGTCCAACCCGCGAAGGCGGCCCGCGGATTCGCCTTCCTGTCACGACTCGCGCGGGCGAAGGATTCGAGGTAGCGTGTGGCGACGGCAGGCCAGATCATCTCGCGCCCCATCTGGTAGGCCTGGCCCCGGACTCGCAGCAGGCGTTCCGGTTCGTCGAGGAAGGCGCAGACCCCTCTGGCGATGGCTCCGGCGTCGCGGAAGGGGACGAGCTCCCCCCTACCCTCTCCAAGCAATTCCTTCGCGTGCCAATAGGGGGTCGAAACGACGGCCTTCCCCGCCCCGAACACATAGGCCAGGGTCCCCGAGGTGATCTGCTCCTCGTTGAGATAGGGCGTCAGATAGATATCCGCGGCGCCGATGAACTCCTTGAGGTCATCGAGGGAGACGTAGCGGTTGAAGAAGATCACGCTGTCCTTGACCCCGCGATCCTCGGCGAGTCGCTCGAGCCCCAACCTGTAGCTCTCGCCTTCTCGGGCGACGAGGTGCGGGTGGGTCGCCCCGAGGATCAGATAGATGACATCCGGATGACGGGCGACGATCTCCGGCAGGGCCTCGATCGCGTATTCGATGCCCTTGCCCGGGCCGAGAAGCCCGAAGGTGAGGAGGACGACCTTGCCCTCCACGCCGAATTGGGCCTTGAAGAGGCTGGAATCGGCGAAGGGAATGTTCGGAATGCCATGGGGGATCACGTCGATCTTCGATGGCGCTATCCCATAGATCTCGCGGAGAATTTCCGCCCCCATCCGCGCCATGACCACCAATCTGTCGCTGCGCTTGGCGAGCTCGATCATCAGCGCGTGTTGGTCGGCGTCGGGATTGCGGAGGAGGGTATGGAGGGTGGTCACGACGGGCATCCGCACTTCCCTGAGCAGGGCCAGGATATGACTGCCGGCCGATCCGCCGTAGATGCCGAATTCGTGCTGGAGACAGAGGATCTGGGCATTCTCGAAATTGAGGAAGTCGGCCGCCCGCCGATAGGAGTCGAGATCCTTCTCGTCGATCTCGAAACGCACACGGGGCGGATAGGCATAGGGGCCGGCCCTGTCGTTGACCGCTCCCGCGTAACAGGAGCTTCCCGGGGCGGCCTCGGCCACGGCCTCGCAGAGATCGGCGGTGAAGGTCGCTATCCCGCAGAGCCGGGGCGGGTAGTCGCCGAGGAAGGCGATGTTGCCCGGGGACGCTGGAGCCGTCACGCGGCGAAGGCCCGGAAAGAACAATCAATTGAAAGCGCTTTCCCGGTCAAAGGCGGCCCGCCGCGACCATTCGACGAATGTATCTCCATCTACCCATCCTTCGGCCAATGGCCATTGTCGATGAATGCGTCCCGAGACAGGAGCCGAACTCCCGCCTTTGGCCGCGGCCTTGGGCACAAGGAACGCGGAGACTCCCGGCAAGGCGCGGCCGAGACATTTCCCCTTTACCGCAACCTTACCGGACCAGACCGGGTCCGTCTGTACGGCAGCGAACACAATGGCTACAATGCAAGAGAATAGAGCAATGTCAGTATCCGTCGCCTGGCCCGGCCGAGGCCTTCGACGCACAGGCAGAATGGAGGCGCCTATGGCAGTCCAATCCGGCGCAGATGGCCTACCGGGACCGCGCCAGAATCATCTACTCGCCTCGCTGGCCCCAGAGGACTTCAATCGTCTCGCCCCGAACCTCGAAGCCGTCCACCTCGCCCTCGGGATGACCCTCCACAAACCGGACATCAATATGAATTGCGTGTATTTCCCGACGACGGCCATCGTCTCCCTCCTCTATGTCCTTGAGAGCGGAGCCTCGGCCGAGATAGCCGTCGTCGGCAACGAGGGAATCGTGGGGATCGCGCTGTTCATGGGCGGCGAAACGACCCCGAACAAGGCCGTGGTGCAGAGCGAGGGTGGCGCCTATCGGCTCCCCGGCCAGCTCCTGAAGCTCGAGTTCGGGAGGGCGGGAGCCCTCCAGCATCTTCTCCTGCGATACACCCTCGCCCTGCTGAGCCAGATGGCCCAGACCGCGGTCTGCAATCGCCACCACACGATCGACCAGCAACTCTGCCGCTGGCTCCTCCTCAGCCTGGACAGACTCCCCTCGAACCAACTCAGCATGACCCAGGAGCTCATCGCGAACATGCTCGGCGTTCGGCGCGAAGGCGTCACCGAGGCGGCCGGGAGGCTCCAGTCGGCCGGTCTCATCCACTACAACCGGGGCCGGATCACCGTCCTCGACCGCCCCGGCCTCGAGGCCAGGGTCTGCGAATGCTACGAGGTCGTCAGGAAGGAGTTCCAGCGCCTCCTGCCCGACCTCCAGGCCACCTGAGCCGGCCCCTCCGCATTGACAGGGGCGGCCCCGCCCGGAACAATGCCCGGCCGTGGCCATAACAAAGCGCAGCTTCTCCGCCCTCTTCGGGCTCTCGACCTTCCAGGCCCTCGCCATGTTCAGGCGCGGCGTCTTCTACACCTTCCTCGGCATCTACCTCCGGGCCTTCCTCGGCCTGAGCGTCACCGAGACCACCCTCTTCGAGACCCTGCCGATGATCCTCAACATCCTTTTCCAGAACTTCGTCTGGGGAAGGATCACCGATCGATTCCAGCGCCGAAAAAGCCTCATCATCGCCGGAGAG
>DATKTD010000278.1:0-4260 GCA_035531315.1 Rectinemataceae bacterium
TGGCTCGAGTCGATCGCGCCCGCCTCCGCGAAGACCTGAGCCACACTTGCCCGGAGGCGGTCGCCGGGTTAAGCTCCGCCCGTGCCCGTCGACGCCCACATCCACTTCGCGAACCTCTTCGAACGCGATCCCGATTTCCCCAATCGCTTCGCCGCATCGGGCATCGCCTCCTGCGGCGCGAGCCACGATCCCGCCGAGTTCGCCTGGAGCGAGGCCTTCCGCGACCGCATTCGGGCCGAGGGCGGCATCGCGCCCAGGCTGAGCTACGGCATCCATCCCCAGTGGCCCGTCATGGATCACGCCGATTTCCTCGCCCGGCTCGCGCGCTCGGGTCGGATAGATTTTATCGGCGAGGCGGGTTTCGATTTCTTCGGCGACAGACCTCAGTTCACGCGGGGAACCGAGACCCTCGCGACCCAGCGCCGCGCCTTCGAGTTCCAGCTCGAGCTCGCCCTCGAGACGGGAATCCCCCTCCTCGTCCACCTCCGCAAGGCCATGGACTTGGCCTTCGAATACGCGAAGCCCCTGTCGAAATTGCCGGCCGTCATCTTCCATTCCTGGCCGGGGACCCCGGGCGAAGCCCTCTCCCTCCTCGGCAGGGGAATAAAGGCCTACTTTTCTTTTGGATCAATTGTGATGAACGGTCACAAGCGCGCCGCGTCGAGCCTGGCCGCGATTCCGGAGTCTTCCATCCTTTCGGAGACCGACGCGCCCTGGCAGCCCCCGCGCAAGGGCGCCTTCTGCCGCTTCGAGGACCTCGCCCCCATCGTTGCTTCGATTGCGGCCGTCCGAGGGATCGACGAAAGCGCGATGGAGGAGCTGATCGCGGCGAATTGGGCCCGCCTCTTCGGGGAGGGCCCGTGAGCTTTCGCGAGCGCACGCGCATCCTCCTGGGCGACGAGGGAATCGAGGCGCTGGCGAAGGCCTCGGTCGCCGTCTACGGTCTCGGCGGCGTCGGCGGAGCCGCGGCGATGGATCTCGTGCGCGCCGGAGTGGGCAGCATCGTCGTCCTCGACTTCGATCTCGTGCAGGAATCCAATCTCAATCGTCTGTATTACGCCTATCGCGCCGATGTGGGACGACCGAAGGCCGAGGCCTTCGCCGAGCGGGCGAGGGAGATCAACCCCGACATCGAGGTGGTGGCGAGGGCCGACTTCATGTCGGGAGCAGGGGCTGCCGACCTCGTCGCCGCCGATTGCCAGGTCCATCTCGATTGCGTCGATTCTCTCAACTCGAAGGTCAACCTCATCGTCGCCCTCGCCGCCTCGGGCCGGCCCTTCGCCTCGGCCCTCGGCACAGCCGGACGAAGCGACCCTACCCGCCTTCGCCTCACGCCGATTCGCGAGAGCCACGGCTGCCCCCTCGCCCGCGAGGTGCGCAACCGCCTCGGGCGCCGCGGCGTCGCCCTCGACTTTCCGGCGGTATGGTCGGACGAAGCGCCCGTGCCGCCCAGGCCGAGGCCCGCCGACGCCGAGGAGGCCCAGCTCCTGCCGGGAAGGGTGCGCAACATCCAGGGCTCGGGGCCCTCCGTGCCGCAGACGGCCGGCCACTTTCTCGCCGCCTGGGCGATGGACATACTACTAAGGGAAACGCGGCTTCCGCCGCGGACAGGAGCGCGCGATGGACACAATTGAGCCTTTCAAGCTGGAGCGGTACTTCGCCAGGCACGAGTTTTCCGCCAGGCGCCTCCTTTGCTCCTCGGACTGCGAGACGCGAAGCCTGGGAGACATACTCGCCTTCGAGCCCGGCTCGGAAAAGGCATTTTTCGACCTGCGCCTGGGCTACACCGAAACGAGGGGGGCGCCCTCGCTTCGCGAAGCCATCACGACCCTGTACGCGTCCTCAGGCCCAGGAGCCGCGCCTGGATCGGCCGGCGGAGCGGCCGGCCCGATCGGCCCCGGTGATGTCTTCGTTCATGCCGGCGCCGAGGAGGCCATCCTCAACCTCTGCCTGGCCCTCGTCGGGCCGGGCGACCATGTCGTCGTGAACAGCCCCGCCTATCAGTCACTCGAGGCCATTCCACGATGGAGAGGAGCCGCCGTCAGCCGATGGGAACTCCGCGAGGAGGGCTCGCGCTGGCGCCTCGATCCGGATGACCTCGCGGCCCTCCTCGCCCCGAAGACCAAACTGGTCATCATGAACGCCCCCCATAATCCGACGGGGGCCCTTCCCACCCGCGAGGAGTTCGACCGGATCGTCGCCCTCTGCCGGAGAGCGGGGGCCCTCCTTCTCGTCGATGAGGTCTACCGGGGCCTCGAGCGCGATCCGGAACGTGCCCTTCCGCCCGCCTGCCTGGCCTATGAAAACGGAATTTCGCTCAACGTACTCTCGAAGACGGCCGGCCTCGCCGGGCTCAGGATCGGCTGGCTCGCTACCCGCCGAACCGACGTGCTCGATGCTGTCGCCCTCGTCAAGGACTACAACACGATCTGTTCCTCGGGGCCCTCCGAGTTCCTCGCCGAAATCGCGCTGCGCAACTTCGGCCGACTCGCGGCGGAAAACCGGGAACTCTGCGCGGCCAATCTCGCCCTCTTCGGCGCATTCATGGAACGACACCCCGACTTCGTCGCCATGACTCGGCCCGAAGGCTCCTCGATCGCCTTTCCCCGGCTCGCAGGCCGCGCCGCCGCCGATTTCGGAGGGGATGCCGAGACCCTGGCCCTCGCCCTTCTCGCCGACACTGGCATCCTGATCCTCCCCGGCAAACTCTACGGCTACGACGCGAGATACTGGCGGCTCGGCTACGGCCGGGCCGATTTCGCGGAAGGCCTCAGCGAACTCGAGTCTTGGCTGCAGTCGAGGGCATACTGAATATTTTATAACTTGTTTTGAGAAGCTTTTATGGACTGGATGCGATATTGTATACAACTCGAACGGCTTTGACCGAAAGTTTCGCATCGCGCAAAGTGTGGAGATACCTAATGAGAATTCGGAGCCAGCTCCTCGTCGTGACGTCGGGGATGGGTATCCTTCTCGCCCTGGGCATCGGCTTCGTGGCCTCGGAAATCGCCAGGGCGGGGACGACGAAGGATCTCGTCGACGCGGCCAACTACCAGCTTCAATCGGCCGATCTTGCGATCTCCCTGTTCTTCGAGCAGAACCGGCAACTTCTCGCCACCATAGCCCTCGACCCCGCCATCAGGGCCGCCGTCGGCCATCTCGGATCCTACGCCCAGACGACGGAGACGACGAACCCCGATCCGGCGAAATTCTCGAAGGAGGAAAGGGCGCTGATAGCCCTCTTCGGGACCGTGAAGGCCTCGGTCGACCACGTCACCCAAATGGAGCTGGGTACGGAGGATGGAGGCTATGCGGAATTCCCCTACGAGCCCAAGGAAGCCGGATACGACCCCCGCAAGCGCCCCTGGTACCAGGAGGCGATGTCGGCGCCCGAAGGTGTCGCACGCACGGCCGCCCGGCTGACCTCGGACGGACTCCATATCGTCATCAGCATAGTCGAGCGGATCGACGATGCGAACGGGAAGCACCTCGGCGTAGCCTCCCTCTCCATCTCCCTCGACGATCTCCACGCCCTCGTCGCGAGCACGAAGATCGGCGAAAAGGGCAGAATGCTGATCTTCCAATCCGACGGCTCGGTCCTCGTCGACGCAGGGCACAAGGAAGACGAGTTCAAGCTGCCGAAGGACATAGCCGACCAAGGCTACGCCGCGATGGCGGCATTCGCGAGCGGCGCCGCGAAAGGCGACCGCGTCAGGGTGGACGGCAAGAACTGGATCGCGGTGGCCCATCCCTACGCCAAACTGGGCTTCACGGGACTCGCCCTCGTCTCGATGGACGAGATAGCCAGCCGCGTCAACGGCATCAAGGCCTTGATCGCGGCCATATCGGTTCTCGGCGCCCTGTTCTCGGCCCTCTTCGCGATCACGATGGCCGCGAGACTCTCGCGCCCGATCGCCCTTACCGCGGCCAAATTCGCGGAACTTTCCGAGGGCGAGGGAGATCTCACCATCAGGGTCGCCGTCACCTCCACGAGCGAGGTCGGCGATCTCGGCAGGGGCTTCAACGGTTTCATGGACAAACTGCGCGATATCGTCGCCGGGGCGAAAAAGGGACAGGCGCGGCTCACCGAAATCGGCCTCGAACTCGGGCGCAGGGTCGAGGCCACCTCGGAGGAGTTGTCCAGGATCGGCGGCCTCGTCACGATGGTCCGCGGTGAAATCCAGAAAGAGACCGGTAGCGTCGGACAGGCCTCGGCCGCGGTCAGCCAAATAGCGAACAACATCGACGGCCTCGGACGGT
>DATKTD010000279.1:0-9402 GCA_035531315.1 Rectinemataceae bacterium
GCGGCTATGGCCGGGGGCGAGGCGCGAAGGCGTTTTGCCATGGCGAACATGGGAAAGCCAAGGTCGCCCATCGTGGGATCGGGGGGAGTCTCTACGACGAGCTCCTCCGCTCCGGGGGCGGGCGAACCGGGACTCCGCTCGTGGATCTCGGCGGCGAGGGCCTTCGCGACAAGCTCTTTCCAGGCCTTGCGGGCATCGGTCATGGTTGGGTGCTCCTTGGATCGAGAGGGGGGATTTTACCCGCGAAGGGGGAGGCTGTTCAAGGAACGAGGGCGGCGAGCCTCTCGCGACAGGACGAGGGAAGGGCGAGGAGCTTGAGGCGGGAGGAGGCGCCGGAACGAAGGTACAGGGCCGAGCGTGGCAGACCGAGCCCCTCCGAGAGCCAGGCGACGAGTTCTTCGTTCGCCTTGCCCTTTTCCGGAGCGGCCGCGACGCGCATGAGGAGGGCCGGACCATCGGCCGTGAGACGGATGCCCGAAGCCCCCGTCTTGGAGGCTCCCGGTATGACCTTGACGAGGAGGAGGAGGAAGGCGGGGTCCTTGGGATCCTCGCGCCAGGGAGACCCGGCGCCCATCAGGTCCCGCCGATCAGGGCAATGAAGGTCGCTTCGTCGATGATCGCGACACCGTAGTCGGCGGCCTTTTTATTCTTGGCCGAGCCCGAGGCCGGGTCGTTTGTGACGAGGTAGGAAAGATCCTTCGTCACCGAGGCCCTTGTCGTGGCCCCGAGGGCCTTGACCGCCGCCTCGGCCTCGGCGCGCTTCATGGAGCTTAGCTCGCCCGTAAAGCAGAAGCTCTTTCCGGCAAGACGGCCTCCCGCGAGGGGAGGCGCGATGCGGATGGCACCCGAGGCGAGGAGCCTGTCCATCTGGGGGGCCAGGGCGGCCAGACCTTCGAGGAGGGCCTTGGCCGTGATCTCGGCGAAGCCCTCCACCTCGTCGAGGCTCTCCACGCTGGCGCCCCGCAGTTTCTCGAGGCTGTCGAAACCGGCGGCGACGGCCCTTCCCGCGATGAGTTCCCCGATGCCTTCGATGTCGAAGCCCGCGATGAAACGCTCGAGGGGGAGTTCGGTCTTCGCCTTGAGGTTGCGGAGGATCTTGGCCGCGCTGGTGTCGCCCATCCTCTCATAGGCGGCCAGCTCCTCGACGCCGAGTTCGTAGAGGTCGGCGATTTCACGCAAGCGCCCCGAGGCGTGGAGCTTGCCGAGGATGCCGACGCCGAAGGATCGCGCCTCGACCGCGTCGAGCCACTTCTCGAGACGATGAAGCTCCTTTTTGGGACAGGCGGCGTTGGGGCACCAGAGCCTCGTCCCGTCGTCGACGAGGAAGGCACCGCAGGAGCAGCTCGTCGGAATGGCTATAGGCGAACTATCGGCCGGATTCTCCACGAGGCCCTCGATTTTTGGGATGATTTCCCCCCGCTTCGTCATGATGACGCGGGAGCCGATCCGAAGATTCATACCGCGGATCATGTTGGTGTTGCAGAGATTGGCCCGCTGCACCGTCGTGCCGGCGAGGCGGACGGGATCGACGATGCCGATGGGGGTGAAGCTCGCCCCGCTCTCCGACCACTCGACCTCGCGGAGGGTCGAGATCGCCTCTTCGAGGCTGAATTTGAAGGCTATCTGTTTTTCGGGGCGGGCCCGGGCGAGGTCGAGGGCGTCGATTTCCCTCCCCTTCACCACGAGACCGTCGATATCGAAGGGAAGAAGGGGCCTCTCGTCCATGATCCTCGCCCGCATCTCGACGACCTCCTCGGCCGATGAGCAGGTCTTGTAGGGCACGACCTCGAAGCCCATTTTGTCGAGCCAGGCGAGCTTCTCGATTTCGTCGCCGAAGGGCGGAGGAAGGCCGGGAGCCGCCGCGGCGTCGTAGCAGACCACATCGAGGTCGGAGCTCCCCTCCCCGTCCTTCCGTTTCATGAGGCCGTTGGCCGCGTTGCGGCAGTTGGCCTTGTCGGCGTACTTGGCGCCGTGGACGGCCCGGCTCATCAGCACCTCGCCGCGGACGCCGCCCGAAAAGGTCTCGGGGAGCCGCGCGACCACCCCGCGCATCTTCCTTACGTTGGGCGTGATGTCGTCGCCGACCGAGCCGTCGCCCCGGGTCACCGCGCGGAGAAGCCTTCCGGCCTCGTATTGGAGTTCGAGACTGGCCCCGTCGAGCTTGTGTTGGACGAGGTATTCGGGGTGGGCCGTCTTCGCGGCCCAGGCCAGGAAGTCCTCGGGGTTGGAAGCCTTTTCCTGGCTGCCCATGGGGATGAGATGGGGGGCCTTGGGCCATCCGTCGGCCAGGTCGCGGCCCACGACCGCGAAGAGCCGGTTACCCGGATCGAGTTCGCGCAATTCATCCCAGAGGGCATCGAACTCGGCATCGGAAATTTCGGGCTCTCCGTTGTAATAAAGTTCCTGATGCCGGGCGATCCGCGCCGCGAGGAGCGCTATCCTGTCGTCGTCCATGAAAAACCCCTTCCGTACAGGCTAGCACGGAAGGGGTCTCGTTGCGAATGTCCCGGGTTTCGGCCGGGGGCCGGACGGGCTCTCCCGCCCCTACTCCCCTTGCCGGAGGAAGGCGTCCCTGTAGCCCATGGCGCGGAGTTGGACGATGAACATGCCGCTTTCGTCACGAGCGACCGGTCCCACGAAGAGGCGGTACAGTTCGCCCCGCGCCCCTGCAAGTTTTTCCGAGGCGAGGGGCCAGGAGCTATCGAAGGAACCGGCCGCGTCAATGAGGCTGCTGTCGCTCGAATACACGCCCACCTGCACGTAGAATGAGCCCTTCGCGAGCTTGTCGATGAGGACTGGCTCCCGGGTTGCGGAGGGAGAGCTTGCCAGGGAGGGACTTGGCGTTTGCGAGGGGGCGGCCGCCGTTTCGGCCGGGGCCGGGGCTGCTTGAGGGGAGCTCGCCTCGGGTGGCGGTCCCGACTCCTGGGCGAGGGGCGGCGGCTGGGGGCTGGCGGGTTCGAGACCCAGAACCTGCTCTGAGCCGGGCTGGGCTTCCGTGCTTGCGTGGGCCTCCGTGCTAGCCGGGGCCTCGGCTAGCGGCGCGGTCTCGGCGCCAGCCGCCTGCGAAGCGACAGCCTCTGTTCCCGTCGCGGGCGGAGCGGAGGGCTGTGGAGTGGCTTCAGTCGGGGCTGCCGCCACGGTCGCAGCGGGGGCGGGAGCGGCGTCGGCGAGGGCGGGAGAGGTGGCGCTTCCGGTCGAGGCATCGGAGGGGGGCGGAGCCTGGATGTCGGGAGAAAGTTGGGCGCCCTCGCTCGGGGCCAGACTGGGCGGCGACGCCTCGGCGAGGTCCTGGGAATGGAGAGTCGGGCTGGCAGCCTTGGGCGCATCGCCCCCGATCAAGGTGGCTCCATCCGCTTCGGGAGCGGTCGTCGCTTCGGGCAAGGTAGCCGGTGGCGGCGCTTCAGTCGTTCCCGCCGGGCCTTCCGCGGGGTTCTGAGCCTCCTGGGCCGGCGCGAGGTCTTTGGGCTGGGCCTCGGCCAGACTGGGCGTGGCGGCCTTGTCTTCGGGCGGAGCCTTGGGCGCCTGATCGGCGATGACCGTGGGCGTCTCGGGTTCGAAGGTCGGTGCCGTATTGTCCGGAGCGATCTCGGCCGCGCCGGCCGAGGCGTCGGGATTGCTGCCGCCGGGCGCTTCCACCGGGACGGTGGCGGGAGCGGGCGTCGTAGGGCCGGGAGTGACAGGGGCAGTCGCGCCTGGACTTGGGGTCGCTGCGTCTGCGAGGAGGCTGGGGTTGAAATCGGGGTCATTGCTCCGGGAAGCCGTGGCGGCATCGGGCGAAGGGAGGGAGGAGAAGGGAATGACCGTGGCGCGGATTCGCGAGGAGATTCCCGCCTTCATGCCGAGTTCCGACGCAGCGGCGGGGGACAGCACGATGAAGACCCCCGGATTGTCGAGGCCGGCCGATATGGTCACGCGCACGAGCTTGCCGTTCTCGAGGTTGCGGAGCTCGATTGTCGAATCTTTCGGAAAGGAATTGCAGGCGGCCGTGAGTCCGCTGGCCGGAAAATCGGCCGAGGCGCCTATCACGGCCGTACCCTCCCAGGTAGCGGCGAAGACCGTCACCGCGGCGAGGCTGCACAGCAAAAAGGCAAGCGATTTCAGGATTTTCATCCATGGCCTCCAGCGGAATCGGAAGGTTGGGCGGAACCAGGGGCGATACTCGCGCCTGAGTGAAGGAAGCCGAGCACGGATGCGGCGAGGGCCTCGCCCAGCTGTCTGAGTCTCTGCGAGCGGTCGGCGATCAGGCTTGCCGCTGCCGGCAGGGAGACGGCCTGGGAGACGGCTTTGGAGTCCGGCGACTGCCCATCCCGGGATCTATAAAGGGACCAGGTAAGGGACTCGGCAAGGGCCTTGTCCGACTTCGCCCCGTCGAGATCGACCAGGAGGACCCACTCGACATAGGAGTCCCTCGCCTGGGCGCAGAGTCCGGCGATGTCGGGACTATCCGACTCCGGCCCGGTTGTGAGGACGAGGCCCGCATCGAAGAATCGATCCATCGCTCCCGATTCAAGCTCGCCATAGACCGCGTCCGGCGCCTCGCCCCGAGGCAGCTGCATGGCGAGTTCCACGGACTGAGCCGCCGAGGTCAATACTCCGATCGTGGCGATCAATGCTAGAGCCGGGGCCCTGAACATAAGCTTCACGCTCCTTACCGCTCTCACTATCGGCCGGAAGCTCTTCCTTCTTTAAGGCGGCAATCCTGCCACGCCGATTTTCCGTTTGCACCTATCCCCGCTCCCGTGCTAGTGTCCGGAACGGCCGAGGTAGCCCATCCCCAATGCTCTATTTCGCGATTCAGGTCCAAAACGCCGAGGAAGAGGCCTTCATAACGAGGGCCCTCAAAAGCCTGGCGGAGGACGGCAGGCGTTTTTTTGCGCCGAAACGAGTCCTCAACGAGATGAAGGGTGGAAAGCCGGTCAAGCGCCTGCGTTGCGTCTTTCCGGGCTATGTCTTCCTCGAGACCGAGATCCTTGGCGAGGAGCTGCGCTGGAAGCTCCGCAGGGTCAGGGGCTTTTACCGCTTCCTCAACGACACCGTCCATCCCACCCCCCTCAACGATCGGGACAAGCAACTCCTCCTCAAGTTTATCTCCTTCGGGAAAGCGGCCGATATTTCAAAGGTAACTTTCGACGAAAACGAGAGGATCAAGGTTCTCGACGGTCCCTTGACGGGACTCGAGGGCCAGATCGTCAAGGTCGATCGGCGACGGGGAAGGGCGAAGGTCAAGCTCGACATGTGCGAGCAGGGCTTTCTCGTCGACTTCGGCTTCGAAGCCGTTACGAAGGTTGCGAAGGGCGGGGAAACCGACAATGGCGGCTCAAGAACGTGAAAGCGCGCGCATCTATATAATCGGCGCCGGTTTCGCCGGCAGGACGATAGCCAAGGAAATCGCCGCGAAGAGGGTCTTCGGATCCGTCGTCGCCTTCCTCGACGACGATCCGGGAAAGATCGGCTCGCGGATAGAGGGAATACCGGTCCTCGGCCCCATCCGCGACGTCGTAAACCTCCTCTCGCGACAGCCGGCCGACGAGGCCATCATCGCCATCCCGAGCGCGAGTCGAGAGGCTCTGCGCGAACTCTACTTCCTCCTCAAAAAGGCGGGCTTCGCCAGGATCCGCATAGTACCGACGATAGCCCAGATCATAGAGGGCGACGCCCACCTGATCCAGGCCCGCGAGATAGACCCCCAGGACCTCCTCGGACGCAACCCCGTCACCATCGGCCTCCGCGAGAGCCTCCTCTACCTTCGCGGCAAGCGCGTCCTCATCACCGGCGCCGGCGGCTCCATCGGTTCGGAGCTCGCCCGCCAGCTCCTCTCCGCCGGGGTCGCGAGGCTCTATCTTTACGGCCACGGCGAAAATTCAATCTACAACATCGATCGCGACCTTCGCCTCCTCCAGGAAGAGGGCGTCGGCGAGAAGACCTCCATCGTTCCCGTCATCGGCGAGCTCAAGGACGCCGATTACGTCCGCTTTGTCCTCACCCGCCTCAAGTGCGACGCCATCTTCCATGCCGCGGCCTACAAGCACGTACCCATGATGGAGGCCAATCCCGTCGCCGCGGTCGAAAACAACGTGCTCGGCACGAGGAATCTCGTCGAGGCCGCCCTTGGGGCCGGCGTGCGCCGCTTCGTCCTGATCTCCACCGACAAGGCGGTCGAGCCCGTCTCCACCTACGGGGCCTCCAAGCTCATCGCCGAGAGAATCGTCCTCTCCGCCGCCGCGAGGGCGAGCGCGGGCCGGGAGTTCATGGTGGTCCGCTTCGGGAACGTCCTCGGCTCGAGGGGCTCGATCGTACCCCTCTTCCAGAAGCAAATCGCCAAGGGCGGACCCGTAACGGTTACCCACCCCGACGCCACTCGCTATTTCATGACGATTCCGGAGGCCTGCTCCCTCGTGCTCAAGACCGGCGGGGTCGGCAAGGGCGGCAAGCTCTACCTCCTCGACATGGGCGAGGCGGTGAAGATCCGCGACCTGGCCGAACAGATGATCCGCTTCTACGGCTACGAGCCGGGCGTGGACATCCGCGTCGACTATATCGGTCTCAGGCCCGGGGAGAGGGTCGAGGAACATCTCTGGGCGCCGGACGAGGAGCTCGTACCCACGGAATATCCGCGCATCAATCGCCTCGAACGCGCGGAGTCCCCCTTCGACCTCGAGGGCCTTCTTTCGGAGATCGATCCCGTCATCAGACTGGCGAGAGGGCGAGAAAGCTCCTACCGAAACAGACATGTGCTGCGCGCCATCTTGAAAAAGCACGTGCCGACACTTATCGTACCGGAGCATGAACCCGAATACTGATTTCCTCCCTTTCGCACGCCCCGCCATCGGCAAGGAGGAGGAGGAAGCCGTCCTGGAAGTCCTCCGCTCCGGTTGGCTGACGACCGGCAAGGTCGCCCGCGCCTTCGAGGAGGAATTCGCCTCCTTCGTCGGCTCGAAACGCGCCTTGGCCGTCAATTCGGCCACGAGCGGCCTCCATCTGGCGATGGAGGCCCTGGGTCTGGGCGCGGGCAAGCTCGTGGTGACGAGCCCCTACACCTTCGCCTCGACGGCCGCCGTCGCCCGCCACCTGGGCGCGGAAGTGCGTTTCTGCGATATAGGCAAGGACGACTACAACATCGATCCCGGGCTTCTCGAGGCGATTCTCGAGAAGGAGAAGGGCATCGGGGCCGTCGTGCCGGTGCATGTGGGCGGCAATCCCTGCGACATGGGCCGTATAGGCGAGGCCTGCCGAAAGGCGGGTGTCGGCGTGATCGAGGACGCCGCCCACGCCTTCCCCTCGAGGACGGCCGAGGGCTACGCGGGCAGCTTGGGCGACATCGGGGTCTATTCCTTCTATGCCACCAAGACCATCACGACGGGAGAGGGTGGCATGGTCGTCAGCGACGACGAGGCCCTCCTCAAACGCATGGGGACGATGCGGATGCACGGTTTCGACCGCGAGGCCTGGGATCGCTATACTTCCCGGAAGGCCTCCTGGTATTACGAGATCATAGAGGCAGGCTACAAGTACAATCTGCCGGACCTTCTGGCCGCCATCGGAAGGGTCCAGCTCGCGAAGGCCGAGAGCCTATTCAAGGAGCGCATGGAGATCGCGAGGCGCTACGACGAGGCCTTTTCGCGCATCGACGGCCTTATCCTTCCCCCGAGGAAAAACGACGGCTCCCATGCCTGGCATCTCTACGCCCTTCGCGTCGAGGGTCGGGGAGAGGAAGCCGAGACGGCCAGGGATTCTCTCGTAGCCTGGTTGTCCGAGGAGGGGATCGGCACCTCGGTCCACTTCATTCCCCTCCATCTCATGCCCTATTGGGCCGGGCGCTATGCGCTCAAGCCCTCCGACTTTCCCGAGGCATGGGCGAGCTACCGCTCCTCTGTCAGCCTCCCCATCTGGCCCGGCATGGGCGAGGAGGCGATTGGCCGCGTGGTCGATGCCGTAAGCGCCTGGGCCCGAGGCCGCAGGGCCGCGTGAGGGATAAAAACGCGGGGGGCCAGCGCGATACCATGCCCATCGCCCTCTCGGACATCGTCATGCCCGGCCTCGTTCATGTGGCCCATGTGAGGGCTCCCATCGCGGGAGGCCGGCTCAAGCGGGTAATCTGTCGCCAGATGCCCCGCGGCTATCGCTTTCTGACCGCTTCCGACATCGAGGGGTCGAAAATTCTCCCGGGCCTCGACGTGGAGATACCGATACTCGCCTCCGACAGCATCTCCTGGGCGGGGGAGCCCGTGGCCCTCGTGGCGGGTCCCGATCCCGACATCGTCGCGGAGTTGGCCCGCAGCGCGACGGTCGAAATAGATGGGAACGCCGAAGACAGGGCGGCGGGTCCCGTCGGTTCCGTCGTCGCGAGACGCAGCCTCGTCCATGGGGACCCGGAAGCCGCCTTCGCCCGGGCGACGGTCATCATCGACGACGTCTGGAATTCCAGCATCCTCGAGCACTGGTATTCGGAAGCCCATGGCGCCCTCGCCCACTTCGACTACGACAGGATCGTCGTGCGTACCGCCACGCAATGGCCCAGCCATGTCCTCGAATCGGTCGCCGCGGCCCTCGGCTGCAAGAACGAGGAGGTGAGGGTCATCCCCACCCGCCTGGGCATCCACCTCGACGGGAAGATCTGGTATCCCTCGATGCTCGCGGCCCACGCGGCCCTCGCGGCCAAGGCCTGCAAGGCCCCCGCCAGGCTCCTCCTAACCCGCGAGGACGATTTCCGTTTCAGTCCCAAGGGTGCGAAGACGATCATTTCCCTCCGCGCGGGGCTGGATGGGGATAACAATCTTCTGGCCCTCGACGTCGGCCTACGTCTGGACATGGGAGCGAAGGGCCCCTTCGCCGCCGACATGCTCGTCGAGGCGGGGGCCTCGGTGCTCAACGCCTACCGTTGGCCCAATGTTCGCGTCGACGCCGTGGCCGTTTCCTCCAATGGACCTCCCGCCGGGGCCTTCGCGGGGCTTGGGGCGGCCGGCGCCTTTTTCGCCTCAGGCTCGATGATGTCGCGTCTCGCGGAATCCATCGACGAGGATCCCATATCCTTCAAGACCAGGTGTCTCCTCGCGAAGAACGATCCGTACATCTCAGGCGATCCGATCAAGTCGACGATCCCCCTCCCATCCATCGCCGGCCGGCTGGCTGGGACGAGCGACTTCGCCCGCAAGCACGCCTCCTTCGCCCTCGTACGGAAGAGCAGGAGGGCGAGGACCGACGGGCCAATGCGGGGCATAGGATTCGCCCAGGCCTTCCAGGCCGATGGAATGGCCGCTTCCTCCGATGAGCTGCCGCGCTATTCGCTCGAGGCGACCCTCCAGAAGGATCTCCGGCTCACGATCGCCTGCCATGGCGCGCCTTCCCGGCCCGCGGCCTCGTCGACATGGAAGGGAGAGGCGGCGAAAATTCTCTCCCTCCCCA
>DATKTD010000280.1:0-48834 GCA_035531315.1 Rectinemataceae bacterium
TGCCCGCGAGCGTGAGTGCGGCAGAGGGGGAAACCTGTCCGCCTCCCGTTTTGGCGACGACCATATTGGTGAAGGTCGAGCCGGTAATGTCGAGGGTCGAGGTCCCTGTGCCTTCCAGGAAAATACTCGCTAAACTCGACATCGAAGCCGAATTCGCCCTGGTAAGGTTGCCGGTCATATGAAGGTCGTTGCTACCCATCGTGAGGGTGGAAGCACCGCTGATGGAAAGATTGGCGATGGGGGTTGTCGCCCCTATCGCGGCAGAAGCCGTGGCCGCTACGACCCTGCTCCCGGTGGCCGAGAGCACAAGATCAAAGGCCCCGTTGACGGCGCCGTTGAAGGCCACGTTCAGCGTCCCGTTCGCCCCCTGAAGGAAGGTGGTGGCCGCGCCCAGGCTGACCGTGCCGCCGAAGGTCAGGGTGGCGGAGGTGGCCGATCCATTGGTGATGTCGGCCGTGGCGTTCGTGCTCGCGAGGCTGGATGCTCCGTTGACCGTAAGATTTTGACCATTGAGGTCGAGTTGGGCGGTCGAGGAAAGGCTCAAGCCTACTATTGGGTTGCTTACAGCCGCGTTGATGGTGACCGTATAGGGAGTCGAAATGATGACGCTATCGCCGACAACGGCTCCTGGAACCCCATTCGGCGACCAATTCGCCGCGGTGCCCCAACTCCCATTCCCGGCGAGGTTCCATGTGTATGCAGTCGCTCCCCACGCAGCTCCCACCGCCATCGCCATCAGTCCAAGGATGAAACCTATTCTCTTCGCGGCGGGACTCTTCACCAAATCCTCCAGACTGTTTTCAGGGACGAGGGGCTTCATGCGGCTATTAGAAGTCAAGTTGCGTACTCTCGTTTCCATGCCCCCGCGTCGGAGCGCAGGGTTCGGGGAGACAGATGGACGGGATCGATCGCCGTCGTCTGACATTATTCCTCAATTATAGCTCCCTCCCCGGCGGACACCAGATGCTGGGAGCGTGCCAACCCATTAAGTTTCGGCATTTTCCGATTTCCTGTCGAGTCATGAAGCATCCACCCTGTTCGCGCGCGTCCTGTCCTCAGTAAGGAGGCACCCATGCAATACTGCAGACAGGCCCAAGCGCCAAGGCCGCTTTCCTCGCCACCGCGGCCTCCCAGGCCCCCCCTACCCCCGGGCTTTCTCTCGCTTACGATCGCCTCGGCCCCGAAAAAGAGGGGGCGAGGCTCCGAAGAAGGCCTGGGGCCCCCCGCGCGGAAAAGTCTAGCCGCCTTGGGTCTCATGCCCTTCCTCCTCATACTCGCTTTTGCCTTCTGGGGTTGCGCGGCGGTGACGGCTCCCGAATCGGGAGAAGCCTTCCTGAGTCTGTCCTTTGGCGCCATCGCGAGGGCCTTCGCCCCGGAGGAGGCCGAGGTCGCGTCTTATGCCCTCACGGCGACGAGTTCCAAGGGTGAGACGGTAAGCTCGTCATCGGTGGAAGCCAGCCAGACACTCAAGCTTCCCGCCGGTTCCTGGACTATTCGCGTCGAGGGCCTGTCGACGGGGGGGCTACGCCTCGTCGCCGGCTCCATCAGCCTTGATCTCGAGCCGGGAGAGAGGAGGAGCGCGGCTATTGTCCTTCTCCCGGAGGGTGGGGCGGGAAGCATGGCTCTTTCATGGACCACGACGGGCAGCCCATCAGGCGCGCTGCTCGTGAAGGGCGAGCTGTGCTCAATAGACGGGAAGATCCTCCCCCTGGAGGCTGCCGGAGCCTCGGGAAGCCTCATCCTGCCCGATATTCCTTCCGGCTCCTGGAGCCTTTCGCTCACGCTCGAGAACGAAGCAGGAAGGCTCGCGGGCCTGGCCGATTCCATCCTTATCGTCTCCGGTTTTGAAACAAAGGTCTCCGTTCTCTTCGAGCCGCCCCTGGCTACGCTTACCCTCGCCCTCATCGCTCCTAGTTTCGCCGCCGAAACGCTGACAACCTCGCCGCCCCTCAGGCGTGTAGCCCTTGGAGAAGCTGGTCTCTTCGCGATTCCCGCTACGGCCGGTCCTGGCTCCTGGTATAGGGACGGGAGTCCCCTCGGCTCGAGCCAATCCGAAGTGGCGGTAGTCGCGTCTTATGAAGGGATCTCGAGGATCGACTGGGTCTCCAATCAGACAAATATCGCCAAATCGGCGAGTGCGGGTCTTCTCGCCTCTCCCGCGGCCCAACTCGGCCCCCTCTCATGGAAGGAGACGCTCATCCGCTCCGATTTTGGGACTGCAGCCTCGGCCAAGGGGCTCGATGGCTGCCGCGATCTGGTCTTCGGACCCGATGGCGAGACCCTCCTCCTCGCAGGCAGGGACGGCAATGCCGTGAGCGACCTTGCGCTTCCAGGGGGCTCCTCGCCTCTAGCGCGGACGGCCCTCCTATCCAGCGATATTCCCGGACTGGCCGCTGTTCAGCTTGCCTGTTCCATACCAGGGAGCTCAAACTACCTCGCCCTCGGCACGAGCCTGGGCGCCCTCGTCCCGTTACGGCGCGGGATCGATGGGAGTCTGAGCGCCGGAGCCCCCCTTATCCTCGCGGATTTCGCCAGCGCCTCGGCCCTCGAGGTCTGCCCGGGTTCGGCCTTCGCCTGGATCGCCTCCGAGGAAGGCAATTCGGTGATCAGGGTCGAGCTCGACTCGGATGGACGGCCAATCTCGACCGCAGTGGCGATTAAGGCTGGGGAGCCTGGCTTCGAACTCTTCTCACGGCCGAGCTCCCTGGCCATTTCCCCCGATGGCGGATACCTGGCCATCGGCAGTTCGGGGGACGATGCCATCTGGTACTGCACGATCGACCCTTCAAGCGGGAATCTCAGCCTCCTTTGGCGCCTTGGAAAGGCGGATATCGCCGCCGTCGCCAGCCTCTCCGATCCAGTAGACCTCGTCTTTTCGCCCGACGGGGCCAGTCTCTTCGCGCTCTCTTACTACGGCAAGTCCCTCATTCGATTCGATAGGGACTCCTCGGATATTTGGCAGGCCAGCGGGGCGGCGAAGAGCGGAACGGCGCCCTACGTGGGCTTCGACTATCCCAAGCGCCTCGCCCTAAGTCCTGATGGAAAGATCCTCGTGGTCTCGGGTGGAGGGGCTAGCGACGGTCTCGCCGCCTTCAGTACCGCCCTGCCGGGGAGCCTCGATTGGATCGGCGCCCTGCTTCCCGACGGCAGCGACAGCCACCCGGCAAAGCCGGGCGCCCTCGCCTTCTCTCCCGACGGGAGCCGCCTTGTCGCGGCAAGCCCGGAGGACGATAGCGTCTACTTTTTTGCGCTCAGCCTTCCCTGATCGGGTCTTCCCTCCAAGCATCAAATCGACAGGGCACGATTATGGCATGTCTTTTCTCGACAATATCCAAGAAGCAGTCTATTTTTTGATGAGCGTCCGTTCATTTTTGACGCGGGCATGCAACCTTCGACCCTCCGGACAGGTCTAAGTCAAACGTCAAATCCAGCAATGCCCGAGCGAGGAGACTGCCGTGTACGATATCGAAGCCTTCACCCTTCCCGAACTCGTCGAAAAGAGCGCTCGCAATTTCGGAAGCCGTCCATTTCTCGGTATGATCGGAAAGGAAGCGCTCAGCTACGCCGAGATGGAACCGCGCACGAGGCGAATCGCCGCCCTCCTCGGCCTCTATGGCATCGGGAAGGGCGACCGCGTCGCCCTGGTAGGCGAGTCCCGGCCGGAATGGGGTATATCCTATCTCGGCGCATCGAGGGCCGGAGCCGTTCTCGTTCCGATCCTCAACGATTTCATGCCCGAGCAGATGAAGAACATCATCGAGCACGCCGGCGTAAAGGTCATACTCACGAGCCGAAAGCTCCAGCCGAAGATCGCGGCCGCCTCCGAGGGGCGCATAGTCGTGTCCATCGAGGATCTCGCGCTGATCTCCGGACCAGTGGGCAGCTTCGACGCATCGAGCGCCGAGGGGACGGTCCGTCTCGAGGCGGCACTTGCCGCCTGGGCGGCGATCACAATCACGGGCGACGACCTCGCCGCCATCGTCTACACCTCGGGCACGACGGGTCTTTCAAAAGGCGTGATGCTCAGTCACCGAAACCTCGTATGGGACGCCTGGTCATGCCGCGGCATCATCGTCATCAAGCCCGAGGATCGCTTCCTCTCCGTCCTTCCCCTCGCCCATACCTACGAGTTCACCATCGGATTCGTGATCCCCCTTATGCAGGGTTCGTCGATCTGGTATCTCGACAGGCCTCCCACCGCGACGGCCCTCCTTCCCGCCTTCGCAAAGGTAAGGCCCACTTGCATGCTCACCGTTCCCCTCATCATCGAAAAGGTCTATCGGGCGAACGTCGCTCCCACCCTCGAAGCGATGAGCCTGTATAAAAATCCCCTATTCAGACCCCTCCTCGAGCGCCTCGCGGGGATCAAGCTCAAGAAAACCTTTGGCGGCAAGATGCGTTTCTACGGCATCGGGGGGGCTCCCCTCGCGGAGGATGTGGAACGCTTTCTCCGGCACGCGAAATTCCCCTACGCCGTGGGCTATGGGCTTACCGAAACCTCGCCGATGCTCGCCGGGGCCAATCCCGGCATACAGCGCTTCCGCGCGGCCGGACCCGCCCTCAAGGGCTGTGAGGTCCGCATCGCCGATCCCCGCCCCGACACGGGCGAGGGAGAGATCCAGGTGCGTGGCCCGAATGTCTTCTCCGGTTACTACCGCGACGAGGAAAGGACCCGCGAGGCCTTCACGGAGGACGGGTGGTTCCGCACCGGGGACCTCGGCTTCGTCGACGAAAAGGCCGCCGTCGCCATTCGCGGCCGCAGCAAGACCATGATCCTCGGGGCCTCGGGAGAGAACATCTATCCGGAGGAAATCGAAGCCGTCATCAACGCCTCGCCCCATGTCGCCGAATCCCTCGTTTATGGAGACAAGAGCGGTCTTACCGCCCTCATCCACCTCAAGCCCGAGGTCCTCGAGGAACTCGCGGCCAAGGTCAGGTCCGGACTCGAGGGCGCCGGTCACGCCGCGGCCGGCATGAGCCATGCGATGAGCGCGGCGGGCCATAGGGCCAGCCAGGCTGGCCATGCGGCGAGTCAGGCCGCCGGCGATGCCCTCCATTCGGTGGAGCAGGCCGCGGCCCAGCTTCTCGAAGCCATCAAAAAAGAGGCAAACGCCAAGCTCGCCGCCTTCTCGCGGATAGGTCGCGTCGAAAGGCAGGATGAGCCCTTCGAAAAGACGCCAAAGCAGAGCATCAAGCGCTTCCTCTATCCCCGAAAGCGTGCCAACTAGGATTCGAGGAGGGGCGCGAAGGCCCTGATCTCCCTGAGGGCCCTTCGTGCCTCCTCCGAGCCGAGGGCGGCGTTTTCCTCCCCAAAGAGGCGTCTGGCCTCTTCCATCGCGGACTGGGCCTCTTCCTTGGCAGCCCGGTATTCCGCGTCGGTCGAGCCTGCCTCGGCCCGATCCCTTCCCTCTCCGCCGCGCTCCAGCGCCAGATCCCACCTGAGGAGATGGTAGCGTAGCGCCGTCTTTCGGCTGCGATACACGGGGCGTTCGAAGAGGGCCGCGGCCTCGGTCTGCCAAAAAACCGAATCGGCCAGCTTTTTATCTTCGAGGGCCATTTCCCCGAGGAATACATATAAATCGAGCGCAACCACCCAATTCCCCGCTGCCGTCGCTCCGGCAAGTCCGGTAAGGGCCCGAGATCTGGCCTCATCCCTGCGACCAAGGAGGGCAAGGGCCCTCGTCATGAGGGGGAGTCCGGCGACCGCCAAGGCAGGGTCGCCCGACAGCGCGAATAGGCGATCGACCTCGGCGAGACCTGTCTCGGCCCGGCTCGTCTCCCCCAATGCGGCACGGGCATAGGCGAGGGCGACATAGTAGCGGATAAGCCCTTCCATCTCGCTCTTGTCCGGGGAACCGGATTCGGCGACCTCCAGGGCCTTCGCGAACTCGAGGGTTTCCGGACAGTCCGACACGATGCCGTAGCGCAATTCGGCATCGGCCTGCGGCATCCCGCCGACCGAGCCCAGATCGGCGGCCTTGCCCCTCCAGACCTCAGCCTCGGCGTAATCGCCACGCATCAAGTGGAAGAGATACCGAGCTCCCGCGTAGTGCCAGTCGCAGAAGTCGTTGCCGCGTTCCATGCCCTCTATGATGGTCTCGGCGCGCTCGAAATCTCCGCGCAGGAGGAGGGCGCGAACCAGGAAGGAGCGGACGTTGGCGTCGCCGCGGGGATCGCCGACCTTGGCATAAAGGCTGAGCGCCCGATCCCCGAAATAGATGGCGCGTTCGAGCTCGAGGGTCCCCGTGCAGTGGCTGACATAGAGATGGCAGACCCTGGCGAGATAGGCGGGGTTGCGCTCCCGAAGGGCTATATCATACATCTCCCTCATCGTCTCCTCCACGCCTCCCCTGGCGTGACTGTTGAAGGCGATGGCGTACTTGAAGAAGAGGAGGTCCACCTTCGCTCCGGCCTCATCGGGTGCGGCGTGATCGAGGAGATCCTGTATGAGGCCCGCATAGTCTTCCGAGAGTACGGGCCTGGTGGCGAAGAGCAGGCGCCTCGCCTCCTCCCGGTGGCCGCCGGAGGCCAGGTGCCAGAAAATTTCGGCGGGCGGCGCCTCCCTTTCCTCGGCCATTTCCGCCGCTGCCTGGTGGAGAATGCGCTTGTTGTGGTTGAGCAGGGAACCGTAGATCGCGTCCCTGATGATCGTGTGACGAAAACGGTAGCGCCCGTCGTCGAGACGCGAGAGAAGACGCTCCTCCTCGAGAAAGGCCAGGGAGTTGCCGAGATCGCTCCGCCCTTCCGCCTCGATCCTGGCGAGAAGTTGCGCGACATCGTTTTCCGCGAAGGGATAGCGGAACACCGAGAGGGCCCCGAGGAGCATCCTCGTCGGCGGGTCGAAACCCTCGACGGAGGCGAGCACAGTGCTCTGGATGGTCTCCGGGATGCCGTCGACGGCCCGGTTCCGACCGAGATGCTTGACGTATTCCTCGATGAAAAGCGGGTAGCCCTGGGCGCGGCGGACGACGAGGTCGATTTCGCGCTCGGCCAGGCCCTCGGGCCCGAGACTGCGCACGAGGAGGGCCGAGACAGCGTCGGAGAGAGGCCCAAGGCATAGGCGCTCCGTGCAGCGGAAGAGGGCCGCCAGCCCCTCGTCCGGATGCCGGTCCGCGAGGAGAAAGAGAGGCCGATGCTTCGCCTCGACGAGGTAGAGGCGGAACAAGGCACGGCTCGCCGGATCGAGGGCCGAGGCGTTGTCGAGGACGATCAGGCTCGGATAGAGCTCCGAACCTTCGCCGAAAAGGGCGTCGAGAAAGGCGACGAGGCTCCGAAGCTCCGAGGGATCCCGAAGCATCGTGGCGGGGGAAGGGCCGCCCAGCCTCGCCCCCGCAGGCAGGAGACCGGCGCCAAGGGCGGCGGCGGCGATTTCCGAAGTCGACCGTTCGAGACCCAACCTGCCTTCGGCGGCGGCGGCGAGTTCCTTGCCGATGTCCCCGCCCTCGAGACCGAGCTGGGCCGCCACCGCGCGCGCCACCGCCGCGTAGGCGGCCCCCCCGGCCTGCGCGGGATTCAGGTAGAGGACGGGGGACTTCCATTCGGGAAAGCGGTGGAGCCTTTCGACGAGCTCGGCGCAGAGCCTCGTCTTGCCGATGCCCCCGTCGCCGAGCACGTAGACGCCGCAGGGATCGTCCCGAAGGCCCCGGAGATAGAAGCCAACCAGGCGATCGAGTTCGCCATCCCGTCCGAGAAAGGGCCCCTCGAAGACGGGAGCGCTCCGGCGCCGCGCCAGTACTCGGTAGGCCGCGATGCCTTCCTCTTTGCCGGCCAGTTCCAGATCAAGACGTTCTCCGAAGACGAAGCGCTTTTCGCAGGCCTCGCGCGTGGTCGCGGAACAGAGGATGAAGCCGGGAGGGGCCGAAGCCTCGAGTCTCGAAGCCACGGCCATCGTATGGCCGGTGACGACGTCGAAGCCTCCGCGACGACCCGTCGCGACGAGGCCGGTATGGATGCCGATGCGGAAGACGGGCCCGCCTTCCCTTTCCATCGTCCCGAGAAAATCGAGGGAAGCCTCAAGGGCCCTGCAGGGGTCGTCCTCATGCATTTCCGGATATCCAAAGACCGCCACCAAGGCGTCGCCTATGTACTTTTCGACGCTGCCGCCGCGGGCGGCGATCATGGACTCGAAGCGGGCGAAGATGCCGCTTATCAGGGAATCGACGTCCTCGGGATCGCTGCGCTCGGAAAAGGCCGTAAAACCCTTCATGTCGGCGAAGAGGATGGTGACGACCCTTCGTTCCCCCTCGCGAAGTTTCGCCACGTCGCCGTGATGTCTCGTCCCCGGTCCTTCTTCCACAGTTTTTGCCATGGCCCTGCTCCTTGTTCCGTCATCGGAACATAGCCATATGAATGATATTTCCTGACCCCCCGATCCACAAGGCCCGCGTCTCGGAGGCCGAGCCGCTTCCCGCAGAGCCTTTCTACGCTCGGCCGCGCGGGCATACATCCCTCATAAATAATTATGCATTCAACACTTCCTTGACCAAGCTCCCTCGCCGGTGCTATACATCGCTCGATATCATCCGACTCAAGGAGGCCCTCATGCCCGTCAATCTCAGGGGACGCAGTTTCCTCACCCTCAAGGACTTCAGCACCGAGGAGATCCGCTACCTTCTCGACCTTTCCCGCGATCTCAAGGCCAAGAAGCGCGCGGGCATCAAGGGGAATCTCCTCAACCGCAAGAACGTCGTCCTCATCTTCGACAAGGCGAGCACCCGCACCCGCTGCGCCTTCGAGACCTCGATCTGGGACGAGGGCGGTAACGTGACCTTCCTCACCAACTCGCAGATGGGAAAGAAGGAATCCGTCGAGGACACGGCGAAGGTCCTCGGCCGCATGTACGACGGTATCCAGTATCGCGGCTTCTCGCAGCAGCTCGTCGAGGACCTCGCCAAGTACTCCGGAGTCCCCGTATGGAACGGTCTCACCGACGACGACCACCCGACCCAGATCCTCGCCGACCTCCTTACCATCGAGGAGAACGTGCACAAGCCCCTCAACAAGGTTAAGCTGGTCTACTGCGGCGATGCCAGGAACAACATGGGCAATGCCCTCATGATCGGTTCGGCCAAGATGGGCCTGCACTTCGTCGCCCTCGCTCCCAAGGAACTTTGGCCCAACGAGAAACTCACCGCGGAGATGAAGGAAGTCGCCTCGAAGACCGGCGCCAAGATCGAGTTCTTCAGTATTGATAAGGTCGACGAGGCCCTGAAGGGCGCCGACGCCCTCTACACCGACGTATGGGTCTCCATGGGCGAGGAAGCCAAGTTCGAGGAGCGCATCGCCCAGCTCAAGGCCTATTCCGTCACCCCCGAGTTCATGAAAAAGACCGGGAACCCCGACGCCATCTTTCTCCATTGCCTCCCGGCCTTCCACGACACCGAGACGGACGTGGGCAAGGACATCGAGAAGAAGTACGGACTCAAATCCATGGAAGTCGCCGACGCGGTCTTCCGCTCCCCCGCCTCGAAGGTCTTCGACGAGGCCGAGAACCGCCTCCACACGATCAAGGCCGTGATGGTCGCGACCATCGGGGATCTCTAGCTCGCGACCATCGGGGATCTCTAGGTCGCGACCATCGCGGTGTTTCCGGCCGAGGAACCCCGATTCCGCGCCGCCATTCGCAAGGCCCTCCAGTCACCGGAGGGCTTTTTTTTCATCGGGCAGGCAAGCGCCGCGGTTTTTGCCGCACTATAATAGCCTCGAGCGACAGGAGGCAGCATGGCAAACATCGTCGATTATCATAAGTATGATGGCTTAGGGCTCGCCGGACTCGTGCAGAGGGGGGAGGTTTCGGCCCTCGAGCTCGTAGAGGAGGCGATCCGCCGCATAGAAGCCCACAATCCGGCCTTGAACGCGGTCGTCACGAAGCTCTACGACGGAGCGAGGGCGGATGCGGGGAAAAGCCCCAGGGAGGGGACCTTCGCGGGCGTGCCATTCCTGGCAAAGGACCTCCTGGCCACGATCGCCGGGGTGCCGACGAGCTGTGGCAACCGCCTCCTCAAGAATATGCCGGCTTCCGTCGACAGCGAACTCGTGCGTCGCTGGCGGAAGGCCGGGCTCATCGTCGTGGGAAAGACCAACACGCCGGAGTTCGGCCTGACGCCTTACACCGAACCCCTGGCCTTCGGCCCCACGCGCAATCCCTGGAATCTTTCGAGGACGCCTGGCGGCTCGTCGGGCGGTTCCGCGGCTGCTGTCGCGGCACGAATCGTGCCCATGGCCTCCGGGGGCGACGGCGGTGGGTCCATCCGCATCCCCGCCTCGGCCTGCGGCCTCTTCGGCATGAAGCCCACCCGTGGCCGAAATCCGACAGGCCCTCTCTTCGGCGAGGCCTGGCACGGTTTCGCGATCGAACACGCCCTCACTCGCTCCGTCCGCGATTCGGCGGCCCTCCTCGACGCCACCGAGGGCATCGACATCGGCGCTCCTTACGCCGCGCCACCCCACGAAGGCAGCTTTCTCTCTGCCGTCGGCAGACGCCCCGGCAAGCTGCGCATCGCCTTCACCGCGTCGCCCCTTCTCGGCAAAAAGGTGGACCAGGAACTCCTGCGGGGTCTCGACGATACCGTCAGGCTCCTCGAGGGACTGGGCCATACCCTCGTCGAGGCGCGACCGCCCGTGGACGGAGATGCCTTCTCTCTGGCCTTCATCACGATCCTCGCCGCCGAGCTCCGCGCCGATATAGAGGAGGTCGCCCGCGCGGCGGGCAAGCGCGTGTCGGTGACGGACTTCGATCCTTCCACCTTCGGTCTCGGTATGCTGGGCAAGGCCATGGGAGCCTCCGAGTACGCGAGCGCAGCCCGCTACCTCCAGGTCGAGGCCCGGAAGATCGCCGCCTTCTGCGAAGACTTCGATTTCCTCCTCACCCCCACCCTTTCCAAGCCTCCTGTGGAAATAGGCTCGCTTCAGCCCTCCGCGGGAGAGAAGGCTCTGATAAGACTCATAGGGGCGATCGACGGCGGCGGCATCCTCAAGGCCATGGGCATCATCAAAGCCCTCGCCGCCCAGACCTTCGAGTTCATACCCTGGACCCCCGTCTTCAATGTCACCGGACAGCCGGCCATGTCGGTGCCTCTTTGCTGGAGCTCAGACGGAATGCCCATGGGCATGCACTTCGTCGGTCGCTTCGGCGACGAGGCGGGTCTCTTCAGCCTGGCCGGCCAGCTCGAAGAAGCGAGGCCATGGAAGGACAGATCGCCAGTGGGCTTTTGACGCGCGGCTTCGCGATTTTGCGCCGCCTCCTTCGGATGCTATATTCCCTCCTCGACGGCCCGATCGCCGCCAAGCCATTCAGGGCCGATGAGAGGAGTCCTCGATGAAAGCCATTGTCGTCCGCGAATTCGGTGGTCCCGAAGTCATGAAGCTGGAGGAGGTTCCGACACCGCGACCCGCCTCGGGCCAGGTTCTCGTTCGAGTCGGGGCGGCGGGAGTCAACCCCGCTGATACCTACACGAGGAGCGGAACCTACGCGATCAAGCCGCCTCTGCCCTACACGCCGGGAACGGACGGCGCCGGCATAGTCGAGGCCATCGGCGAGGGGGTGAGTCGCTTCAGACCCGGGGATCGGGTCTACCTGGCCCGCACGATCTCGGGAAGCTACGCGGAATTCGCGCTGGCTACGGAGGCCCAGGTCCACAGCCTTCCGGAAGCCGTCAGCTTTTCCCAGGGAGCCGGCATCTATGTCCCCTACGGCACGGCCTACCACGCTCTTTTCCACCAAGCCCTGGCCAAACCCGGAGAAACCCTCCTCGTCCATGGAGCCTCTGGCGGGGTGGGCATCGCCGCGCTGCAGATCGCGCATTCCAGGGGTATCCCCGCCTTCGGCACGGCCGGCAGTCCACGGGGTCGCGAACTCGCGCTACGAGAAGGCGCGCAAGGCGTCTTCGATCACGACGAAGCCGGCTATATCGAAAAGCTCCTCGATGCCACGGGAGGCCGAGGCTTCGATGTCATTCTCGAGATGCTGGCCAACGTCAACCTGGGCAAGGACCTCAAGCTCCTCGCCCCCGAAGGCCGTGTCGTGATCATCGGGAGCAGGGGCGACGTCACTATCACGCCGAGGGACTTGATGAGCCGCAGGGCCGCGATACACGCATTTACGCTTTGGGCGGTAAAGGCGGCAGAAGAGGCCGAGATCCACGCGGCCCTCGCCGCGGGAATGGAAAGCGGGGTCGTCAAGCCGGTCGTCGGAAAGGAACTGCCCCTGGCCGAGGCGGCCCAGTCGCATCGCGCGGTGATGGAAAAAGGCGCCTTCGGGAAGATAGTCCTCGTGCCCTGATCCACCGACCGCTCATTGCCGTCAGACGGCTCGGAAAGGGGGGAAGGTACTCCTCCCCCTTCCGGGGACGAGTCCAAAGGGCGGGCATCCCGGAGCATTTGGCGTTACAATTCCGGCAATGGAGATAATCATCGCCCTCGACAGCTACGACGACCTCTTTTCCGACTTCGACATCCGGGACTACGGAGAGCGCGCGCTTTCATGGGATCTCCTCGACGAATTGCATGTCCGACTGCGTCGCACCCGCAAGCTATCCGAGCTGGAGATCGTCTTCATTCTACCCTCGGCACTCCGCCGCGCCGATCACGAGCTCCTGATCGTCGAACGCATGCGCTCTTTCTTCGACGAGCGGCGGGATAACTACTTCCGCGAAGACCGCAAGGCGAAGCGCCTGTCCCTGCTCTACCTCGCCATCGGCCTCGTGCTCTCTATCGGGGCCAACCTCGTGGTGGAGCGTTTTTCCTTTCTTCCCCTCTTCGGCGACTTCGTCCTCATCCCCTCCTGGTTTTTCGTATGGAGCGGCTTCGACCTCCTCATAACGAATCGCAAGGAGATATCCCGCAAAAGAAAGTACTACGAGGCCCTCTCGACCTCGCGGACGCGTTTCAGAAACCTCGAGGATTTCGGCCCCCAGATGGCTGCCGCCCCCCTCGTCTCGGCGACGCCGCCCACGGCGACGCCGCAGCCCGGCGATCCTCGCTAGTGCAGCAAGGCCAGCAGCGACTGAATGAGGCCTATCGCCGCGCCGAGGACGCCGCCGATGATGGTAATCCAGAGGAGCTCTCGGTCGACGATGCCGAGGATGAGTCGCTCGACCTCGATCATCTCGAGTTCGTCGATGCGATCGACCACCATGGCGCGAATATCGACTCCCTCGAGGATGCGCTCCGTCTGCGCGGCGACGAGGTCGATGGCCCGGCGCGCGAGCCAAGACGAAAGCTCCTTTCGGCGCGCCTCGTCGAGGCCGGTGAGCTCGCCGAGGCTCGTCCCGCGCAGACCCGAAGCGAGGACCTCGGCAAAGCGGGCCGAGGCGGCATTGAGGCTGGGCCCACCCTCCTTCGCGCCATTCCCTCCCGAGCCATCGGACTCTCCCCCGGCTATAGACTGCCCGGATAGAAAGGTCGCGAGCGATCGCGATGCGTCGCGGGCCAATGCCTCGGAGGAAATCCCGAGGCCGCCCATGAAGCCGCCGATGGTGGCGCCTGCCCCAGCCGTCGCGAGTTCGGCGGCTCGCCCCGCCAAGGCCGGCCCGTGGTCGCGCAGCGCATCGACGAGGGCGTCGGCCGCCGCGAAGGCAGCTTCGCGGGAAAGAATGCCGGAAGCGGCCCGGGAAAGCGGCTCCCTGGCCATCGAGGAGAAGGCGTCGATGGCCGATTCCGAGACGCGTCCGGGCATCGCCGGATCGCGGAGGAGACGCGAGATCGACGCGACGAGATCCTCCAGGGTTTCGGGCATGGTTTCGGACAACTTGCGCTCGTAACCCGCGAGACCGACGAAGAGTCGCTGCACGAGGCCCAGTCTTTCGATGGCTCCATGGACGATCCCTCTCGCCTCCTCTTCCATGCTCCGCCTCATGCCAGGCCCGCCCAAGAGGGATTCGACTCCAGGAACCGCTGCGCGATAGAGACCCTCGGAGAGCGCCCTCACAATCGGCTCGAGAACCTCGGGAGGGATGAGATCGGCCAATCTCGAAGCCCCCATGGATCCGCCGTCGTCCCTCTGAGTGAGGAGGCCGGGCGTCGAGCCGGCTCCACCCTGGATCCCTGTCCGCGAATCCTTTACATCGAATATGGATTCGATGCCGCGAACGAGGGCCGACCTGAGCCTCTCCGCGTTGTCCGGGGCGAAGAGTCGCATGGCAATATCGCGGGCTCCTTCGGGTGGGAGGACGACAGAGAGGGGAACGGCCTCGAGCGAGACCATCGCCGTCGCGATCGAGGCCTCGAGTGCGCCCGCGAAGGCCGGCGAAGCGGCAAGCCTCCTCCAGGTCTCGGCGCTCAGCTCGGCGAGCGGCCCTTCCTCCGCCGCGTCGAGCGCGGCAGCGAGCGTCTCGCCCGCGTCGCGGGAGCCGGCCTCGGAGAGTCCCTCGCCGATGCCGCGCTCGAGGGCCTGGAATACCTCGGGCGCGGCCATTCTGGCCCTGAGAATGTCGGCGGTGAAGAGCTCGGCGGCCACCATTTCCCCGATGCTCGAGGCCAATCTCGCGCGGCCCCGCGGGAGGATGCCGGGCGTGAAGGGCACAGGCAGGCCGAAGATACGCCATTCCTTGAGGGGTCTGAAGAGCATCTTGATCGCTAGCCAGTTCGTAAACCAGCCGATGATGCCCCCGACCAGGGGCGGAAGTATCCAGAAGCGAAAAAAAGACACGAGCGAACCCCCCGAAGGCAGGAATCGAGGACCGTGGCATCGCCACGCGTCGCCTGATATGATGATCTTATGTCGCAATCGCGGCAAGGAGGATCGCCTTGACAGGACGAGAACGAGTGCTCGCCGCCCTGGCTCACGAGGAACCCGACCGGGTGCCCCTCGTCATCGGCGGCACGAACGCCACGGGCATCAAGATGAAATCGTACCGCGCCCTCGCGGCCCTTCTCGGGGAAGAGCCGGGAGATCGTTATATTTATGACTGGCCGGAGCTGGGCACGGCGCTTCCCACCGAGGGAATCCTCGAACGCCTCGGCGCCGACACGCGATCAATCCTCGACCGCTTTCCCGCCTTCGTGTACGAAAGGGCCAAGGCGCGGCCGCCGCACGCCGACTTTATCGACGACTGGGGCGGAGGCGCCAAGGAGATCGAGCCCGGTTCCTGGTATCCCGGCATCCATCCGCTGGCGGCGGCGACCTCGATCGCCGAGATCGAAGCCTACCCCTGGCCCGACATGGACGACCCCACGAGGGTGGCCAATGTTCGGGCCGAAGCCCGCGCCCTCGCGGCCGACGGCCGACACGCCGTCATCGGCTGCCCCTGGCTCCTTTTTCCCTTCGAGAGGGCCCAGGCGATGCGCGGCCTCGACAACTTCCTCGCCGACATGGTGGCCGAACCCGAGTTCGCCTCGGCCCTGCTCTGGAAAATCGAGGGCCTCTGCAAGACCCTCATGGGCCATTTCCTCGACGAGGCCGGCGACGCCCTCGACATGATCAAGATCGGCGACGACTTGGGGATGCAGGAAAATCTCCTCATATCGCCCACGACTTATCGGGAAATACTCAGGCCGGTCCACGCCGATCTCATCGACTTCATCAAATCGAGGACGAAGGCGAAAGTCTTCTTCCACACCGATGGAGACGTCTACGATCTCATTCCCGACTTCATCGAGCTCGGCGTCGACATCCTCAACCCCATCCAGTCGAGCGCCGGCCGAATGTCGGACCTCCCCCGCCTCAAGCGGGAGTATGGGGACAACCTGGTCTTCTGCGGAGCCATCGATACCCAGCGCATCCTTCCCTACGGCAGCCCCGAGGAGGTCAAGGCGGAAGTGAGGCGAGTCATCGACACGCTCGGAAGCGGCGGCGGCTACATGCTCGCGGCCGTCCATACCATCATGAACGAGGTCCCCCCCGAGAACATCCTCGCCATGGTCGACGCGGCGAAGGAGTACGGTGGCTACAAGGCGTAGGGAGAGGGCGAGCCAGACACCGGCTTTCGATCGCCCACGCGGCGCTCGATCACGAGGAAGGAGGCGTCGTCGGAGGCGCATTCCTCCTGGGCCTCCTCCCTGGCCGATTGGACGAAATCGACCAGGGGCAAGTCCCTTCTTCCCTCGACGAGTCGTACGACGGCCTGGAGATCCCTATCCCTGCGCTCGAAGGCCTCGAAGAGACCGTCAGACAGGACGAGGAGCCTTCCTCCGGGACCTATCATGCCTTCGATCTCGACAAGGGCGGGCTTTTCCGAAAAGCCCAGGGCCTGACCCTCCCCAATCAAAGCCTCCGCTGGCCCACCCGCGGGGAGGAGCACGAGGGGAGGATGCCCGGCCCTGACGAGGACGAAGCGGCCGGTGGCGCGCTCGACGAAGCCGATCGCGATGCTGAAGAAGATGGGATCGACGCCGATCCTGTTGCCGCGATAGCTCTCGTCGACCTTGGCAAGGAGGGCCTTCGGCCCGAGGCTCCCATCCTCCGCGACGAGACGCCGGATCAGCTCCCGAAGCTGCCAGGCGACGAGGGAGGCGAGGGAACCGTGTCCCATCACATCGAGACCGAAGAAGCAGAAGCGATCCCCCTCCATGGGGAAGACATCGTACAGGTCGCCCGAACCCGAGGGACAGGGCAGCAGAAAGCCGTCCGTCACATAGCCCGGACCAGCCGCGTCGGGTCCGGGCAGGTTGGCGAGAAAGACAGCATTGAGCGAATCGGCCGAACTCTCGAGGAGACCACGCTCCTTCGCGCTCATGCGGTCGAGGATCACCAGCGAACCGGAAGACTCTCCGCCTTCCCGCGTCAGGGTCTCGACCCTGAGGACGACGCTCTTGGCGCTCCCGTCGGCCGAGACGACGAGCCGCTTGGTCTCGACTCCATCCCTCGACGGCATCGCACTCACCCCGAAATCTATGAAGCGGGAAAGCGATTGCCCCCGGGCGCCCTCGATATTCGCGAGGCCGAACAGGTCGAGAGCCGCATGGTTGGCGTGGACGATGCCACCGGCCACGTCGAGGAGAAGCGCGGGCAACTCGAGGATCTCGAGCAAGGGCTCCGTCATCGGGAGGCGCCTGGCCGCATGGTGCGCGAGGCGGGGAGCCGAGCGGGGAGAGGAGAGAGCCATCGAAATATTGGCGGCAAGCTCCCTTTCATTGAAGGGCTTTATGAGATAGGCGGCCGGGGCTGTCCGCGCCGCCCGGGCGAGCGTTTCCGGATCGGAATAGGCCGTAAGGTATATCACCGGTATGTCGAACTCGGCCTTGATCCGATAGGCCGCGTCTATGCCGTCGGAAGAGCCTTCGAGTCTGATGTCCATTATGACGACATCGGGCTTGCAGTCGTTCACGGCCTCGGCAATCCCCTCGCTCGACGAAAGCACGAGGGGCACGACGTAGCCGAGGCTTTCTAGGTCCTCTCTGATCTCTTCGCCCACTATCGGCTCGTCCTCTACGACGAGAATTCTTTCCTTCGCCATATCCTACCCCTTTGCCTGAGCGGCAGATCCGCAACTCATGGATTTTCCGCTAGCCTGCCGGAACCCTGTTCGGGATCGAGCGTTTCCCGCTCGCCCCTTCTCATCGGGAGGACCACACGGACGCGACCACCCTTTCCCGTAGAAACCTCGCAGCTTCCGCCACGCGATTTCGTGATACTCGTGATTATCTTGAATCCGAGCGATGAGAGCTCCTCCGTCGAGAATCCCTCGGGGAAGCCGGGCCCCCCATCCTCCACAGTCAGGACGAAGCCGGCCTCGGCATCCTCGATCGCCACATGCAGACTCCCCTGACCGTCTCGATCATAGCCGTGACGGAAGGCGTTCGCCGCGAGCTCGGCGAGCACGAGACCGAGATCTATGCAGTAGGAGGCGGGCACCCGCGTTTCGCGGCATTCGAGGCCGATACCGGCTTTCGCGTCCGTTCCGAGCCCCAAGGCGATGCGCTCGAGAAGCTCCCTCGCGTAATCGCGGAGATCGAGCCTGTCGTCGACGCCCGATTCATAGAGTTTCTCGTGCACCATGCTGATCGCCCGTATGCGATCGCGGAGCGAGGAAAGTGCCTTCGCCGCCGTTTCGTCGAGAACTCGATGGGATTGGAGGCCCGCGATGCTCGAAACCATCTGAAGACTGTTCTTGATGCGGTGATGTATCTCCTGGAGATGCGTCTCCTTTTCCGCGAGGAGGAGCTCCATATGCCCACGGGCCTCGCGATGGCCCTCGATTTCGCAGGAGAGCAGCTCGTTGGAGCGCCTGAGCTCCTCGGACAGGCGTTCGATGTCGTCGAAGGCCAGCGAAAAGCGCCGCGAAAGAACGAAGTCCTCGAGCAGCATGAAGAGGGCCATCGCCGAAGGGAGGATATTGAAACTCGATATCATGAAGGACGAAAACAGCATGTCGTTTATGGCGGCGAGGACGACGATGGCGCTGGCGAGGAGGAGGATAAACCCTCCCGGGCGCTTCCTGACGGCGGCCTTGGCCAGGATGAGGATGCCGACACAGACGATGAGGATGAAGGCGATCGGGTAATAATAGGTGATCGTGCTCGTAAGCAGCGGCAGGGGGGCCCAGGGGATGAAGAAGGCGAAGGGCATGTGTGGAAGCAAAAGGAGCCACAGGAGTCTGCGGCTGATTTCGGCCGAGAAGACCGAAAAGAAGAAGAGCGTCGCGAAGGGAATCGTGAGATATGCGGTCAGGTATTCGAGGCGGATGAGGGCACCGAAGGGGATGTCGGGAAATATGTCGACGATGCTGTACTCGCCCGTGGCGAGGGAGCGCAGGGCGACGAGGAGGGCGAAGACGCAGAAATAAAGATAGCTCCTGTCGCGCGGTCGATGGATGAAGAGGATGAGGGCATGGACCGCCATGGCGGCTAGGGCTGTCGCGAGGCCGATGGCGAAGGCCTGGTTGAAAAAACGGGCCGAGACGAGCCTCTCGGTCCTCCCGATCTCGATGGGCCTCCAGAGCCCCCCCGAACGGTACTCGTGGTTCGACACCTGGATGAGAATCTCGAGGCTGCCATCCCGGCTTTCCGGCAGGGGGACCACGCTCGGTCGGTATGCGGGCTTTGCGAGACGGGGATCGAAGGCAGGCCTTCCCGCAGCGCCGATCAGCCGGCCATCCGCGAATAGCGAGAAGGCCGTGGAAACGGTCGTGAAGCGCAGGGCAAGATCGCTGGAATCGGGGGGCAGGAGGAGCCTGAGGCGGTAGGTCGCAGCCCCCTGCCCCATCGCCCCTCCCGCCTCGGCACCCGCCCAGCGGTCCGGAACGTTATGTGGTACGAAATTCCCGCCTGCCGCGGCCTCGGCCGGACTGTAGAGCCTCCCCGAGGCGAAAAGCCATGCCCCGACAAGGGATAGCGGACCCCGGTCGAAATCCCAGCCTCGGAGATCGATGACGCCGTCGACCGCGCGCGGGACGTCCCCATGGAGGGAATCGCCGCAGGCGAAGAGCGCGACGACGGCGAGGATGGCGAGGGCGAAGGTTTTGAAAACTACGCTACGCCCGACACGCGAAGGCGGAAGCATGGACGGAGTATAGCATCTTTTCCCCGAAAGGCTATCGTCGCGGCAGGGGCATCGGACTTGCACCGATTGGGCCTAACGTGCCCTCCGCGGGGCTCAGTGAACGGCGGAGACCCTTCCCTCCCCATCACCCCGAGACTCCGTCTTGCCCCTTAGCTTCAGGCTGGGAATCATTATGACCGAGACAAGAAGGGCGAACATCAAGAATATGCCGTAGTACCAAACCTTTCCGACTCCGTCGGCGAAGGAGGCCTTCATGCCTTCCACGGTTTTATCCGCCACGCTCGTCTTCGCCGTCTCGAGGGCGGTATGGACGGCCTTCGATGCCGCCGCGCTCGCGGCATCCTCGACGGCAGCTTTCCGCGCATCGATCTCGGCCTTCACGGCCGGGAGTTGGCTCGCGCGGACAGCCGCGGGGGCGGCGGCCAGCCGGAGAAGCATGTCACGCGCGGCGTTTGGGATGGAGGATCCAAGACCCGGGCCGCCGCCGGTGGCCTGTGCATCGGCATCGAGGAGGCGGCCAAGGTCCCTTCCATCGCCCCTTGCCACATCGGAGACGAGGGCCTCGAAGGCCGCATCGATCTGCATCGAGGGAGTGCCCGCCTTGAGCCTGTCCTTGTATTCGGCCGGAAGACTGGGGTCCGCGAGGATGGCATCGAGGGCTGTCCTGGCGTCGGCGCCTCGAAGGGTAAATAGCCTGTCGAACTTGGCGATAGTGTCGTCGAAACCGGCGATAATCGCCGACTTGATTTCCGCGGGCCCGTCGCCCAGGGAGCTGGACTGCCCGCCCGGCATCTTCGAGACATCGATACCGTGCCGGGGCAGGGCATCAGCGAGAGTCTGGTTGAATACCACGCCAAGGACGGCAGCGCAAATCACCGAACCGATCTGCCGATTGAACTGTATCGCGCTCGTAGCCTGTCCGATCTTGCGAGGCTCCACCGCGTTCTGGCTCGCCAAGGCGAAGACGGACTGGGCCGGGCCGAATCCAATACCTACTATGAACATATAGAGGACGACCTGCCAGTAAGGCGTATCGGTCGTGAGGGTGCTCATAAGATAGAACGAAACGATCGAGACGACGGCGCTGAAGAGCATGAAGCCCTTGTATTTGCCGATCTTCGTGATGAGTGGACCCGAGGCGGTAGAAGCGAGGACCACTCCCATCGAAAGGGGGATGATGCTCACGCCGGCTCCGGTGGCGCTCACGCCCTGGGCGAAGACCATATAGATCGGCAGGAATATGATGATCGCCATGAAGCCGCCGCCGAAGAAGAAGCTGGCGACGCTGCTCCAGGTGAAGACCTTGTTGGCGAAAAGCCTGAGATCGAGGATCGGATGCCTCGCCTTGAGGGAATGCACGATCCAAAGGCTCATGAATAGGGTTGAGACCAGGAGAAGGCCGAGCACCTGGAAGCTACCCCAGGGATACTGCGTCTTGTCGAGCTGGAGGGCGAGGATGAGGGGAGCGAAGCCCGCCAGCATCAGGGCCGCGGAAAGGATATCGAACTCGTGGGTGTCGTCTTTGGGGTGATAGTGCGGCATCTTCGTGACGAGGAACCAGAGCGCGACCGCCCCGATAGGCACGTTGACGTAAAAGACCCACCTCCAGCCCGAAACGCCGGGGAGCCAGGAGCCCGCATTGTCGGTCAGGAAGCCGCCGACGAGGGGGCCGAAGATGCTCGAAAGACCGAAGACGGCCCCGAAGACGCCCGATATCTTCGCTCGGTCCCGGGGAGGATAGAGGTCCGAGACGATGATGAAAGCGAGGGCGAAGAGACCCGCGCTGCCGAAGCCCTGCACTGCGCGGAAAAGGATTAGCTGGTTCATTCCATCGCCAAGGATGGGAAGGGTCCCCCATTCTCCGGAAATACCGCACAGCGCGGAACCGATGAGGAAGAGAACGACGCTTCCGATCTCGAGGATTCGCCGCGACATGATGTCGGAAAGCTTCCCATAAATCGGGATGAGGAGGGTCGACACGAGGAGGTAGGCGGTCGTAACCCAGGTAAAGCGCTCGATGCCATGGAGCTCGGCGACCACCTTGGGCATGGCCGTGGCGACGATGGTTTGGTCCAAGGCGCCGAGAAACATCGCGAGCGCTATGCCTATGACGGTATAGGACCTGCTTTTGGATTCGGAGTTGTCATTCATGGAGGAGCAATATAGCGAAATAGCGAAGCGATGTTCAATCAAAGGCCACGGAAAGGAGGCGATTCCCGGCAGGCACACCACGGCCGCGGACCGAGGCGGAGCTAGCCTCGAAGTCGCGGCGGAGGCGGAGCGCCGCCAAGGCGCTCCGCCGGGCATCACTTCTTTGGCTTGCGCTGGAAGAGAGTGTAGAGCTTGAGCCCCACCGGTATTTTATTGACTCCGGGGATGAAGGGAATGGCGGCGAGAAGGATCACGAGAATGCCCAGGATATAGGCGCCGTCGCGATCGCCATTGTCGTCCTGCGCGAGAATCGTCTTGTTGAGCAGGCCAATGGGGGCCAGCCACCAGGCGCCGGGTCTTCCGTTCTCTTCCTCGCGGAGCATGCCCCACTGTTCGGTGAGCATATGGAGCTTGTCGGCCTTGTCCTCGAGGACGCCGAGGTCGGAGAGGAAACGGAGCTGATAGGTATTGTCACCCACCGTGCTCATCCCCCTGAGGGCGCTGTCGTACCAGCCCGAGGCGGCGAGAGAGGTCAGGCGTTTGACCACGCCGATCAGCTTGTTGTCCGCTTCCTTGACGCCCGTCTTGTTGTCCCCGAAGAAGTCGACAGCCCCGTCGACGAGTTTCTTCTGGTCATCCGCGGAAAGGGCCTCGATCGCGGCAAGGTCGTCCACTACCTGCCCCGAAGCGACTATCTGCTTCCATGGCGTATCGACGAAGACGGTCCTCGTGTCGAAGGTGTAAGGCTGGATGTTGTCCGAGTAGCCCGTGGTAAGGCCACGCCCGTCGGGATCGGCGCCGATCTGCTCGAGCCTTCCAAACTCGCCGGCGAGCGTCTGCGAGACGAGGGCCGGATCGCTCGTGGCCACTTCCGCGATGGTGACGGGCTTGAGATAGGGCGAGGGGAGGAAGATCGCCAGGAGGACAATCAACACGACCACGGCGCCGCCCCTCATGAAGAGGACGACATGGTTGGCCTTCTCCATGCGATATTCCACATCCGGCCTTGCCGGCGTCGCGATGCCGAGGAATCGGACGAGGGTGTAGTGGAGGGCTAACACGCCGATGATCACGAGGGGAACGATCGCCACGTGGATACCGAAAACCTTGAGTTCATTGAGAGGGTTGATCCACCAGCCGAGCCCGGAACCATTGAAGAAGTCGGCGCCTTGGAGTGCCCGCCACTGGGTCGAAAAGTCGCCTCTCAGGGCATAGCCCAGCTCGGTCTCGATGAGGGCGAAAAAGAACATAACAACACCCAAGATCCAGGTGATACGCCTCGGCCCCCTGTATCCCGCCGTGAAAAAGACCACGACAAGATGCAGGAGGATGAAGACGATGAAAGCCTGTGTCGACCAGAGATGGAGACTCCGGAAAAAGACTCCCGCGGGCTTGGTCAGCCACCAGGAGGATCCGAAGAAGACCTCGACCACTCCCGTTATCACGAGCATGGCGAAACTCGTGGCCGCGAGGAATCCGAGGGAATAGAAGAAGCGATTCGCGTAATGCGGCGCTTCGTCTATCATGAGATTCGAGAATTGCGGACCGAGCTTCTTTTCGCCCGGCTGCGAGCCGTCTGTGGCCATCGAGACCTCCTATAAACAGATATCCCGCCTTGCGGCGGTCTCCTTATGGAATATGGCACAGACATAGATCGCGTTGCGCTATTTTTTATTAATTTATTTGTAATTATAAATTCATTTATTATCCATACCGATCGACTATTAAAAGCATTATGATCGATTATAAGGCAATTGTACCCGAAATTCCCAAAGCCGGGGAATCTCCCGCGAACACCGGATAGATGGCCATTCCCAGACGTGAAGTCCCCTTTCGCTCTTCGGCCATTCCTCGGGTGAGGACGGCCGCGACGGTCTGCCCCGATAGGGCGCCGGCGATCATGATGAGGCTCGGTACTCTCGAATCGAGGGAGGAGGCGAGGCCTTCAGCGATCATGTTGATTCCGGCCCCGAAAAGGATGCCGGCGATCCCGCCCACCGAAATGAGGCCCGAACGATAGGCGCTCCAGCCGAGCCGATCCCAGGTCATGGCCCCTGCGGCAAGAGCCCCATCGCCGGCGACGACGAGCACCGTGGCAAGAAGTTTGGAATCCTGGGTCTGTACGAGGCCTTCCATAATTGCAAATGCATAATAGAGGGACCAGGCGGAGGCCTGGGCGGCGAAGGCCGCCCGCCCCAAAGAAGGCTCTTCCGGGCCAATAAGAGCCCAACTAAGGCCCCTTCCCGCCAGCAGCGCAGCGGAAAGCCCCAGAAACTCGATGCGATCGCGCGCTGGAATCGCTGCGGTCAAGTCCACGACCGCGTTCGGGTCGTAGGGAGGCATCGGGTAGTAGGCATCGTAGAGGAGGAACCAAGACATCGCCGACAGGGCCGTCACGCTCTCGATCCATAGCTCTCTGGCCAGGGAAAAATCGCCTTCCTTCGACATGAGCCAGGCCGATGCGAGCCCAAGGCCAGCCCCGCCTAGGTAGAGGGCACCGTTGGCCGCCTGGTTCGTGATCTGGTAACCGATCAAATATGATGGCACCAAGGCGGAAATCGCTGTGCCGGTAATCATATTGCCAATATAGAAAGGAACGATGCCAGAGGTGTCGCGGAGCCTCGCATAGCGGGCCATCATCGCCTCGGCCTTGGCGACGAAGGGCGAGGACGGCCATGAGCTCGCCAGCTTTCGCCTATCGTCCTCGGCCCGGGCAAAGTCGCCGGCCAGCAAACTCTCGAGGAGATCCGCATAGATAGCGGCATCTTCGGCTCCAGCCGACGCGATCACGGAAGGCGGAAATGAGGAATCGTTTTCCCCGTCCTGGGCGAACAGCTCCGCCCCCCCCAGGATCATGGACAGGATCAGGTAAAAATACGGCAAGCGGAACATAACCCCTCCTTGGCGAAAGAGTTTCCACGCCGCGAAAATACGGATACAAGATTAATTATAGCTTGAAATGACCATAGGCGCGATTCTCGTGGCCTCACGACTGCGTATCGCCAAAAGCAAGAAGACCGTCCCAAATGGGACGATCTTCTTGCGGGCCGCTTGCGCGGCCCGAGAGTCGGCGCGCCTCTCAGTTCCTAAAGCACAGTCCCGGGTTCCGCGCCGCGCCGACTTCATCCAAACGGCCGCCGGGGGGGGTGGTGGGGGCGTTATGGAGGAGCTCGGGATTGCTCACGGCCTCCTGGGCGATCTTGGCGAGCACGTCAGCGAAGGCGTCGAGGCTTTCCTTGTCCTCGGTCTCCGTGGGTTCGATCATGATCGCCTCGGGAACGATGAGGGGGAAGTAGATTGTCGGCGGATGGAAGCCGTAGTCGATGAGGCGCTTGGCGATGTCCAGCGTATGCACGCCGGGGGCGATATCGCCCATCGCGACGAACTCGTGCATGCAGCGCCTCGGATACTTGACCTTGTAGCTCTTCTCGACCTTGACCTTGAGATAGTTTGCGTTCAGCACGGCGTTTTCCGCGAGCCTGCGGAAACCGGTCGCGCCGAGCATCCGCACGTAGACAAATGCCCGGACGAGGACCCCGAAGTTGCCGTAGAAGGACTTGACCCTGCCTATGGATTTCGTGGGCATTGTGAGAATGAATCCCTCGCCTTTTTTCGCGACGATGGGACCGGGGAGGAAATCCGCGAGTTCCTTGCTCACGCCGACGAAGCCCGCGCCGGGTCCGCCGCCGCCGTGGGGCGTCGAGAAGGTCTTGTGCAGGTTGAAGTGCATCACGTCGATGCCGGAATGCCCCGGTTTGAACACGCCCGTCACCGCGTTCATGTTGGCGCCGTCGCCGTATACGAGGCCGCCCGCCGCGTGGACGAGCCTCGCGATCTCCTCGATATTGCGATCGAAGAGGCCCAAGGTGTTGGGATTGGTGATCATGATTCCCGCGACGGTGTCGTCCAAGGCGGCCTTGAGGGCCGCGAGGTCGACGCCGCCCTCCGCGTCGGAGGGAATCGGGACGGTCGTAAAGCCGGCCATGGTGCAGGTGGCGGGGTTGGTGCCGTGGGCCGAGTCGGGGATGAGGACCTTGGTGCGCTTGTGGTCGCCACGCGACTGGTGCCAGGCCCGGATCACGAAGACGCCCGAGAGTTCGCCGTGGGCGCCGGCCGCCGGCTGGAGACTGCCGGCCGCGAAACCGCCGATCTCGCAGAGGCTTTCCTGCAGACGATACATCAGCTCGAGGGCGCCTTGGCTGAATTCGTCGCCGGCGAGGGGATGGGCGTCGCGCCAACCGCGCAGTCCGGCCGCCTGCTCGTTGATCTTCGGGTTGTACTTCATCGTGCAGGAACCGAGGGGATAGAAATGGGTATCGATCGAGTAGTTCTTTTGCGAAAGGCGCGTAAAGTGCCGGATGACCGAAAGCTCGTCAACCTCGGGAAGCTTGAGGCTCTCGCGCGCCAGCTCGCGGGGAAGCGGCGTCGCGGGCACGTCGCAGGTCGGCAGGGAAACGCCGATGCGACCGGGTGAAGACATCTCGTAAATGAGTTTTTCGGGCGCGAGATTCATTTTGCGACCTCCTTCAACGAGGCCGCGAGGAGGTCGATCTGGGCCTTCGTGCACATTTCGGTGACGCAGACGAGGAGCTCGTTAGGCCGCTTCGCGTCGTATTTCGAAAGGGCAAGTCCGGGGACGACGCCCTTACGCGAGAGCTTCTCGACGATGGCGGAAGCGGGTACGGGGGTCGTCACCACGAATTCCTTGAAGAAGTCGCCACCGGCCACCTTGTAGCCCTGCAGTTTGGCGATTTCCGAAGCCGCGTAATGGGCCTTGTTCCAGCAGAGTTCCGCTATCGTGCGCATGCCGTTCTTGCCCATCAAAGCCATGTAGACGCAGGCCTGAAGCATGACGAGGCCCTGGTTCGAACAGATGTTCGAAACGGCCTTCTCGCGCCGGATATGCTGCTCGCGGGCGGTGAGGGTGAGGACGAAACCGCGTCGGCCCTCGTGGTCCTGGGCCTGGCCGACGATGCGGCCGGGCATCTTACGCATGAGCTTGGAAGTCGCGCCCATCATGCCGAGCCAAGGCCCGCCGAAATTCATCGCGTTGCCGAGGGCTTGGCCCTCGGCGGTGACGATATCGGCACCGAGTTCGCCGGGGCTCTTGAGGATGGCGCACATGATCGGATCGGCATGGACGATGAAGACGGCGCCCGCGGCGTGGGCCTTGTCGGCACCGGCCTTGAGATCGCGTATCCTTCCCTCGAAATCGGGATAGGCAGCCACGACGCAGGAGGTCGTCGCGTCGACGCTCGCTTCGGAGGGCTCGCCCTCGTATTCCTCGAGCACGACATCGAAGGCGGCGAAGTAGGTCTTGATGACGTCCTTGTACTCGGGGTGGAGTGCCGCGGGAAGGACTACCTTGTTCCGCGATCCGCCATGGTTCCAGGCCATGAGCACCGCCTCCGCGAGGGCGGTGGCGCCGTCGTAGTGGGAGGCGTTCACCACCTCCATGCCAAGAAGCTCCGCGGCCATCGACTGGTACTCGAAGATAGCCTGGAGGGTGCCTTGGGAGACTTCCGGCTGGTAAGGCGTATATGCGGTCAGGAATTCCCCGCGGGACGAGATGGCGCCCACGGCGGCCGGGATGAAGTGGTTATAGGCACCGGCTCCGAGGAACCATGCGCAGCTCGAGGCGGCGAGGTTCTTCGAGGCCATCGCCTCGATCTCGCGGGTCACCTCGAGTTCGGAAATCCCCTCGGGAAGCCCGAGCTTGGGGAAGCGCTTCGCCTTGGGAATGTCGGCGAAGAGTTCCTCTATCGACGAGACGCCGACGGCCTCGAGCATTGCCTTGCGGTCGGCGTCGGAATTTGCGATGAAGGGCATGACTTACTCCTTGCCCGCTTCCCTCTCGTAGGTGGCGGCATCCATGAGGGCATTAAACTCCGCGGCATCGGTGGCTTCGATTTTCACGAGCCAGCCTTCGCCGTAGCAGTCCCTATTGAGAAGAGCGGGATCGCCTCCGAGGGCGGCATTGGTCGCGACGACCTTGCCGCCGATCGGCAGATAGAGATCGCTGGCGGCCTTGACGGACTCGACGACACCGAAAGTCCCGCCCTTGGCGAAGGTCTTGCCCACCTCGGGCAGCTCGACGTAGACGATGTCGCCGAGGGCCTCCTGGGCGTGGTCGGAGAGGCCGATCACGTAGACATTGCCCTCCTTGCGGGCGAACTCGTGCGAACTCTGGTAGCGGGCGGCAGAATCGAGCTTCATGTAAGACTCCTCGTAACTAGTATCATATCCGCGTCCTCGGCGAGGGGCGGGGGCTTGGGCTCCGCGGGAAGGCGTTGACGCCGAAGCGCGAAGCCGCAGGTTGTTATCTCCGTGTGGCGGCGCTCCGACCTAGCGCCGGTAGGCGGGCAGGTACAGCGGGCGCTTGACGACGACGGCCGACTTGGGTTTTCCGTGGGCGACGATCGCGAGCTCGGTGCCGACCTTGGAGAACTCGGGGCTCACGAAGGCGTTGGCCGCGTACTTCTTCGTCGTCGGGCAGAACATGCCGGCGACGCAGACGCCGATCTTGCGGCCGTCGGGAGACTGGACTTCGTAGCCCTCTCGGGGCACGCCGCCGCTCATCTCGAGACCCACGAGCTTGCGCGGGAGGCCGGCGGCGGCGATGGCCTCGAGGGCCTTCTTGCCGACGAAATCGGGTTTGGTGAAATCACAGGCCCACTTGAAGCCCGCCTCGAGGGCGTTGATCGTCGGGCTGATCTCGTGGCCATGGAGCGGCATGCCCGCCTCGAAACGGAGGGAGTCGCGGGCCGCGAGGCCGATGGCCTTCGTCTCGATACCATGCTTTTCGCCGGCCCTGATGAAGGCCTCCCAGAGTGCCATGGCCTTCTCGGCCGGGAAGAAGAGTTCGCCGCCATCCTCGCCGGTATAGCCTGTCCGACCGAAAAGGATCTTGGTGCCTTCTATGACGATTTCGTCGGAGGTGAAGCGGGGAAAGGCCGAAACCTTCCGGTCGGCCATGAGATCGAGGAGTTCGATGGCCTTGGGCCCCTGAATCGCGATCATATAGGTGGGGTCGGAGACGTCCTCGATCTTGACGGAGCCCTTCCATTCCTTGGCCCGCGTGTTGAACCAGGCGACATCGGTCTCGAGGTTGGAGGCGTTGACGACGATCCACCAGCGCCCTTCTTCGGGTCGCTCGCGGGGAAGGCGATAGACGAAGAGGTCGTCGAGGACGAGGCCCTTCTCGTCGAGTAGGAGGGAATAGCGCGCATCCCAGTCCTTCATGTCGAGGACCGCGCCGCTCACGGTATGGGAGACGAAGGCGTCCGCTTCGGGACCGGAGACGATGAGCTGTCCCATGTGGTCGATGTCGAAGAGGCCGACCGATCTCCTCGTGATGTTGTGTTCTTCGACCGCGCCGCTCGGGTAGGAAATTGGCATCTCGTAGCCCGCGAAGGGCGCCATCTTGGCGCCGGCGGCAACGTGCCAGTCATGAAGACGTGTAGATTTCAGGATGGGCCTCCCTGGACAAAATGAGTGCAAATTATCTAGGACTCTATCAGAGAAGGCCAAATTCCGCAAGGAAGAGTTGAATGATGAAACTCTGGTTTCGCTGATCAAAACCGCCGCGGCCAGGATCTGCCCGCAAGACCATCAGCTTCGGCTAGCTCGAGCCGAAAGCCCGGCTAGCTCGACCGCATCAAGGCTCCGAGATCCGCGGCAAAACTGTCCACGTCGGATTCTTCATTATCCCAGGAACACATCCATCGGACGATGTTCCTCGACTCGTCGAAGGGGTAGAAGAACCAGCGCTCGAGGAGGGACTCTCGGATGCCGCGGGGAATCGAGGCGAAGACGCCGTTGGCCTGCACAGGAAGGGCCGGCTCCAGTCCAAGACCGCGGACGGCCGTCTCGAGACGCCGCGCGAGCTTGTTCGACTTCGAGGCGTTTTCGCGCCAGATGCCCTCGCCGAGATAGACCTCGTACTGGGCCGAGAGAAAGCGCATCTTGCTCGCCAGCTGCAGAATGCTCTTGCGCAGATTGCCCGCCCCCCTGGAGAGGGAGGGATCGAGGAAGACGAGGGCTTCTCCGCACATGAGGCCGTTCTTGGTGCCGCCGAAGGACAGGAGATCGGCTGGCCCGGCCGCCTCGCGGAGGCCGACGCCGAGACTGACGGCGGCGTTGGACAGGCGCGCCCCGTCGACATGGAGAAGGAGGCCTCTTTCCCTGCAAAGTGCGCCGATGGCAGCCAACTCGTCCGGTGTATAGATCGTGCCGAATTCTGTCGGCTGGGAGATCGAAACCATGCGCGGTAGGTTCGAATGCACCCAGCCCAGGTCGGCCACGCGCGCCTTGATCATTTCGGGGCTCAGCTTGGCGTCGTCGGCATGCGCCGTGAGGAGCTTGACCCCGGCGATGCGTTCGGGAGCCCCCGCCTCGTCGCCGGAGATGTGGGCGTGCTCGACGCAGACGACGCCCTCCCAGGGTCGAAGCGCCGCCGAGATCGCCATCACGTTGGCTCCCGTGCCGTTCCAGACGAGGTAGGTCTCGCTGTCGCGCCCGAAGGTATCCTTGAAGAGTCTCATGGTCCTTTCGGTCGTCTCGTCCTCGCCATAGCCGATGGCGTGGCCGCGATTGGCAGCCTCGATGGCCCGCATGATGGCCGGATGGACGCTCGCATTGTTGTCGCTGGCGAACCAGCGTTTCGCCCCTTCTTCTCTCTTGGTCATAAAGATTTCACTCCGTATCGATGCCGAGTTTCGCGAGGGTTGCCGCGGTCGGGATGCCATTCGCGTCGTAGCCTTTTTTCCTATAATACTCGCCGAGCATGGGCTCGAGGTCCACCACGCTCCGCTTGGGATGCTTCGTCTCGGCCTCGGAAAGGAAGCGCGCGGGAAGATCGTCGTTCATCCTGCTCACCCCCATCCTCGTATTCATGTAGCGCTCCAGGACATGGCAGCGCCGCCCGGCGAGGAGGTAGTCGCGCTGTGAGACCTTACGGCCGGTTATGGCGGCTACCTGATCGGAGACGGATGACCAATTGAGAAGAAGTTGGGCGATATCAGGGAACCAGGTCATGGCGAATTTCAAGACGGGCTTCGGGCTCAGTTTGGGGACGAGGGTCTCCAGGAGGGTTCCGAAGACGGTGAAAAGACAGGTCTGCGTCGCGTTGAAGGCGTCGAAAAGGTCTTCCATGAAAGCGACCCAATCGGCCTTGCCCCGAATCGAGTAGGGATCGAGAAAGCCGTACAGGGCCTCGAGGCCGATGGGGTAGGCATTGAGATGGCAGCCCCCTCTGTTGGCCACCGCGTAGTTGAGACCCTGGCCCCAGCCGGCGCGGGGATCGTAGCTCGCGAGTTCGAGGCCCTTCACCTGGATGGCGAAGTCCTTGCCCCCATATTTATCCGACAGACGTCGCGAACCCTCGGCCAAATCTGCCCCCTCCCCCCTCCGAAGGGCCGTGTCCTCGATCAGGGTGGCGATGTTGTCCGTCCGTCCGAAGGCGAGCTCGCTCTTTCTGATGCCCTTTTCCGCGGCCTCCATGGCCCAGGAGAAGGTGACGCCCGCCGAAATCGTGTCCATGCCAAGGTCGTTCATGAGCTCGTTCCAGGAACCGATGAGGTCCGGGTCCCAGTTGCCGATGTTGCCGCCCCAGCTTCCCGTGGTCTCGTACTCGGGAATGTGACGTGTTTTCCCATCGGGATAGCTTCCCTTGTGGCCGCAGAGGACGGTGCAGGGCGAGCAGGTCGAATGGCGCGTATCGTAGCGCGCAGCCATCGCCTCGCCGGAGAGGGACTCGAAGCGAGGGTCGGTGCGATCGCGGAAATTCATCACGGGTAGGAAGCCAGCCTTCATGCCTGGTCTGACGTTATAATTGGTACCATATGCCCTATAGGATCGGGAGAAGCCGTTGCGGAGGACGTGTTTTCGCATGCGGGCGCTGGCTTTGCCGAATGCCGCGGGGTCGGCGCTCTCGACACGAAAGGCCCCGCCGTTGGCGATCACCGCCTTGAGCTTTTTCGCGCCCATCACCGCGCCGAGACCGGCCCTGCCGAGGTAGCGGTTGCCCGAGCGTATGTTGGCGTAACGCACGAGATTTTCGCCTGCAGGCCCGATGAGGAGCTCGCCCTGGCGGGGATTGTCGACGAGACGGGCCTTGGCTGCCTCCGTGCCGAGGCCCCAGATGGCCGTGCCGTCCTCGAAGGAGACGCCATCCTCGTCGATGCGCAGCACGAGCGGCGACGAGGAGGCGCCGCGGACGAGGAGGCCGTCCCAACCCGCCGTCCGGAGTGCCATGCCGAAGGGACCGCCGCAGGACGAGCTCGCCATTATGCCGGTGAGGGGCGACTTGGTGACGGCCGCGAAGCGCGCCGAGCAGGGGGCGCCCGTGGCGAGGAAGGGACCGGCGAGGAATATGAGGATGTTGTCGGCGCCCAGGGGATCGATGTCGCCCAACCTTCCTTTTAGGCGGTCGTAGTACATCTTGACGCCGAGACCCTTGCCGCCGATGTAGTAGCGGAGATCGGCCTCCATCGGGCCGAAAACGGAGCAGCTCCGCGTCGAGAGATCGACGTCGAGGTAGCGTTTCGAATCGCCGACGAGGGTCTTCATCGGGAGCCTCCACTCGGATGGGCGTCGGGGACGTCGGCTAGGTCGGCGCTGTCGGTCGCGATGTCCTTGCCCGGGCCCGCGTGGGCCTTCGTCCCGTCAGGAGATTTCATGACGACGCACTGCACGGGGCATACCCTCACGCAGCGCTCGCAGGATACGCAGGCCAAGGCCCCTAGGAGGCGCGGCGTTTCGCCGAGCCCCCCGGGAGATCCGCCTTCCATGGCGAGGCAATCGACCGGGCAGGCTTCGACGCAGGAGGCGCAGCCGATACATGCCCCGAGATCGAACTCGGGCTTCGGCCAGGAGGAGATCCTGAGTCTGGCCACAGGCCTGCCCTCATCGTCGATCACGGCCGAGGCCGGACAGACGCGTCCACAGGCGCCGCATTCGATGCAGCGCTTCGCATCGATGGCATGTTCCGAGCCCTTCATGCCGCGAATCGCGGTCACAGGGCAGACCCTCACGCAGGCTGTACAGCCCGTGCAAGAGGCCGTGATGACGTAGGCCATGGGACCTCCGTGCTAGAAACTGTTGCGCGACAGCGGTTTCCCGATGTAGACGCCCTCTCCTCCGAGATAGTCGTGACGCTCGCCGTCGATGAGGATCTGCACGTCATGGACGGTGGGAAAGGCGGTGGCCGTATAGACGATTTGCTTGAGCTGGCCCGCGTAGCCCTCGATGCCGTAATGGTTGTACATGAAGGGCTCGCTCAGGTTGATGACGGCGGTCGTGCCCTGGACCCTCACCCCGAGGAGCTTCGTGCCCGAGGGAATGAGGCTCACCAGATGCTGGCCGAGTTCCTGATCATCGGGGCCGGCGATGAGGGCATCGAGGGCGTCCTTGAGAGGGGTATCGCTCGCGGCTATCATCCGCCTAACGTTTTGCCGCACGATGACTCCGTCATCGTCGATTCGCACGAAATAGAGGGTGGCTGGTCGCCCCTTCGGCAGCTGGGCCGCGTCCAGGGCCTTCTCGGCGCCCGAAACCGCCGAGGCTCCCGGGGACTGGGTCCCCGTCGCGTCCGGCGACCGGGCACCGCCCTGATCGCCTGCGGATTGCCCGCCACCATTGGTGGCGACGCCACCGGGAGCCGGGCTCGCCGGCGGCGGCTGGACGGGCGTCGTCGTTCCGCCCCTTCCCTGGTTCCCGGCCTCCGGCGTCTGTGCAGCGGGGGCGGAGGGGGCTTCGGGCGCCGGCTTTTCGGTGACCCGCTGGTTCTTGACGATTTCATTGAAATTGGTACGATCGAGGGTCGCCTTGATCCTCCCCCAGTTGAGGACGAAAAGGAGGAAGATAGAGGAAAAGACGATGAGCCAGAGAAGACAGCCTGCCGAAGCCGAATCGCGGCCGGCCCCACCCGTGGATCGACCGCCCCCGCGCCCGGAGGATTTTCCGCGGGCCGCCATGGTCTAGTCCTCCCCCTCCGCGTTGGCGAGCCAGGATGCGGCGGCCCTGTCTTCGGGCTCGATCTCGAGGGCGGTTCGGAAGAAACCCGCCGCCTCCGACCGCCTCCCCTGCTTGAAGGCGACGACGCCGAGGTTCGTGATGATCTTGACGTTTTCGGGCTCTTTGGCGAGGGCCTTTTCGAGGGCCCGTCTTGCCTCGTCGAGGCGATCGAGCTCGAGGAGACAGATCGCGAGCTCGTTGTAGACGTCGCCGGCGGGCATCGGCTCCTCGGCCTGATCCCCGGAAGCGGCGTCGGCGCCCAAGGCGAGGGCCTTTTCGAAGGACTGCCGCGCCTCGTCCCAACGCATTAGCCTGCGAAGAGCCCAGCCCTTGAGGAACCAGGCATTCCAGACGAGGGGGTTCTTCTCGAGGAAGAGCTCCGCCTTCGCGAGGCCCTCCCCTTCCTTGCCGAGCCTGATGAAGTCGTAGGCTTCCTTGAATAACTCGTCGAGATAGCCGCGATCCCGGAGGCTTTTGACCACGGCCAGCGCACGGTCGCGCCTTTCGCCCTCGGGGCCGATGTGCGAATAGGTTTCCAGGAGACTCGCGGCCTTCTCCCAGTTCTTGCGCCTCAGGAAGAAGAAGCCCGCATTGAGAAAGGCCTCCGGAAAGGGCGGCTCCATCGAAAGGAGTGTCTTATAGCGCTCGAAGGCCAGCTCGTTGAACTTCTCGGCCAATTCCTCCTCCTCTGCGGCGATGAGGGATTCGGCCCGGTCCTCGTAGAGGACGGCCAGATCGAGGAGGGGCTCGGGAGCCTCCGGATAAAGACCGGCGAGGGCGAGGAATATCTCCTCGGCCACATCCCAGGCATGGCTCCGCGCCTTGAGCACCCCCGCCTCGGAAAGGACGGCGAGAAGCTCGGGCTTGACCGCGCGAACGAAGGCCCGGTAGTAGGCGGCATGCTCGTGCCCCGGATTCCAGGCGAGAACCCGGAGCATGCCGGCGACGAGGGCCTCTCCCGTGAGGCTTCGGGGATCGAAGGAGGCGCCGGCGCCACCCGTCTCGACGGGAAGGGGAATGGCCGGGTCGGGCCTGAACTGGCCGACCTCCCGCCCAAATGCCCCGGGCAGCCCGATATAGACGATATTCTCGAGGGCCTCGGCCGCCCGCGGATCGACACCATTCATGAAAACCTCCGGAATGCTGTAAGAAGGACTCGCGGCCCGCGCGGTCAGGACTCGGCCGTCGAGCCGGTTTCGCTCTCGTTGCGCGAGGGCCGCGCCTGGGAGAAGAAGGCGCTGAGATGGATCTTGAATGACAGGGGCATCGCCGCCTCGTCGAAGCGAATGGCCACCGCCGCCAGATCCTTGCGGCCCTCCACATCCTCGAATCGAACGATCATACCCTTGATATCGACACTTTCGCGAGGGTCGTCCATGTCGAGTCTGAGCGAGCATTCCTTGCCGACGAGGAAACGCGCGAGGCCGACGATGATTATCTTCGCCCCGCCGAAGGAGAGATCCCTGATTATGCATTTGCGAGGGACGCCCTGGACGAAGATGACGGTGTCCTTGGTGAGGAGACCTATGCGACGCATGCTGTCCTGCGAAACGAGGACCCTCTCTTCCCTCCGTCGAACCGCCGAGATGTTGGCTTCCATGATAGTGCCGAGGATGTCGATGAGGTCGTCGGGAGGACGCTGCGTGTACTCGACGGTCATGAATTGGAGATCGCCGCCGCCTTGGCTATAGGGGGCGTAGCCCGTCACCCGCGCCTGCACGAAAAAGCTGACCGGGTCGATCTTACCTTCGATGCGAAAACTGAAGCGCACCGACACGAGATTGTTCGATTTCTTGATTTTGTCGATAAGGGCCGATTTGGAGCTGGCGATCAGCTTCGCTCCCGAAAAGGAAGTCGAATAGATGACGCAGGGCCACTGCTCCCCCACGCATTTGAGATACACGTTGCGCGGATCGAGGCCCGTGGCCTTGATGATCTCCTTGGTGAGGGTGACGTCTATCGTCTTGAAGACCTCGTACCACCGGGAAATCTGCTGGCTGGTCGTTATAGCCATAGATGAGGGCTAGCATAGGCCATATGTTCGCCCGAGGTCAACGGAAGGGTGGTCCGCGGAGAAAGGGAAGAGGGCTACTCCTTCCAAGGGAAGATCATGCCTTTGAGGCTCCGGGGGCCGACAAGCTCGGCATCCTCCGCGAGGAGTTCTTTCCACGGAACAGGCCGCCTTCCCCCGGTCGCAAGCCCTTCTTTTCCCGCTCCCTCCAGCCAATCGTATTTCCGGATGCGGAGGCGCAGGGCATCGTTGTGCGCAAGGGCGACCCCGGCCGGGCCGGGGACCAGGAAGGCGAGAAAAGCGGAGATGGAAAAGGTGAGGAGGCTCCAGACGAAGAGAAAGAGGGAAAAGCCAGCGTTATCGAAAAGCAGGATGAAGGACTTTCTCAGGTTCTTGAGAAAGCCGCCGCCGAAACGGAAACGCAGCGGAAGGTAGTACTGGAGGGCGACAAGAAAGGCCAGACCGACCCAAAGGATGATGCCGGCTGCCAAGCCGCCTACCAAGCCCCGCCCCAGGTAGAAGGGGATACCGATACCCGCGATGAGGGCCACGGCGATCGTCATAAGGCCCAGCTGCAGGCCGGGAAGCAGGGCGCGACGAAGGGCCGGAAGGGCTTCGGCGAGGGGGAAATTGCCGAAATCCGCGTGTTTCTGGGTCATGAGGCTCGAAAAGGCGAACCAGATGGAAAAGAGAAGGATGGCCAGGCTAATCGCGACGAGGCTGAGGCCCATGGGAATACCGGGAATCCCCGTGAGGAGGAGGGGGAGGAGGGAGGCGAAAAAACCCGTGTTGACGAAGGCAAGGCCGGCCAGGTGGTCCCAGCCGTCGAAGAAGCTCTTCTTTATAAAAAGACCAATCATGTGACGGTGTATACCCTTTCCTTGACAAGAAGGCAAGACGCCCTTATTTTCATGCCACTCCGGCGACGCCAAGGGATTTCCTCCCCGCGGGTCGCCAAGCTCAGAGGGAGGTGCTTGGTGGACAAGCCCTATAATTTCCCGCTCGAGAATTACATGTCCCGCGAACGATTCGACCGCATCCGGGAATTCACGAAAGAGATTGAGACGCCCTGCCTCGTCATCGATCTGGACATCATCCGTGCCAACTACGAGGCTCTCCGCTCCCAGCTCCCCTTCGCGAAGATCTTCTATGCCGTAAAGGCGAATCCGAACGACGAGGTCGTCTCCCTTCTCGCCTCGCTCGGCTCGAATTTCGACGTCGCCACCCGCTACGAGCTCGACCAGCTCCTCCGCCTCGGGGTGTCGCCTGAAAGGATGAGCTTCGGCAATACGATAAAGAAAGAAAAGGACATCGCCTATTTCTACGAAAAGGGGGTGCGCCTCTTCGTCACCGACTCGATCAGCGACATCGACAAGATTTCTCGGGCGGCCCCCGCTTCGAAGGTCTTTTTCAGGCTCCTTACCGAGGGGCTTGGCGCCGATTGGCCGCTTTCCCGCAAATTCGGCTCCCACCCCGACCTCGCCCGCCAACTCATCAAGACGGCGGTGCGCTTCGGCCTCCAACCCTATGGAATTTCCTTCCATCCCGGCTCCCAGCAGAGGGATGTCGGCCAATGGTCCACCTCCCTCACCCAGGTCGGCCAGCTCTGGAACTGGGCGCGCAACGAGGCCAAGGTCGATCTCAAGATGATCAACATGGGAGGCGGTTTCCCCGCCAACTATATCGAACCGACAGACTCCCTCGCCCAATACGCCGAGGACATCCAGCGCTTCCTCAAGAACACCTTCGGAGAACAATGGCCGGAGGAGATAATCATAGAGCCCGGCCGCTCGATGGCCGGAGACGCGGGCGTCATAGTCAGCGAGATAGTCAACATCGCCAAGAAATCGGTGCACGAGAGGAATACTTGGGTCTTCCTCGATATTGGCAAATTCGGCGGCCTCATCGAGACCCTCGATGAATCGATCAAGTATCCCATCTATTTCACCGGCGAGGGCAAGGCAGTACCCATCATCCTCGCGGGCCCGACCTGCGATTCGATGGATATTCTCTACGAGAAGCGCATCTACCACATGCCGGACAAGACGAGGATCGGCGAACGCGTTTACGTGCTTTCCACCGGCGCCTATACGCAGAGCTACTCTTCGATATACTTCAATGGTTTCCCGCCCCTCAGGGCCTATATCCTGAAGTAGCCGTCCCGGGGAGGCGCAGGGCGCATCGTCGCTCCGCCTCCCCAGGCCTTCAGTGAACCTCGTCCCGATTCAAGGGCTGTAGCTGACGAGGATTCCCCTGTAGCCGAGGGCGGCCAGGCGCGCGGTCAGCGCGTCGATCTCCGATTCGAGGACACCCGACAACACCACGCGCTTCCACGGTCCGGCAAGCTCGATGGAGGCGGAGATGCCCGAAAGCCTGAGCCTTTCCAGGGTCGCAGCCGCGTTCGCCTGGCTCGAATAACTCGCAATTTGAATCCTGCATAGACGTTCAGCCGGGATGGGCGAAATCGCCGCGGTTGCTCCGCCGAGCCTCGGCGATGGGGCCTTCGGCGGCTCGCCGAAGGCCGCTGTGTCCTCCGGCCTCAGCAACTCGCAGCGCACCATGGCCGTGCCGGCGGGGAGAAGACCTATGAGCCGAGCGGCGGCCTCGGAGAGGTCGAGAATACGATCGCCGACGAAGGGGCCACGGTCGTTGATTCGAACGACGACGCTCGCGCCGGTATCGAGGTCCGTTACCCTCAGGAAGCTGCCGAAGGGAAGGCTCCGATGGGCGGCCGTGAGGCCTTCCGGGTCGTAGATCTCGCCGCTCGCCGTCCTCTTGCCCGCGAAACCCGCGTTGTACCAACTCGCGCGCCCTTCGAATACCGAGCCGTAGGCAAGCGGCGCCGACGCGCCGGCGGCTTGCGGCTGAGCGCCTCCGCTTGCTCGTGGAGGCGCCGCTTCGCCGGACAGCGGCGCGAGGCCGGCCGAAGAGGGCATCGAGGGCAGGGAATCCGCCCCCGGGTTGAGAGAGGATACATCGGACAGCGGGGCCTCCAGACTCGCCTGCGCCAGGGCGCCAGGGTCCGCGGCGAGAAAGAGGATCGTGGCCGCCACGGCGGCTATCGAGGCCGAGCGTCCCCGGAACCTTCGCATCAGCCCCCCAGGGCCCTGGCCGCCTCGAAGATCGCCTCGTACAGGGCTGCAATGTCCCTTTCCTCAATGCATGAAAAGGCGATTCGGAGGTGCTTATCGCCCAGGGCGATAACGCCGATGCCCTCGTCGAGCAATCTGAGCCTGATTTTCTCGGCCGAGACTCCTTCGCACTCGATGCTCATGAAATAGCCTGAGTTAAAGGGGAGGGGGCGGAGGGAGGGCGGGAGGGAACTCGCGGCGAGGACGTCGCGGGCCCTGCGATAGCGCGCGGCCAGGAGGGAGCGGTAGCGGGCCTTTTGATCTTCGTAGCCGGGCTCGGTAAGGGCCTTGAGGAAGATGTGCTGGGCGGGCGCCGGCGAGTTCGACACCGTCGAGCGGACGACACCCATCACCTTCTTGGTTATCGCCTCGAGCTGGCTGGCGCTGAGGCCCTTGCCCGCCAAGGTTATGAAGCCGGTTCTGAAGCCCCACATGTAGTCTTCCTTCGTCGGGCCGTCGGCCTTGGCTACCACGACGCGGGGATGGAAGTCGGCGAGGCGACCGAAAAGCGATTCGGCGAGAACGTCCTTCTCGTAGGCGAGACCGAAGTAGGCGTCGTCGCAGATGATGAGGACATCCGAACCCTCATCGGCCACTCTGCCGATGGCGGCGAGAATGGCCTCGGCCTCGGCGATGGTCGGCGAATAGCCCGTGGGGTTGTTGGGGAAGTTGAGGACGGCGAGAGCCTTGCCCTTCGCAGCCGCCGAAGCCCGGAGCCGCTCCTCGAAACCGCGGACATTGAAACCGCGTCCATCGAAGAGGGGGAAGGTGAGTCCCTTCGCGGACTTGCGCTCCTCGACGATAAGGCGGTAGTTCGGCCAATGGAGGTCGGGGACGACCAGGCTCTCTCCCGCGTCGAGGAAGAGGTCGGCGATGAAGGAGACGGCGGCTGTGAGTCCGGGCACCACCACGGGCAGGGAACACTCCTTGCCGCGGAAAGAGGGGTTCTTGACCGCGAGGGCGGCCTTCCACCGAGCCCTGAGTTCAGGGACGCCGCCCGTCGGCGCATAGGCTACCGCCTCGTAGGGCGTGAGGCCCGGCATGGCGGCGCGGACGGCGTCGAGGATCATCGGTTCCCCGTCGGCGTAGGCCATTCCGATGGTGGCGTTGAATCGGTGGGCCCTCTCCGTGGCCTCCGCGCTCTGGGCGAGCAATCCCTTCGGCATGTACATACGGCGCCCGAGGGGGGAAAGGAGGCGGCCAACGGCGCTGCCCTCCAATGTCTCGTTGAGTTCTTCGGCAAGTGTCATGTGCTTCCTCGCAAGGTGGCTGTTGCTGCTCCATACTCGCCGTCGCCGCGGCAGACTGTCAAGCGAAGGAGGCTCGGCCAGGCAGGCCTTGGTTCTGGGAGCCGCGGGGCGGTTCTCGGCCGGCTTGCGCTCGGTGCCTTCCCCGTGCGATTTTCCCGAACCGGAGGTGCGCATGATCCATTCATTCGGCGGGAAGAGCCCCGCCCTGCACGGGGATGTCTTTGTCGCCTGGAACGCCGAGGTGGCGGGAGAGGTGCGGGCCGGGGCCGGGGCATCCATATGGTACGGAGCCGTCGTCAGGGGCGACCTCGCCCCGATCAGCATCGGCCCCGGCACCAACGTCCAGGATTGCGCCGTCCTCCACGTTGTCGACAATGGTCCCTGCGAGCTCGGCGAAGGCGTCACCGTCGGCCACGGGGCCATCGTCCACGCCTGCAAGGTCGGCGATTGGAGCCTCGTGGGCATGGGCGCCGTCCTTCTCGACGGCTGCGAGATCGGGGCCGAGTCCATCGTGGGAGCCGGGGCCCTCGTCACGCAGGGCAAGAAGTTCCCTCCGCGCTCGATGATACTCGGAAGCCCCGCCAAGGCGGTCCGCAGCCTCACCGACGAGGAGGTGAGCGATCTGCATATTCACGCGGACAAATACATAAAGCTCGCCGCCGAGACGAGGATCGAGGTCGCCGGCACTCCCGTGCGCTGAGACCGCGCCGTCGCCGCGACCGGGCCGGGCCGGGTCTGCCGGACTGCCCGCTAAGCTCATGCTCAACTGGACCATCCTTGCCTCCGATACTCCAAGCAAGGAGCAGCGCATGAAACAGTTCGCCATCAGGAGCACCGGAACGGAACCTTCGGTCCTCGAACTCATCTCCGAAACCGAGGGCGGCTTCTATGTGCGCATCGTCCACCGTCACGAGGAGTGGGAGGATGTCCGGGAGGAATTCCTCGCGAAGGATCTCTTCGACACCTGTCTCCGGACGGGCTACATCATGGAGATGTCGGCCTGATAATGAGGGGACAGGATCCAGGGAAAAAAGTACTATGATATAGGGCCGCCCCCGCAGGATTGCGGGGGCCTCGCCCTCTCCTGCGACAGGGGCTCGCCGTTCGGGCCGTAGACATCGCATCACGGCCGAGAGGACAAGTCCGCGGTAAGGTCGCGAGCCAAAAGGGCCGATGATATGATGACGCGAGGTGGGCAATGAATCTAGCGACGGTAATCGGTCTCATAATGGGCCTTGGAGCCATCATGGTGGGTTTTCTCCTCGAGGGAGGAAACCCGGCCAAGCTCCTCCTCCCCTCCCCCTTCATCATAATTTTCGGCGGTATCGTAGGCGCCCTCTTCACCTCCTTCGACATGAGCGACATCCTCGGCATGGGCAAGCTCATGCAAAAGGCGATCAAGATGCCGCCCGTAAAGGGCAAGGAATTGGCCCTCAAGTTCGTGGCCTTCGCCGAAAAGTCCCGCCGCGACGGCCTCCTCTCCCTCGAGGAGGATATGCAGAGCCTTTCGGACCAGGACGACCCCCTGCTAAAGAAGGGACTTCGATACGTCATCGACGGCACTGACTCCGAGGCCCTGACCTCCCTCCTCGAAAACGACGTCTCGGTCTGGGAAAAGCACGAAAAACACGGGGTCGAGATATTCGAGGCCGCCGGCGGCTTCGCCCCCACGATGGGCATCATCGGTACCGTACTCGGCCTCATCATCGTTCTGGCCAACCTTTCCGAGCCGGAAAAGCTCGGCGAGCACATCTCTACCGCCTTCATCGCGACCCTCCTCGGCATCGGTATCGCGAACCTCATCTTCCTTCCCATCGCGAACAAGCTTAAACTGGTCCTTTCCAAGGAGAAACTCGCCAAGGAGATGATCATCGTGGGCGTGCTTTCCATCCAGCAGGGCGAAAGTCCCAAACTGGTCGGCGACAAGCTGGCCGCCTTCCTGGAAGAGCATGAGCGCCACGAACTCGAATCCTTCAACGAGAGCTGATATGTCGACCGATTCCGCGCCGGGTCTGGCGCGCTAAGGGAAGCGAAACAGGATGGCACACAAGAAGAAGCCCGAAGAGCCGGAAAAGCCGCAAAACGCCGAGCGCTGGCTTCTCACCTATTCGGACATGATCACCTTGCTCATGGTTCTATTCGTCATTCTGTTCGCGATGTCGAAGGTGGACACCGCGAAATTCCAAGCCCTGGCCGAGTCCCTATCCTTGGTCTTCCAAGGGCTCCCTGGCGTCCAGCTCCTCGAGGGGGCGGGAGGCCATGCGGTCGTCGAGGGCTCGGGCGGCCCGCCGAAACCCCCGCCAGGTACCGGACTTTCGCCGAAGGTGGCGCCGATGAGGCAAATATTCCTCGAGAAGGCGACATCGACCCTCGCGACGGAAATACAGACGGGCAAGATACAGATGAACACCGAGGCGAGGGGGATCGTCCTCTCGTTGTCGGGGGATACCTTCTTCCGCGCGGGGGAGGCGACTATTGCCGAAGGCACCATGCCCACGCTGGTCAAGGTTGCCCAACTTCTCAATTCGGTTCCGGAGAAGGTCGTGGTCGAGGGCTATACCGACGATACGCCGGTCGCCAGGACCAGTCCCTTCAAGTCGAATCTCCTCCTCTCGGCGGTGAGGGCCGTCAATGTCGTCGAGGCCCTCGATCTCATCGGTGTCGACAAACAGCGCATGTCCGCCTCGGGCTTCGGCGACACGAACCCCGAACGTCCCAACGACACGCCGGAAGGCCGCGCCTACAACCGTCGAGTGGACATTCTTATCCTCTTTCCTACCGAGTAGCCCGTTCCGCCCCTGAAAGACAGGCGGAACCGAGGCCCATGGTAGCGGAATGCCCCCTCCAGCGCGGCCCTTCAGGGCTCAGCCTCCCCCTCCCCCGAGGAAGCCCAGGATCGCGTCGAGAGTCATGGCCCTTTGCCGGTCGCCCCCTATCGTCGAGGGCCTGTCGCCTTTCTCCTCTCCATATTCACCGAAATGGGCGTGATTGCCGCCTTGGATGACGACCCTGCGCGCGTCGGGAGGAAGAAGACTGAGGGAAGCCCTCATCTTGGCCTCTGTCTCGAGCCCATCCTCGGTCGCCGAAATCTGGAGGACGGGGAGGCCCGAAGAGCTCAGGTTGGCCGATCTATCGGGAGCCGCAGCCATGAGGATGAGGGAGGAAACGGCGGCCGGATGATCATGGGCGAAGGCGGCCGCCATCGAACCGCCCTGAGCATGTCCCCCTATCGCCCAAGGACCTATCTCTGGATGGGCCTTTTCGATCGCCATTGCCCGCGAGGCCGCAAATTGCGGGAAATTGAAGGGGAAACGCGCGATGAAGACCGGGTGGCCCTTGGCGGCGAGTCCCGCCCCCAGCCAGGAATAGGCTTCTGGGGGGATTCGCGCCCCCGGGTAGAAGATCAAGCCCACGCCCGATGCCGAGACCGGCATAAAGAACACTCCGAGCATCTCGCGATGAACGGCGACGGAGGGGCCGGTATCCTGCAGACTCGGGTCCGACTCGTCGGGGGCCGGCCTGAAATAGAAGGCGGCTCCCAAAGAGAGGGCCGAAAGGACCGCGATCAGGATCAGGGCTGGCGCCCGCGATGGCGGCGATGGATCGTTCATATCGCGAGGATAAATCCGAGCCGGCACCTTGTCAAAAGCGGTCGCTACGGGAAAGAGTGGCATAAGGCCGTTTAGGCGGAAGGACGGAGTATGGCAGGGAAAGAGAGTCTCGAAAAAAGGATTAAAAAAGGCGCGAAATTTCTGACGGCGCTTTATGGTCCGGAGGGGCTTGAGGACGCCAGGGAAAGGTATAGCGCCCTCGCCGCCCCCCTGCTCGACACCGACGAGGCCAGCCCCCTGCGCTTTTATTCGGCCCCCGGCAGGACTGAGATAGCCGGAAACCATACGGACCACAACAGGGGTCGCGTCATTTGCGCGGCCCTCCGCCTCGATGTCCTGGCCTGCGTCAGACCCCGCAGCGATCGTGTCATCACCCTGGTCTCGGTGGGTTTCGACGGTGAGATCTCGGTCCAGCTCGACCAGCCCGAGGCCAGAACAGAGGAAAGGGGCACGACCGCCGCCCTTCTGCGCGGTGTCGCCGCCGTCCTTGGAGAAGGGGGAATCCTCTTCCCCGGTTTCGATATGAGAATAGACTCGCGCGTCGCCGTGGGCTCCGGTCTGTCGAGCTCGGCGGCCCTGGAAGTCCTCTTCGCCACGATAATGCTCGATCTCGCCGGGTCGGAACTTCGCCCCATCGATATCGCCAAGGTGGCCCGGCGCGCCGAGAACGAGTGGTTCGGAAAACCCTGCGGCCTGATGGACCAGGCGGCCAGCGCCTCGGGTGGCCTCGTGGCAATCGATTTCGGCGACCTCGACGAGCCGAAACTCGAAAGGATCGATTTCGATCCTGCCGCGAGCGGCTACCGTCTCTTCGCGGTCGCTCCAGGGGGTGACCACAGCGACCTGACGCCGGACTACGCGGCCATACCCTTCGAAATGAAGGCCGTCGCCTCCTATCTCGGGGCCGAGGAACTCCGTTCCATCGATGCCGTCCGTCTCGAGTTCCGGGGCCCCGATATCAGGGCCGCCCTTGGCGACAGGGCCCTCCTCCGGGCCCTTCATTTCGCCGACGAAAACGAGCGAGTCCGCAGGATGGTGAAGGCGCTCGGAGCCGGGAAGTTCCGCAAATTCCTCGATTTAGTGGCCAAGTCGGGCGATTCCTCCTGGCGCCTCCTCCAGAATGTCTCGACAGGCCGCGAGCCGACGGCCCAAAGCCTCGCCCTCGCCATCGTCCTGTCGCAACGCTGGCTCGGCAAGGACGGGGTCGCGAGGGTCCATGGCGGCGGCTTCGCCGGTACCATGCAAGCATGGGTGCGCGAAAAACGCGCTTCGGCCTACCGGCGCTACATGGAAGGCTGGTTCGGCGAGGGATCGGTGGTCGAGCTCGAGATCCGCGGCCCCGGCGCCTGCAGGGTCTTATAAAGGAGATCGCGATGGGCAAGCTCTCGGACGCGATAGGCGGCATTATCGAATCCTGGTCCAAGGATGGCGGCGTCAACCATGCCGCCGGCCCCAATCTTCCCGCCCGGGAGCCGGTGATCCGCGCCCTCGGCGACATCGAAACCCTCGTTTTCCCCGGCTTCAGGCGGGAGGACGGGATCGACGACCGCAACCTAGGCCTCGTCGCCGGCGAACTTGTGCACAGGGCGGCCAAGCTTCTCATCCCCGAAGTGGCCCGAAGCCTCGACTACAAGGCCAGGCAGGCCGGGGCGACCGATTGCCCCGCCGCCTGCGAAATAGAGGCTCGAGAGCTCGTCGAATCCTTCTTCGGCGACCTCCCCGTCCTCCGCGCCACCCTCATGAAGGATGTCGAGGCAGCCTTCCGGGGCGATCCGGCCGCCAAATCTCACGAAGAGGTCATTCTGGCCTATCCAGGCCTCGAGGCCATACTGGTGCACCGGATCGCCCATTATTTCTGGGTCGGCGGCCTTCCCCTCATACCCCGCATGATGAGCGAGAGCGTCCACGGCAAGACGGGCATCGACATCCACCCGGGCGCCAGCATCGGCTACGGTTTTTTCATCGACCATGGCACTGGCGTCGTCATCGGGGAAACCGCCGTAATCGGCAACGACGTGAAGATCTACCAGAGCGTCACCCTTGGCGCCCTCTCGGTCAGGAAGGAACTCGGCGATACGAAGCGACATCCCACGATAGAAAACGGTGTGACCATCTATTCCGGAGCGACCATACTCGGGGGCGATACCGTCATCGGCGCCCAGTCGGTAATCGGAGGCAACGTCTGGCTCACCCATTCGGTGCCTCCCCGCTCGAAGGTCTATCTGCCCGAGGCCGAGGACATCATGATAGAGCCGCGGGAGGCATCCTAACCGAATCCACCCTGGAGCTAGCGAGAGCCGCCGTCGAAGGCTCGAAGGCTCGAAGGCTCGAAAGCCGACTGCGGATTCGCCGCGGATCGGGGCCGCGCCGGGGCCGCGGGCGCCGGCCTTGCGCGACTGCTTAAATCAGTTCATAGTTACCATAGAGCTTTTTTTTCGATTGGTCGGCGAGGACGACCGAGGAGGTTCACGTGAAGTCACAGGATAAGCAGAAGGGCGAGGACAAGAAAAAAGCCCAGAAAAGCCTCAAGGAAAAGAGGGCCGAGAAGAAGGCCAAGAAGGATTCCAAGACTTCCTCCGCCGAATAGCCTAACCGCGGGAGCGAAAGCGGCATTCGCCCGGACCGGAGGTCCGGGCCTTTCTTTTAGAAGAGGGTTATCTCTCCCGTCTCGCCGCCTTCCTCGACCTTAAAGTTGGCGATATCCCCAACGGCTCGCTTGTGCGTGAAGATGGTGAAGCGCTGGATCATCTCCTGCAAGCGGTCGGAGTGGATCTCCCTGTCAATCTCGCCTCCGAGAGCGGCGATGGCCCTTGTCTCGAGGTCGGACAGCTCGTCCTTGGCTTGGGCGAGTCTTCCCGAAAGACCCCGGAGACCGGCCAGGGCGGTCCGCGCATCGCGGATATAGGTCAGAAATTCGGGCGTGAACAAGGCGAAATCGACGATGGCCTTGCCTGTCATCGCCCGTCGTTCCTCGAGCGAGGCAAGATCCTCCCGCACCTTCGAGAGAACGAGCGAAATGCCCTTCGCGTCCCGGGCAATCCTTCTCATGTTCGAAGCGCCTTCGCCACCGACTTCCAGACCCTGGTCCTCGGATTCCAAGCCGATCGAAGCGGAGGATTCGGCGTACTCGGTCATCGCCGCCTCGGCCACCTTGGCGAAGCCCTTGGTCGTGCCCATCGCACCCGTGACATCGTCCTCGATCTTGCCCGTAAGCTCCACCATCGCGACAACGGTCGTCGTGACGCTCGAGAGCGAGCGATTCTTCGCTATTTCGATACGCGAGGCGACGACGATGTTCTTGAACCTCGAAAGGAGGGTGGCGAGACTCTTGAAGGAATCATCGAGGCTGCGCACCTGATCGGCGAGCTTTCTGGCGGTCAGGGTTACCGCCCTCTTCATCTCATCGTAGCGATTCGTCTCCGAGACCCCATCCCCGGTTTCGCCCGCGGATGCCGAATTCGCGGCCGAATCCAGGCGTCGCCTCTCGATACCGGCCACCCGCGACTCGACATCGTTAATGTTCCGCTCGAAGGCGACGGCGCTCGCGTCGATCTTGCCGACGATGTCCTCGATGAGCTGGGCGGAGAGCCTGGCGATGGAGGCAACATAGGCGATTTCCTCCTCCTCGCTCGCGGCCTCGCTCTTGCGTCGCCTGGCGGCCTCCTCGGCCTCGGACAGGGAGATAACGACATGGCCCAGGGATTGCCGCACGATATCCTGGTGCTGGACCTCCTGCATGATGGCCTGTACCGGTCCCTTGATGTCCCCCGCCTCGCCAATGAGTTCGGAAAAAAGTCCACGAACCTCGTCGAGTTCCCTGCGATGGCGCTCGAAGGCCCCGAGGACGCTCGCCTCGAGCCTGTCGAAGAAATCGCGCTGGAAACGATCGAGGCGGCTGACCGCGTCGCGGAGTGTGGAAAAGACCTCGAGGAGGTTTTGCCCTCTTACCGTTATCGCCTCGGTGAGGGCGATCGTCTGGGTGGAAAGGCGCTTGAGCTCGTCGGTGATCACCGAAAAAGCCCTGCCCGCAAAGCCCGACTTGAGGGCGACGGTCATCGCGTTGAGCGAGACGATCTCCATGTCCTCGGAATCCATGCGGACGCCCTTGATAAGGCCGTCGAGGCTCGCGAGGGTTTCCATGCTCTCGTTGATCCGCCTGAGGAAGTCCTCATCGCGCTCGTGAAGCCCCTTGAACCACGAGCTCGCCTCGGTGACGAAGGCGGTCATCTCCTCGACGGTGCGGCCCCTGCCCCCGCCCGACAAGCGGTCGAAGGAGGAGAGAGAATCCGTCGCGAGCCTGGCGCTTCGCCCCGTCTCGGCGATGATGGCGGGAAAGAGGCGGCCCATCGTGAGATAGACATCCTCGCTTTCCTTGCCGATCGAATTGACGACGGAGATCAGGCCGATAGCGCGTTCTTCCAGATCGTTGAGCATCGTTGCCACTATAAAGCAAGCGGGGGGCGGTCGCAATGACCGCCCCCCGCCCGGAGAAGGCCCGCGGAGCATCGCTCGGCAGGGCTCTCGTTTAGCCGTCCTGCGGCGTCTCAGTCTTTCTCGGAAAGCTTAACGGGGAGGATGGAGAGCTCCGTATCGCGATCGAAGTAGCGGGCCTTCTCCATCACCGGCGTGAAGTGGACCATGTCGCCGATCTTGAAGAGATGATGGGGCGGGATTTTTGCCACCATCGGCTGGGTCGGCGTCGAGGCATAGAGGTGAATCTCGGCACCGAGAGGCTCGACGACCGTGACCTTGCCGGAAATGGTTCCATGCCCCTGGGGGACCGAACCACCCTCGAGACAGGGGAGATCCTCGGGCCTTATGCCAAAGGAGACTTCCTTGCCGACATAGGGCTTGAGAAGGGCCAGATGCTCGGAGGCCGGTTCCAGCCTGAAGGATCCCTCGTCGATAGAGAGCTTGCCGCCCTCCTCGAGCACCTTGACCTTGAGGAAATTCATGGGCGGCGAGCCGATGAAGCCGGCGACGAACTTATTGATCGGGTGGTTGTAGAGATAGAGGGGGGAGCCGATCTGCTGGACCTTGCCGTCGCGCATGACGACGATCTTGTCGCCCATCGTCATGGCCTCGACCTGATCGTGGGTGACGTACACTGACGTGGCATGCTGAGCCAGGTGCAGCGCCTTGATCTCGGCGCGCATCTCCTCGCGGAACTCGGCATCCAGGGCGCCCAGCGGCTCGTCCATCAGGAAGCAGGCGGGCCTGCGCACCA
>DATKTD010000281.1:0-3913 GCA_035531315.1 Rectinemataceae bacterium
GACGGCCGTGGCCCCGCCCGCCGCCGCGTAGACCGAGAAACTGCCCGTATAGCTGAAGAGATTGAGCACCCGTCGTCCCCCGGACTCATCCCGGATGCGGGCCCGGGTGGGTCGATGGTCGAGGAAGAGTCCCGTGTCGAGGTACTCGGTGAAATTGACGATAAACGAGAGGCCTCCCTCGATCACCCTTCTTTCGGCCCCTTTCCCGGCCCTTCGTTCGTATTGGGAGAGTCCTTTTTGCCGCTTCCTTGTGCGGAGAAAGACGAGATCGCGGGAGATCGAGAGGGCCTCCGCCGCGCTGTCCGCCATCAAGGCGAGCCAGGCCTCCTCTTCGGCGGCGTCCTTTTCGTAGGGACGCTCGTAAAGGGCGAGGACGAGGCAGTCCTCGGACGGCCCCTCCGGGTCGAGGCGTCTTGTGTCTCGGAAGAGTTCTACGGCGAGGGGAATCTCGGGAATGTCGTTATCGTAAAGACGAAAGGCTTGGATTCCCTCGCGGCGGGCCCACCTGCGGAGATGCCTTTCGTTCTTGACGAGGCGGTTGCGGAAATACTCCGCCTGCCGCTTGTCCTTCTCGTTCATAGCTGATGGATGCCTGTCATTTTGCGCCGAGCCTCATCGGAAGCGCCGTCGCCCGAGGCCCGCGCCCGCGCGGAGGCTTAGGCGCTTCCCTGCCGCGGCTCAGCCGCACTCCTGCCTTCGATTGTTCATCATCACCGAGAGAAGGGCGAAACCGGAAGACAGGTCCTCGCGCTGGACCACCACCTCGGGATCAACCTTGATCTTGGTATTGGTGAAATTCCAGATCGCCTTAATACCAGCGGTGACCAATATCTCGGCCGTCGCCTGGGCCATGGGCGAGGGGACGGTCAATACCGCGACCTTTATGGCGAGTTCCTGGATGCTGCGCCCGATGCTGTCGATGCCGAAAACCGGCACCCCATGGATGTGTTGACCGATCTTTTGGGGATCGGTATCGAAGGCCGCGAGGAACTTGAGACCGTGGCGCTCGAAATCGGGGTAGCCGATCAACGCCGCGCCCAGATTCCCCGCCCCGACCAGGATGGCGTTCTGGATCGTGTCCCAACCGAGATAATGCTCTATCGCCCTGACGAGGGCCGCTACGGGATAGCCCTTTTTCGGCTTGCCGATGATGCCGGTGATCGCGAGGTCCTTGCGGACCTGGATGGGCTCGAGATTGAGCTCCTGGGCGATGACGGTGCCGGATATGTAGTCGTCTCCGGAGGTCTGGACGCTGCGGATGATATGGAGGTACTGCGGAAGACGGCGCACCGACGGGGCGAAGGAAACCTTATTTTTCGTCACGGATGTAACTCCCATAGTCAAAACAAAGTGCATCATGTCGATAAAAATGTCAAGAAATATGAAAATCTCTATAGTTGCTAAAGCCGCTAAGGGGCCGGGTGGGCGGAACCCATCCCGTCTCGTTGGGAATTTCCTCGAGGCGGAGGAGCTCGAGATTAAGACCTCCGCGGTCGAGGGCGACCCGGCCGAGGATGGAGAGCGGGACGCGGATGACGGGGGGGCTCCCACCTTGCGGCGCCCAACCGTGCATCCTGATCGCCGGGGAGGGTCGCGGCTTCGCGGCCGGGCGCAGTAATTCTTGGTTTATCAAACCATCCCGAGTCATGGATACCGAGGTTGGATCCAGATGGACTTTCGCGACGGTCCATGACAGCCGGTACAAAAGACGCAGGCGGCAACTTCGACTTGAAGACGCAGATCGCCGCCTATCGGGCCACATCTTTGCGAAACAGAGTTGCTTCATGCCCCATAGTGGTGATGGAAGGCTTATTCAGCAGACCTCACCTTTGTCGCCTATCAAGTTCATATTCATGTTTCACTACACAAAAGTATAGGCTTAGGGCCGATGATAAGGTAGGGACGACGGCAGGGGTGCCCGCATCGCGGAAAACCGCGCCTCCCCCTCGCCTTGACTGGCTCAGGCAGGCTCGACTAGCCTTCACTGTTCTTCAGCGTCGCATCCCGGAGGAAAAAGTCTTGCCTGCGCAACCGAGGATTCTCATTCTGACCGTCGATGCCGGCTTTGGGCACCGCAGCGCCGCGAACGCCCTCGCCGCGGCCTTCGAGTCGCTCTACGGCGACAGTTGCGCGATCGTCGTCGCCAATCCCTTCGACAGCCCGACGACCCCGCGCTGGCTCAGGAACACGCAATCCGACTACGATAAAATCGCGCGTAAAATGCCCGAGGTCTACCGGCTGGGCTTCGACTTGAGCGACCGGGCGGTGGCCCGCCGCGCGATGGAGAACGCCATGAGCGCCTTTCTCCTTCAGTCCGTCAGGGACACCATCGCGGAGGCCCGGCCGGATGCGATAATCTCCACCTTCCCCCTCTACCTTCCCGCCCTCGCGACGCTCGCCAAAACGGAGAAGCGACGGATTCCCGTCGTCACCGTCCTCACCGACCTCGTGAGGATGCATCAGACCTGGTTCAATCCCGTCAGCGACATAACCATCGTTCCCAACGAGATCGTGCGAGATCTCGCCATCTCCTCGGGGCTCGAAGCCGCGGGCATCGAGGTCGTGGGCATACCTGTCCATCCCGAACTCTCCCAGGGCAGCCGCGACCGGGCGGACTTGCGGATGGAACTGGGGCTCGATCCCGGCCTCACCACCATCCTCGCCGTCGGCTCGAAGCGCGTCGGCAAGCTTCTCGACGTCCTCGACGTCATCAACCATTCGGGCTTCCCGGTCCAGCTCCTCGTGGTGGCCGGCGGCGACGACACGGTCTACGGAAAGCTCTTGGATATCGAATGGCACGTGCCCGCGCGCATCCATAATTTCGTGCGCAACCTTCCGACGATGATGAAGGCGGCCGACCTCGTCGTCGCGAAGGCCGGCGGCCTCATCGTGAACGAGGCCCTCGCCGTCGGGCTGCCCCTCATGCTCATCGACATACTGCCGGGCCAGGAAGTGGGGAACGCCGAGTACGTCGTCGCCAACGGCGCCGGCGTGGTGGTCAAGGATGCCCTGTCCTGTCTCGAGCAGCTTCGTCACTGGTTCGGAAACGGCGGGGAGCGCCTCGCCGCGATGTCGGTCAACGCGAGTCGCCTGGGCAGGCCCGACGCCGCGATGAGGATAGCCGCGAGGGTATTCGCTCTCGCGACGCGATCGCCCAAGACTTAGTCTCCGCGCCGTCGCGGCCCCCTATGCGACGGCGAATCCATCCCGCGCCCGGGACAGCGGGCGTCATGACCATGTATCATTCCTGCCCTTGGAGGGAACAAGTGAAGAAGATCCTCGTGCCGATGCTCGAGTGCGGGGCCGGCCACAAGATGCCGGCCCTCGCGGTGAAGGAATCGCTCGAACGTCTCTATCCCGGATCGTATCAGGTCGATGTCGTCGATTTCGCCCGCGAGGTCGGGGCCGACCGCGACGACCGTTCGCTGAAATGGGCCTGGGACTATGGCCTTGCCCATCCCTTCTGGGCCCGCCTCGGCTACCGTTTCGCCGACGGCCTCTGGCCCGCCTCCATGCTCTGGACCGAGTACGTCTATCCGCAATTCAAGCGGAAGGCGATCGAGTATGTCGCCGACTATCGACCCGATCTCATTTTCTCGACCAACTTCATCTCCTCCACCATGGCCTCGGTCGCCCGGGCTCGACTCGGACTCGACGTCGAGGTGATCAGCTACGTCACCGACCCCTTCGACGCCTACGGTTGGTGGGTCGATAAGCGCCTCGATTTCATCTGCGTCGCCTCGGACATCGCCGCTAACCAGCTTCGCACCCGAAGGATACCGGAGGAAAAGATCAGAATACTGTCTTTCCCCATCCACCGGAAATTCTTCGGCTCGAAGGAGGATTCCGCCGAACTCCGCAAGCGCCTGGGGCTTCGGGAGGCTGTTCCGACCATCCTCACCTCCGAGGGCGG
>DATKTD010000282.1:0-3353 GCA_035531315.1 Rectinemataceae bacterium
CGACGAAGAAGGCGAGTCGCTTGAGGGAGGCGGACTGGGCGGTATAGTCGGCGAAATCGAGGACGAGGACCGAGGGTTTCGCGTCCCAGCTATAGGCGTCGAAGGGGTGGCCCGGCGTTGGCGGAAGGCCCAGGACGACGCCGAGATCGAGGACGGAGGCATCGCCACGCGCCATTGCGCGGGAGGAGCATTCGAGGATATCGAGACCGGCCGGGGCGTCGAACTCGACGCTGGCAGGCTCCTGGTCGAACCAGTCTGCTGGGAGGAGGAAGCTGTCGGCCCCCGGCCGGATGGCGATGTGCCGGGGCTTCCGGCCGGGAACGACGAGGCCGATCGAGCCGCTCGCCGAGCCGGCCTTCCAGGCTAGTCTGAGCGCGGGGATCGAGGATTCGGTGGCGGAGAGATCCTCGAAGGGTTTGAAGATGGTAGCGACGAGCCTTCCCTTGGCGCGGAGGAGGGAGAAGTCCTTCGAAAGGATGGTCCTCCCCCCTTCCTTCGAAAATCCATGAATGGATGGCACGAAGGATAGGGCCCGCAGGATGGCCTGGGCATTGGTCGCCCCATCCACGGCACTGCATCGAATGTCGAGGGCGACCAGCTTCTTTATGCCCGGGAGGGGAAGGACAAGCCTCATCGAGGGATCGAGGCTGCCGAAATCGAAGGAGGCCAGGACCTTCCGGTCACCGCCGACGATGTCGAGGTAGATGCGCTCGATACCCACGAGATCGAGGTCGACGGCGAGGGCACTGCCTTTGGCGACGGTGTAAGGACGGGAGAGCCGAAACCGGACGAGGCCCGCGCCTGGCAGCAGCCGGTCTTCCGCCAGATTCGCGGAACCGGAAAAGGCGAGGGAACGGCCCTGGAGATCGGTCCAGGGGAAGGCTGAAATCGTCTTCGCCTGACAGGCCGCGAGGGCCAGGCTCGCGACGACGAAGAGGATCGCTAATCTGACACGCATCATCCCAGGGAAAGAATGCTCTTCGCCAGAAGGCTGCCTATCTCGTAGCGCTGTTCCCTGCTGATGCCGAGATCGGAACGGAGGAAGCTCTCCCAGCGACCCCCAAAGTCATCAGGCAGGCGGGGCAATTCGCGGAGTTTCGCCTCGATGGAACGATGCGAAGGCTCGAATACCCTGTTCGCGACGAAGAGGAGGGCGATGGCCTGTCTCGCGAAGCCGGCGATCGACTCGAGATAGAAATAGGGGTCATCCCTTCGGGCAGCCGCGGCGATGTCGGCCAGGCTGTGCTCCATGCGCGCGGCCGCGTGGTCGCGCAGGGCTTCCCAGGAGCCCGGGGGCAGTTCTCCGCAACGGGCGCGGGTCGAACTTATCCAGCCGCCGCGATCGAAGAGAACGAGGCCGTGCGCCAGGCGATGGAGGGGATAGGTGCCGGCCGAGAGGAGGCTGGCCCGGCCAGCCAGGCTGCCATCGAGGAAGAGCTCGACGGCGCTGAGCGGCTTGTACTCGAGGCGGACGGGGAGACCGTCGAGGAGGAAACGGTCCTTGGCCTGGACGAGAGAGGATTCGAAGGCTCCCACGCCTTCGAAGGCTCGACGCCGCTCATCGAGCCCAGGGAGGCTCGATGCGTGGAAGACGTCGAAGCTGAGGGAAAAATAGGGATCGAGAACATCGTCGCCCGACATTTCGGCCAAACTGACCGCTTCAACCTCGGCCCATCCCGAGCAGATGCCGCCGATCCGCTCGGCGGCCTTCTCGACCTTTACTTTCATGCATGCATCCCTTTCGCAGAACCGCGGCTTTCGAAACGAGCTGCGCCTCCAGAGACCGCAGACAGCGCAGGACTTGAGCCACCAAGCTCCAGGATTGTACCATGTGCCGGTGGAATTGAAAACACGAGGAAGATCCGTCTTCGTCCTCTGCCCTCCCGGCCCCCAGAGACGGGAGGCCAATCTCGCGGCCGCGAGCTTCTTTTCCCTCACCGGAGACCCCAGCGGCCTGGCCATCCCCGACCTCATCGTCCTCGGCTCTGGCTTCGCGAAGATCGACGCGGGGACGAGGCTGAAGGAACTATGGGAGGCTGTCGAAGGCGGCTTTTCCTGCCGCGGAATCCAGCGCCGCGATTCGGGCTACTATCTGAGTGTCCAGGGGCCCCTCGCCCTCCTCGCCTCGAGGTCCGAAAGCCTTTTCGAAGAGACTATGTCCTTTCCGATAGAGGCCGCCCAGGGCTTTTTCCTCGGCGGAAGGACCTTCGAGGCCGACTACAGGAAACAGGACCTCGATGCCGCCTTCGATCGGGCCTTCTCGTGGCGGGCATGCAGCCTCGCCATCCTCGACGTCGAAGGAGACTTCGAAGCTCTGCTGCGTCTGTCCTGGCGCGAGAGGGCCTCGGTTTGGCGCCCGAAAAACCGAGAAAAGAGACGAAATCGGGATTAGATGTTTCTTCGCCGGTAACTTCGAAAGCTCCCGCACCTTTTCCAGCACGGATGCTCCGTGGTATATCAATTCGTTCCCGGACATAGTGGAGGTACCATGATCCGTTTGTACGCGTGCCTGGCGGTCCTCGCCATCGGCCTCATGCCCCTAGCCGCACAGGATGCGGCGAGCCCGGGAACGCCGAGCTCCCCGCCGGCGGTCACGGCCGGATCGACCGATGCGGGAGCCCAGGGCAGCGCCACGGTGGCGCCCAACCAGAGCGAGGCCACGGCACAGCCGGCCCAGGGCGCCGAGGCAAGCGGCAACCAGTCCACCTCACCCTACAAACAAGGCGACCAGGCCGTTTCATTGGCGGCCGGAGCCCTCATCCCCCTCGGCATCTATGGGGGCGTCAGCGCGACGGGAACGACCTACACCGGGGCCGATTTCTCCTTCTCTTACCGCTATTTCCTCAATCATCAATGGGCGGTGGGCGGCTCGATAAGCGGGGGCTTCAATTCGACGACGGCCGGACGCAGCCTCTTTACCGCCCCCCTGTCGGCTGAGATTTCCTGGTGGAAGGCGGTCGTGCCCTTCGAGTTCTTCATCGAATCGGGTCTAGGCGGCTACATGATGCGACTCGACACCAACGGCATCATCGATCCCTTCGCGAAGCTCGGCGCGGGGGCCTTGTGGCAAACCGGTTCCGGCTGGAGCGTCGGCCTCAGGATCGAGGGCTGGTACATACCGGAAATCCATTACGACCCCTACTCCAGTCTGACGCGGACCGGAATCAGCCTCGAAACCGGCCTCATCGCCGTCTACCACATCTAAGGAGCCGCCATGCGCAGCATCACGAAGGCACAGGCCGGCGCCCGTATCGGCCGCATCGCGATCATATCCATCACCGCGGCCCTCCTCGCGGGGGCCCTGGGGGCCTGCAACAACGACTACGGCATCTATGCGAGCATCCAGCAGGAGA
>DATKTD010000283.1:0-16208 GCA_035531315.1 Rectinemataceae bacterium
CTCCGTGCGGTCGGAAAAGCTTCCTTTTTCCCCGAGATCGATGAGGGTGTCGAAGGCGAGTTTCCCTCCGGAAAGGGCCTGATAGGAGCGCTCGAAGCGATACCTCTCCGTCCGCGCCGTGGGAAAGACATAGCCTGGTCCCGCGACTTCGAAGTTGACAATTTGGAGCACGATTTTTCCGCCAATGGAAAGGGCAGATCGAGCTTTCTCGAAAAAGCTGCCGATTTCCTCCAAGCCGCCGAGGTGGGGGAGGGTGTTTCCAAGGCAGAGGAAAAGATCGACGGATCCCGCCCCTAAGTATAGATTCAGATCTCGCATGTCAGCCTCGATGAAATCGACGAGGGCTCCGTTTTCGGCCCTTTTTTGCCGGGCGATCGCGAGAAGCTCGGGAGAGAGTTCGATTCCCCGTACCTTCCAGCCCCGCTCGAGGAGGGCAAAGGCGTGGCCCCCTGTCGCCGAACCGAGATCGACCAGATTCCTTCCCGGAAGGTTTGTGCGACCAAGGCCCTCGATAAAGGCCAAGGCTGCCTCGCTGACAGGGAAGATGCTGTCATACACCGGCGCGAGATGCTCGTATAAACCCATATACACCCCCTCATAAGTCTAGGCCTGTCGAAGGCCCGGGACGGTCACCAATGTGTCGAAACGGAAATTCCTTCGGCTCCGCTTGACTAATTTTCCCGCTTTCGGCTATAAAATCCCCGTTCCGCGCGGCGATGGTGGAATTGGTAGACACGCTAGCTTGAGGTGCTAGTGCCGAGAGGCATGGAGGTTCAAGTCCTCTTCGCCGCAGAACGCAGCCTGACCCCCTGGTCAGGCTGTTTTTTTGCCGGGCTTCGATCTACGAGCCTTGGAAAGGCTGCGAGGCTCTTGCCGCCTCCGGCTGCCGCCCGGAAGCTCATCCACAATCGTCATCCTTCCTGCGCCGCTCTCTTTAGCATCCGGCGGCATTTTCGGCTAGAATCGATCTATGGGGGTCCACATGAACGCGACATCCCTTGCAAGGCTCGATTCATATTTAACGGAATCCCTCGCCGAGCTCTTCGCCGCCCATGGCATGACGGGCGTCTCTCATCGAGATGAAATATCGGCGCGCGATGGCGACTTCGCGGCGGCCATCGGCTTCGTCGGCGAAAGGATTAAAGGCGCCCTGATTCTTTCTTTGGGCAGGGCCAGCCTTGTCGCCAGCTTTCCCGAGAATCTGCGCCGCAAGGGAGCCTCGGACGAGATGCTTGCGGACTGGGGCGGAGAATTGGCGAACCAACTCCTGGGCCGACTGAAGAATGGCCTGTGGTCTTCGGGCGTCGAGATAGCCCTTGGCACCCCTGTCGCCTTTGTCGGAGAGGAGCTGGAGCATTTCAGCCCCGATCCCATGATAATCAGACGCAAGGCCTTCGTGATGGAAACGGGAAAGGCCGTTGCGGAACTCGAGATCGATTGCGCGGCCGATCTCGAACTCGGCGAGCCGAAGGAGTCCTTCGAAGGGCTCGCGGGCGGGGAATTCAGCCTTTTCTGAGGCCCGCGCCGAAAAGCGGCCGGGTCGCCAATGCGATTGACACGGCGTGCCGGGCTTTGCAACACTAAAATACCATATGCAAGTATCCATAAGGGTTGCGGCCCGCGTCCTCGACGTCGATGAAGACCGTGTTTATCGAATGATAAAGCAAAACGGGCTTCCGGCGATCAGGGTCGGGGAGGATTGGCGAATCGATCGCGCCGAGCTCCTCGAGTGGGCGACCGGGCGCGGCATGAAGGTATCTCCCGATCTTTTCGACGCCTCGGGCAACTCCGGCCCCCCGAGTCTTCTCGAATCGCTTCTCGCCGGCGGGATTCTCAGGGGAATTCCGGGCGAGGACGCGGCGGCGGTGCTCAGGGCGGTGGTCGATCGTCTTTCGCTGCCGGAGGACGTCGACAGGGACTATCTCTACGAGGTGATTATTGCCCGGGAGGATCTCGGTTCCACCGGCATAGGGGAGGGAATAGCGATTCCCCATGTCCGGGATCCCCTCGTGCTGACCGTTGCCCGGCCGATAGTGACGCTCTGCTTTCTCGAGAAGGCCGTCGATTTCAGGGCCGTGGACGGCTTGCCCGTCGATGTGCTCTTCGCGATCGTGTGCCCGACGGTCAAGGATCATCTCCATCTTCTGTCGCGTCTCGGTTACGCTTTGCGGGACGAGGGCTTCCGATCGGCGGTTCGAGCGAGGGCTTCGGACGGGGATCTGATCGCCGCCCTCGGCTCGGTCGAATCCAAGATAGGGGATAGCGGCGGAGGGAAGCCGTGAGCCGCGGCGGCGAGAGGGAAGGGGCAAGAGTCCGCCATGGCTGACGCCGGTCTCCTCCTCGTCCTTGCCGGCGCCGCCCTCGCGGCCGCGAGCGGCCTTCCCTCGCTTTTCCTAGACAGGGCATCGAGGGTGGGGCAGGGGGTCGCCCTCGCGGCCATGCTGCTTTCATCCGCCCTCGGCATCGCCGGGGCCGCGGAAGGGATCTTCTCGGCCGCCTCGGGCCAGGTCTTTCCCGGCGCGGATGGCGCGAGCCTTCCCTGGCTCGTCCTCGGCACCGCGACTGTTCGCCTCGATCCGCTTTCGGCATTTTTCCTTTTCCCCCTTTTTCTCGTCGGAGGGCTCGGGGCTCTCTACGCGTCATCCTACCGCGACACGGCGAGGCGACCCCGATCGGCACGCCGGCAGCTCGTCTTCTGGGGCTTCCTCGTGGCGGGGATGGCCCTCCTCCTCGTGGCGGCCGACGCGGCCGCCTTCATCCTGGGATGGGAGCTAATGGCGCTCTCGGCCTTCTTCCTCGTCACCCTCGACGATGATGGCGATGAGACGCGCAAGGCCGGTTTCGTCTATCTCGCCGCGGCCCACGCGGGCACCCTCGTCCTCTTCGCATTTTTCGCCCTCTGGCGCCACGCGACGGGCTCCTTCGCCTTCCTTCCCCCCGCCCCGGGACTCCTCGATCCCCTGTCGCGCAACCTGCTCTTCCTTCTGGCCCTCGTTGCCTTCGGCTTGAAGGCCGGCATGATGCCCCTCCATTTCTGGCTTCCAGGCGCTCACGCCAACGCGCCGAGTCACGTATCCGCCATCCTGTCGGGGGTCGTGCTCAAGATGGGAATCTACGGGCTCATGCGCTTCGCCTTCCTCCTCGGCCCCGCGCCGCCCCTGTGGGGACAGGCCCTTCTGGTGCTCGGTGGGGCGAGTTCCCTCCTGGGAGTCGCCTTCGCGATCGCGCAGCACGATCTCAAGCGTCTTCTCGCCTACCATAGCGTGGAAAATATCGGCATAATACTGATGGGCTTGGGCCTGGCGCTCACGGGCGTCTCCCGAGGACGGGGGCTGGTCGCGGTGCTCGGCATGGCGGCCGCCCTCCTCCATGTGTGGAATCACGCGATTTTCAAGACCCTCCTCTTCTTCGGCGCGGGCTCAGTCGTCGAGCGGACGGGGACGAGGATGATCGATCGCCTTGGCGGCCTATCCCGCCTCATGCCCTGGACGGCTGCTCTCTTCCTCGTCGGCGCGATCGCGATCTCGGGAATACCTCCCTTCAATGGCTTCATGAGCGAATTCATACTGTATTTCGGGGCCTTCACCGGCGCGCGCTACGGCGGCAGCCCCGATGCCTCGGCCCTTCTCGTCGTGCCAATCCTGGCGGCGACGGGAGCCCTGGCCTTGGCCTGTTTCGTCAAGGTCTACGGCATTGCATTCCTCGGTCAGCCTCGTTCCGAGCGGCGCCCCGCGCTGCGCGAATCGCCCCCTATGATGATCGTTCCCATGGCTGCGCTGGCCGCCTTGTGTCTCCTGATCGGCGTGGCCCCGTGGACCTTCGCCCCCGTGCTCGACGCCGTGATCGCGACATTGCCCCTCGGAACGGGGGTGGGCCGCTCGGGCATCCTTTCGGTGGCTCCCTTGTCCATGATCGGCTCCTGGGGGCTCGCCTTATCGGCCGTGGTCGGGATCTTCGTCCTCGCCTCCCTCGGCCTGGCGGCGAGAAGAAGGGCGAAAACGAGGGTGGGCACCTGGGATTGCGGCTACGCCGCGCCGAGCCCGCGGATGCAGTATGGGGCCTCGTCCTTTGGCCGACCCATCGGCAGCCTTTTCGGCTGGGTCCTCAGACCCTCGGTCCATGCGCCCGAGATCGAAGGGGCCTTTCCCGCCGACTCGAGGATGGAAAGCCACGTGGACGAGGTGTCCCTCGACCGCGTCGTGCTGCCGCTCACCCGCTCGGTGGCGCGGCGGGCGGGCTGGATGCGACGCTTCCAGCAGGGCTTCACGCAACACTATCTCCTTTATATCCTGCTGACCGTCCTCGTCCTCCTCGGTACTATGATCCCGTTCGGGAATTTCTTCGCCGCCCTCCTTTCGGGTTGAGGCAGGCGGGAGTCGGAGCAAATCGCATGTCGAACATGGTCATGGTCCTCGCCGCTATCGCCGTATCGGCCGCCTCGGGACTGCCTTCGCTGTTGTCCCGCTCGCGCGCAGGCCAGGTAGCCTCGGCCCTCGTTCTCGGAGCCGGTGCCCTGGTCGGCGTCGCCGGCCTCATCCCCGTCTTCGGTCCTTCCTCCCCGATCTCCCTCGTTGCCGAGTGGGGTCTGCCCTGGGGCGGCTTCTCCGTGGGGCTCGACGCCTTGGGCGGCATATTCTTGCTGCCGGTGTTCATAATTCCCACGTTGGCGGCGATCTACGGCCTGGGCTATCGCGACGTGAGGGATCATCCCGAGGGTGGACGCGGCTTCGACGTCTTCTATGGCCTCTTCGTCGCGGGGATGGCCCTCGTCGTCGTGGCCCGTGACGCGACGCTCTTTCTCCTGGCCTGGGAGGCGATGGCCCTGTCTTCCTGGTTCGTGGCTAGCGCCGAGTCCGACAAGGCCGAGGTGCGGAGGGCAGGCTGGGTATATCTCGTCGCAACCCATATCGGCACCCTCCTCCTCTTCGCGATGTTCTCGCTCTGGAAGGCCTCCACCGGGTCTTTCGCCCTCGTTTCCGCGGTCGCGATGGCGCCGGGGACGGCGGGAATGATATTCGTCCTTGCCCTCGCCGGATTCGGCCTCAAAGCCGGCCTGGTACCCCTCCATATGTGGCTGCCTGGGGCCCATGCGAATGCGCCGAGCAATGTATCGGCCGTCATGTCGGGCGTGATGATCAAGCTCGGCGTCTATGGCATCCTTAGGATGACCAGCCTCATGCCCAGGCCGGAGCTTTGGTGGGGCTGGACCCTCCTCGCCCTCGGCTGTCTGACCGGTTTCGCGGGGATCGCCTGGGCGACGGGGCAGGCCGACATCAAACGGGTGCTCGCCTATTCGAGCGTCGAGAACATCGGCATCGTGGCGATGGGGGGTGGCCTGGCCCTTCTCGGCCGGAGCCTGGGTCGTCCGACCCTCATTCTTCTCGGAATGGGCGGAGCCCTCTTCCATGTCTGGAACCACGGGCTTTTCAAGTCCCTTCTTTTTATGGACGCGGGTCTCGTCATTCATGAGACGGGGACAAGAAGGCTTGAAAGTCTCGGCGGGCTCCTCAAACGCATGCCTGTGGCCGCCGCGCTCTTCGCCGTCGGCGCCATCGCGATCTCGGCCCTCCCTCCCCTCAACGGCTTCGCCGGCGAATGGCTGATCTATCTCGGATTTTTCCGGGGCGTGAGCGCCGGAACCGGGCCGGGGCTTCCCGCCGCCGCCGCCGGCGCCGCCGTCTTGGCGAGCATCGGGGCCCTCGCGGTCGCGGCCTTCGTCCGCGTCTTCGGGACGGTCTTCCTCGGCTCTCCCCGTTCGCCGAGCCCTTCGAAGAAGGGCAATGCGAGCCGACGCTCCGCGGAATGGCTGATGACGGCGCCGATGCTCCTCCTCGTCCTCGCCTGCATCGTCGTCGGCCTGGCCCCCGGCCTCGTTCTTCCGGCCATCGGGGCCGCGGCCGCGGAATGGGGAGGCCTCCGAAACGAGGGACTCACCCTCGTCGGTCTCGCGGATTTTTCCTGGACCCTTCCCCTCGCCCTGGCCCTCCTCGTCCTCGCCTCGGGGATCTACGGGCTGTTTGTTCTCTCGGCTAGGCGCGGCCGCAAGACGGCGAGGCCAACCTGGGATTGCGGCTACGCCGAGCCCACGCCCAGGATGCAGTACGGCGCCTCCTCCTTCTCCGAGTTCCTCGGCCGCTCACTTTCCTTCGTCGCGGTCCGGATTCGGAAGTCGGAGCCGCCCGAGGGGGCTTTCCCGGCGACGGGGAGCTTTTCCTCGAAGGCCCCCGATCCCGTCCTCGATCTCGCGATCAGGCCCCTGGCCTCGCTCGCGAGACGCTTGATGCCCGGGATGCGCTTCCTCCAAAAGGGGCAGACCCAGCTCTACCTGGCGTATATACTCGTCGCCACGGTCATCCTTCTCGCCCTCGGAGCCGCCACGTCATGATAGACATAATTATTCGTTATTTGCTGTTCCTCCTCTTTCCCCCGGTGATGCTCGGCATCGTGAACCGGGTCAAGGCGATCTTCGCCGGACGCAAGGGTCAGCCCATCCTCCAGACCTGGCGGGATATCGCGAAGCTGGCCCGAAAGGAGATCGTCCTCTCGTCCACGACGACCTGGGTCTTTCTCGCCGGTCCGGCCGTGGGTCTCGCGACCATGCTCATCGCCGGAAGTCTCATACCCTTCGGACCCTTCCGCTCGCCCTTGGGCTTCACGGGAGACCTCATCCTCTTCGCCTACCTCTTCGGACTCGCGAGGTTCTTCACGACATCGGCAGCCCTCGACACCGGTTCGGCCTTCGAGGGCATGGGCGCCTCGCGCGAGGTGACCTTCGCCTTCCTCACGGAACCGGCCCTATTTCTCGCCCTTCTTTCACTCGCCAAGCTCTCCGGCTCGCTTGACCTGAACGGCGTTCTCCTCGGGCCGGCCGGCGGTTTTTCCCCCACCACGGTCGCCCCGCTCGTCCTCGTGGCCCTCGCCCTCTCCATCGTGGTCCTCGCCGAGTGTTCCCGCATCCCGGTGGACGACCCGAACACCCACCTCGAACTCACGATGATTCACGAGGTGATGGTCCTCGATCATTCGGGCCCTCTCCTCGGCGCGATCACCTACGCCGCCTCGCTCAAGTTCTTCATACTCTCGACCCTTCTCCTCCATGTCGTCACGCCGCCGAGCACCGGGATCGCAGCCTTGGACTGGCTTCTTTTCGCGGCCGAGCTCGTGGCCCTTTCCGTTGGCGTGGGGGTCATCGAGTCGATAATGGCCAGGTTCAGGATGCGCCGGGTGCCCTGGTTCCTGACCGGAGCCCTCCTCTGTTCGGGGTCGGCCTTCGTGCTGCTCGTGAGGTGATGTCGTGCAAGATCTGCTGAACGCGGTATTGGTAATAGTGATGATCTTGAATCTCTTCGCCCTCGGGACGAGCAGGATCAACTCGGTCATCCGGATAGTCGCCGTCCAGGGGGCCCTGCTCGGGCCGGTCCCCCTCCTCCTTCACGGGGCGGAGGGCATATCGGGAGCCTCCGTCCTCGCCGCGGCGGCGGCTGTGGCGCTCAAGGGGCTCGCGATCCCCGCTATCATGCGGCGCTCGCTGCGAGCGGCCGACATCAAGCGGGAGGTGGAACCCTTCGTGGGATTCCTGCCCTCCGTCCTCCTCGGCGCCGCGGGAACGGCCGTCGCCCTGGTGTTCTCGACGCGAATGGGGTCGGGCGGAGGCGCGGGCTCGAACCTCATAATCCCCGCGGCGATCGCGACGGTCCTCGTCGGCTTCATAATCCTGACCACGCGCTGGAAGGCGCTTTCGCAGGTCATCGGCTATCTCGTCCTTGAAAACGGCATCTTCGTGTTCGGCATGCTGCTTGTCGAGGCGATCCCCTTCGTCGTCGAGATGGGTGTCCTCCTCGATCTCTTCGTCGGGATCTTCGTGATTTCGATTATCACCAACCACATCAACGAGGCCTTTTCGTCGATGGATACGCGCGAACTCGCGTCCCTCAAGGAGTGACGGCATGGCCCTGGCGATGATTTTCCTTCCCTTGCTCCTCGCGGGCGTCGCGGCCCTCGTTCCGTCGAACGGCCTCCGCCCCTGGCTCCTCCCCCTCGCCGGCCTCGCGCACTTTGCCATGCTCGTCTCCATCCTGGCTCGGCCCGACCTCGCCGATTGGAGCCCCGTCGCCGGCACGGGGGCCCTCCTGGGTCTCGATCCCCTGGGAACGATCGTGCTCGCGGTCGTGAGTCTCCTCTTTCTCTTCGCTTCGTTCTATTCGGTCGGCTATCTCCATCACCGGATGGATCGTCCAAACCGCGTCTTCGTCGCGGGCCTTCTCGGCTTCCTGGGCTTCGCGAGCGTGGTCGCCTGGTCGAGGCATCTCGGCCTTTCGTGGGTCGCCATCGAGGCCACGACCCTCACGACAGCGCCCCTCATCTACTTCAACCACTCGAAACGCAGCATCGAGGCGACCTGGAAATACCTCCTCGTCGGATCGGTGGGCATCGCCTTGGCCCTCCTCGGCACCTTTTTCCTCGCCTATTCGGCGCTCAAGGCGGGTCTCCCCGCCAGCATGGATTTCGACACTCTTTCGATGAACGCGGCCCTCCTTTCCAAGCCCTGGCTCCGAGCGGCCTTCATCCTCGCCCTCGTCGGCTACGGCACCAAGATGGGCCTCGCTCCCATGCACACGTGGAAACCCGACGCCTACGGCGAGGCGCCCGGGGTCGTGGGGGCCATCTTCGCCGGTGGGGTGACGAGCATCGCCTTTCTCGCCTTCCTCCGTTTCTACATCGTCGTCGGCAAGGCCGGCGAGGCCGCCTTTGCCTCGCGCCTCCTCCTGCCGATGGGGCTCCTCTCGATGGCTGTGGCGGGAGTCTTCATGATCGGCCAGCGGGACTTCAAGCGGATGCTCGCCTACTCGAGCGTCGAACATATGGGAATACTGATGATCGGTCTCGGCGTCGGCGCTCCCGCCCTCTTCGGCACCATGCTCCACGTCGTCACGAACGCGATGACGAAGGGAGTCCTCTTCCTGTCGGCCGGGAACATTCATCGGGCCTTCGCCAGCAAGTCGACGGACAAGGTGAGGGGCGCCCTGAGGCGACTCCCCCTCTCTGCCTCCTTTTTCCTGGCGGCCTTCTTCGCGATCACCGGCTCGCCGCCCTTCGGGCCCTTCGTAAGCGAGTTCTCCATCATCTCGGCCGCCTTCGGCTCGGGATACTCGATCGCGGCCGCCCTCCTCCTCGCCTTCCTCTTCGTCATCTTCGTGGGGATGGGGCGCACGGTGTTCAAGGTGCTTCAGGGGAGGCCCCCCACCGCGGAGAGCCTTGGGGGACAGGGCGTCTATCGGGACAATGTGCTAACAATTGCACCGATTGCAATGCTCATGGCTATCGTCCTTGTCCTCGGCTTGTGGATACCCGCGCCTCTGGGGGCCCTCCTGCGGAGCGCCGCATTTTCGATCGGAGGCGGCTCATGAGCGCCCTCCCTCCCTCCTTTGCGAAAATCAAGACGGAGAAGGCCGTTTCCCTCGATTCCCTGCCCTCCCTCGCCCCCGGCGATTTCGTCAGGGCCATGGGTGATGCGATCCGCGAGGGTTCGCGGGTCGTCTCGTACTTCGGCGTGCCGGGTGCGCGGGAGGACGAGGGCCAGCTCTTCGCGGTGATGGCGGGCGATACTGCCAATGCCCTCGGGGCGGCTCGGAGTTCGATCGAGGGAGGCCACTTTCCCTCGATCGCCCGGGACCATCCCCAGGTACAGCTCTTCGAACGCGAGATCGCCGAGCAATGCGGGCTCGTCCCCGAGGGACATCCCTGGTTCAAGCCCCTGCGTTACAGGGAAAGCTGGACGGGCCGCGACGCCTGGGGCCGCGACAGGGCCCGGCCCATCCTCCCGGCCGTCGGCGACTTCTATCGAGTGGAGGGCGACGAGGTGCACGAGGTAGCCGTCGGGCCCGTGCACGCAGGCATCATCGAACCGGGGCATTTCAGGTTTCAGTGCCATGGCGAGGAAGTCTTCCATCTCGAGATCGCCCTCGGTTTCCAGCATCGCGGCATCGAGGAAGCCTTGCGCGGCGGTCCGGACAGGCGCTCGATCCGCCTAGCCGAGACGGCGGCCGGCGACACGACGATTGGCCATGCCAGCGCCTGGTGCCAGGTGATCGAGGGACTGGCGGGAACGAGGCGTTCGCCCCGGGTCGATACGATACGCGCGATAGCCCTCGAGCTCGAACGACTGGCCAACCACACGGGCGACCTGGGGGCGATAGCCGGCGACACGGGCTATCTCCCGACCTCGAGCTATTGCGGAAGGATCCGCGGGGACTTCCTCAATATGACGGCCGTCCTCGCCGGCAACCGCTTCGGTCGCGGCCTCCTCAGGCCCGGCGGGGTGGCCTTCGATATCGCCGAGGCCGAGCGGGACGAACTCCTCCGCCGTCTCGAGGCCGCCGAGGCGGATGTCAGCAATGCCGTGGGCCTGATGTGGGATTCCTCCTCGGTCATGGCGAGGCTCGAGGAAACGGGGCGGGTCTCGCGAGAGACCGCCGTCGAGCTCGGCCTCGTGGGCCCCGCCGCGCGGGCGACGGGCCTCGGGCGCGACGCGCGACGCGACCATCCCTCGGGCATCTACCGCTTTGCGCAGATCCCCGTCGCTACCTGCGATTCGGGCGACGTCTACGCGCGCGCCAATGTCCGCTGGCTCGAGATCGAGCGCTCCATCGCCTTCGTGAGGGATCGCCTTTCGAGCCTGCCCGCCGGCCCGATCGCGGCCGCCACGGGAGCCCTCGCCCCCTCGAGCATTGTCGTCGCCTTGGACGAGGGTTGGCGTGGCGAGATCTGCCATGTCGGCATCACCGACGCCTCGGGAAGCTTCGCGCGCTACAAGATCGTCGATCCCTCCTTCCATAATTGGCCGGGGCTCGCCCGCGCCCTGAGGGGACAGGAGATCTCGGACTTTCCGCTCTGCAACAAGAGCTTCAACCTTTCCTATTGCGGCCACGACCTGTGAGCGCGAGGTCCAGCCTCCCGGTCCCGGGTCGGGCCTTCATCGAGGTCGGCGCGAAAAGGGTCTCGTATCGGAATGCGTCGCAGGGGGAGGCCCCGGGGCGCGAAATGGAGGAGCGATGCTGAAGGCGATACGCGCCCGCGCGAAGCAGGGCTATAGGACGATAAAATACCCGGCGGGAGACCCGCCGCCCCTCCCAGCGCGCTTCCGAGGCCTGCCGCTCATCGACGCGACGCGCTGCCCGGGCCTGTTTGGGGCCGGCGTGGTCGCCGGCACCGCCAATGACGCGGCCGACGGCGAGGGCGCTGCCGGTGAAGGCGCTGCCTGCGCCGAATGCCTGAGTTCCTGTCCGACGAGGGCCATCAGCCTCGGGGCCGGGGGAAGACCGCGCATCGACGTCGGCTCCTGCCTTTTCTGCGGCGACTGCGAAACGGCCTGCCCCAATGGGGCGATTTCCTTCTCGAAGGATTACCGGCTGGCGGCCAATCGCCGCGAAGGCCTCATCCTCGAGGCTGGCGGCGAGGGCTATGCGCGGGCCGAGGCCATGGGCCGCGACCTCAAACGCCTCCTCGGACGCTCCCTCAAGCTGCGCGAAGTGAGCGCGGGGGGCTGCAACGCCTGTGAGGCCGACGTAAACGTCCTCGGCACGGTGGGCTGGGACCTCGGTCGTTTCGGCATCCAATTCGTCGCCTCTCCACGCCATGCCGATGGGATCCTCGTGACGGGGCCCGTCACGCGCAACATGGAGCTGGCTCTTAGGAAGACCTGGGATGCGATACCGGGGCCCAAGATCGCCATCGCCGTGGGCAGTTGCGCGATCTCCGGCGGGCCCTTCGCGGGACATCCCGAGACCCTGGGTGGTATGGGGTCGACGGACATTCCCGTGGATCTTTGGATACCGGGTTGCCCGCCCCATCCTCTGACCATCCTGGACGGGCTACTCAGGCTGATAGGAAGGGTAAAGGGCTAGGGAGGTCTCGCCTCCTGCCTCGCCGATCTCCGAGGTCTCAGAAATACCCTAGAGCCTTCATCTTCTTGAGTTCCTTGATCTCGCGGAGGGCGATGGCCTGGAAGCTTTTCGCGAAGCCGAGGACGAGGGTGTCGAGGCGCTGTTCGGCGATGTGGCGGGCGCTTTCGAGGAGGAGGCGGCCGCATTCGATGGCCGCGTCGAGCACTTCCTCGCCAGGCGCCGAATCGTCGAGGAGCCGCCTGGCGAACCAAGCCTCGGGCTCCGACTCGAAGCGTTCCTCGAAGATGGGACTCTTCTCAAGAATGTCTATCTCGGAGGGCCTGTAGGCCTTGAACAGCTCGGGCACGTGACCTTTGCGCCCCGCGAGCCAGGACGCGACGAGCTCGGCGCCTGGGTCCTTCGCCCTCTTGGCCAGCTCGCCGAAGTACCTCGCCTCGGCCTCCTCGAAGCGGGAGATTTCGTCGAGGGTGGCTCCGATTGTCGATATTCCCACGCTCCACCTCGTGGCCAGGATAATGGCATGGACCGAAAGCATTAGTAGCATGTGTTACCAATTCGGCAATTCCAGGCGCAATATCTTTCCTTTGAGGCTGATTTCGGGACTCCCTTTCAAAAGTGCTTGCGGGATTTGAAAAACGGGAGTAATTTGTTTATAACATAATGCACACGCGTGCACAATTATTGGAGGCTCTATGATCGAGGCATCCAAGGAATCCACGCCACGGCGACTGGTCAGATACGGCATGGTCGGGGGAGGGCAGGGCGCCTTCATCGGCGACGTCCATAGAAGGGCGATAGCTCTCGATGGCCTTGCCACGATCGTCGCGGGTTGCTTTTCGAGGGATGCTTCCAATTGCCTGGCCACGGGACGCGGTCTAGGCATCGTCGACGAGCGCTGCTACCCCGATTTCGATTCGATGGCAGAGGCGGAATCGAGACGCCGGGACGGCATCGAGTTCGTCGTGATCGTCACGCCCAACGCCTCCCACTATCCCGCCGCCAAGGCCTTCCTCGAGCGCGGTATCGACGTCGTCTGTGACAAGCCCCTCACCTTCGAGGTGGCCGAGGCCGAGGAACTCTCGTCCCTGGCCAAGCGCAAGAAGCTCCTCTTCTGCGTCACCTACACCTATACCGGCTACCCCGCGGTGAAACACGCCCGCGAAATCATACGAAGCGGCGAGCTGGGCGATATCAGATTCGTCAACGCCGAGTACCCCCAGGAATGGCTCGCGACGCCCACGGAACGCGAGGGGCAGAAGCAGGCCGCGTGGAGGGCCGACCCGAAGCAGGCCGGAAAATCGAACTGCGTCGGCGATATAGGCAGCCACGTCGAGAACCTGGTTTCCTACATGACCGGTCTGGGCATCGCCTCGCTCTGCGCGCGCCTCGACAGCTTCGTGGAAGGACGCGCCCTCGACGACAACGCGAGCATCATGGTCGATTACGAGGGAGGGGCGAAGGGTCTCTACTGGTCGAGCCAGGTCGCCATCGGCTACGACAACGCCCTGCGCATCCGCGTCTTCGGCTCGAAGGGGTCGATCGCCTGGTCGCAGGAAAACCCGAACTACCTCGTCGTTTCGCGGCTGGGCAAACCCAGCGAAACCCTCTCCCGTGGGAGGGACGCCTTCGGCCCCCACGCCCAGTCCTACTCCCGCCTGCCCTCTGGACATCCCGAGGGCTACTTCGAGGCCTTCGCCAATATCTATCGGAGCTTCATCGGCGCCCTGTCGAAGAAGAAGGCGGGGGAGAACCTTTCGGAGGCCGACCTGGACTTTCCCGGCATCGAGGCGGGTATTTCGGGTGTCCGCTTCATCGGCAGGGCGGTGGAAAGCTCCCGCAAGGGAGCCGTCTGGCTCGATTTTTAGTCGTCCTACCCCGCAATGCGGGCGACACCCCCGACAGCGGGGCATGAATAGCCAATTACGAAGGAGTTCGACATGGCGCGTCCGGTAACCCTGTTCTCCGGCCAGTGGGCCGATCTTCCCTTCGACGCCTTCTGCGCGAAGGCCGCCTCTTTCGGCTACGACGGCGTGGAGATCGCCTGTTGGGGCGATCACATGGACGTAAGGCGCGCGGCCTCCGATCCGAAGTACGTCGAGGAGCGGAAGGCCATCCTCGCGCGACATGGCCTCAAGGCCTGGGCCCTCGGCGCCCATCTCTCGGGGCAATGCGTGGGAGATCTCTGGGATCCCCGCCTCGACGGCTTCGCTCCCTCCGAGCTCAAGGGCCGGCCCGAGAGGATCAGGGACTGGGCCATCGATGAAATGAAGCATACGGCCCGAGCCGCAAAGAACATGGGATGCAAGGTGGTCACCGGATTCATGGGCTCTCCGGTATGGAAGTATTGGTACAGTTTTCCCCAGACCGGCGACGGGATGGTCGATGACGCGTTCAAGCTGATCGTGAAGCTCTGGACTCCCATCCTCGACGAGTTCGACGCCTGCGGCGTCAAGTTCGCCCTCGAGGTGCATCCCACCGAGATAGCCTTCGACTTCTACACCGCGGAAAGGCTTCTCGCCGAGTTTAAGGACAGGCCTGCCCTCGGCTTCAACTTCGACCCGAGCCACCTGATCTGGCAGGGCCTGAGACCCCATCTCTTCGTCCGCGACTTCGCGAAAAAGATCTACCACGTCCATATGAAGGACGCCGCAGTAACCCTCGACGGACGGGCAGGCATCCTCGGCTCCCACCTCGCCTTCGGCGACAATCGCCGAGGCTGGAACTTCCGCAGCCTCGGCCACGGCGACGTCGATTTCGAGGGCATCGTCCGCGAGCTCAACGCCGCGGCCTACCAGGGGCCTCTTTCGGTGGAATGGGAGGACTCGGGGATGGAACGCGAGTTCGGCGCCCGAGAGGCCCTGGCCTTCGTGCGGCGCGTCGATTTCGCCCCTTCGGAACTCGCCTTCGACGCGGCGATGCAGAAGTGAGGGCGGCGAGGTGAGCGAAGTCCTCGTCAGGACCGAAGACATTGCGAAGGATTTCTCCTCGATCCGGGTTCTCGGCGGGATCTCCGTCGAGATCTTCCGAGGGGAGATTCTCGGCATCATCGGCGAGAACGGGGCGGGAAAATCGACCTTCATCAAGATCCTCTCCGGCATCCACCAGCCGACGGAGGGGCATATCGAGTTCGACGGGAAGCGAGTCGAAATTCGCGACGCGGCGGCCGCCAAACGGATCGGCGTGAGCCTCATCCCCCAGGAGTTCAATCTCGTCGAGACCCTGGCCGTCTTCGAGAACATATTCCTCGGGGCGGAACTGCGCGCGAAGACGGGCCTTCTCGATAGACGCGCGATGATCGCCCGCACCGTGGAGCTCATGCGAGAACTCGATGCCGACGTCGATCCGATGGCCTCGATCGCCTCGCTGAGCGTCGCCCAGAAGCAGATGGTGGAGATCGCCAAGGCCATAAAGGCCGACTGTCGCCTCCTCATCATGGACGAACCCACTACGGTGCTCACGGGCAGGGAGATCGACATTCTTTTCGGCCTGATGGGCCGGCTTCGGGACAAGGGCGTCACCATCGTCTACATCTCGCACAAGCTGCGCGAGGTGAAGACCATCTGCGACCGGGTGATGGTGCTGCGTGACGGCGCGCTCATCAGTCTCGAGAACTCCTCCGCGCTCGGCATCGATGAAATGGCGCGCCGCATGGTGGGACGGGAGCTCAATCAGATATTTCCGGCCAGGACGAGCACGAGGGGCGCGGTCGCCCTCGGTGTCGAAGCCCTCGTCGTGCCGGGTCTCGTGAAGGGGCTCAGCTTCGAACTTCGCGCCGGCGAGATCCTCGGTTTCGCGGGGCTCATCGGCGCGGGCCGCACCGAGCTCGCGGAGGCCATCATGGGTCTGCGCAGGGTATCGACGGGTAGGGTGCTGATCCAGGGGCGCGAACTCAGGCTGGGGAATCCCGGTGAGGCCATCGCCGCGGGCATCGCCTATCTTTCGGAGGACAGGCAGGGCTCGGGAATTCTCACGTCCTTCGCGGTGCGGGCGAACATCACCCTGGTCTCCCTCGCGGCCTATGCACATCCCCTGATCAGCAAGGCCAAGGAGCTGAGGCGGACCGAATACTACATGGGCCAATTCGACATCAAGGCCCCATCCGCGGAGGCAAGGCTCGAAAACCTCTCGGGGGGCAATCAACAGAAGGTTTCGCTCGCCAAGAGCCTCGACAGCCTGCCGAAGGTCCTCATCGTGGACGAACCAACGCGCGGGGTAGACGTCAAGGCCAAGGGCGATATGTACGCATTCATACGAAGGCTCGCTGATTCGGGCATCGCCGTCATGTTCATTTCGAGCGAGCTCGAG
>DATKTD010000284.1:0-2467 GCA_035531315.1 Rectinemataceae bacterium
ACCGAAAGGAACCTCCTCTCGAGCGAGGCGATCGAGCTCCTCTTCGCCACCAGGCAGGTACAGGGAAGCCACGGCCCCGGCCAGGGCTGCAAAGTCAGGGGCCGGGGCCGCGTGCAATCGACGGGCGAAGACTTCGAGCGCGCGAAGAAGAGCTTCCCCTGGGCCCGTGCCGTGCTACTCGTCACGGTCGAAGAGGCCGGGACGCAACTCTAGCCCGGGCGGAGTCGACTCGAGAGATCAAGCCGACTCCGCTTCCTCCTCGACTTCGTCCCCATCTGCATGGCCGAACAGTTGGCGTTCCCTGTCGTGGCGATATTGGGCTTCGACGAGTTCGCGGTAATAGCCCCCGTAGGCCATGAGTTCGGAATGGCTTCCTCGCTCGACAACCCGCCCCTCGCGGAGGACGAGGATGATGTCGGCGTCGGCTATGGTCGAAAGCCGGTGGGCGATGACGAAGCTAGTCCGACCTCGGAGAACCCGCGCGATCGCCTCCTGTACGAGACGTTCGGTCTCGGTGTCCACCGAGGATGTGGCCTCGTCGAGGACGAGGATGGCCGGGTCGGCGATGAGGGCCCGCGCCAGCGAGACGAGTTGCTTCTGTCCCGTCGAAAGAAGAACGCCGCTCTCCCCTACCTGGGCCTCGTAGCCCTTTTCGAGAGCCATGATGAATTCGTGGGCTCCCGCGTCACGGGCGGCAGCCTCGACCTCGGCGTCGCTGGCTTCGAGCCGCCCGTAGCGGATGTTCGAGGCGACTGTCCCCGAGAAAAGGAGTGGGCTTTGGAGCACGTAGCCGAGGCTGCCGTGGACGAAGGCCAGGGGAAGCTCCCGCTGGTCGACGCCATCGATGAGGATGCGGCCCCCCGTGGGCTCGTAGAAGCGACAAGCGAGGTTGACGATGGTGCTCTTGCCCGAGCCCGTCTCGCCCACGAGGGCCACGGTCGTGCCAGGCGGGACCTCGAGGTTGAAATCGCTCAGGACCTCGCGCTTGCCGTCGTAGGTGAAGGAGACATTTTCGAAACTGACCCTGCCTTCCAGGCGAGGCTTGCGCCCCGTTTCCGCCATGCGACGGGAGAACTCGAGGGCGGAGGGGCCGTCCTTGATCGCGGGCTCGGTTTCGATGAGGCCGATGACGCGCTCCGCGGCGGCCTGGGCGTATTGGAGGTCGGCGATGACGCGGGCCACGTCGGTAGCCGGATCGAAGAAGCGTGTGGCGCTAAAGAAAAAGGCGGTGAGGACGCCGAGGCTGGTGACTCCGCCGAGGACCTCCACGCTGCCCTGCCACAGCGCCGTCCCCGTTCCGATATAGCCGAGGAGAATGACGAGGGGAATGTAGAGGGCGGAAAGCATTTCCTGCCGCACGGAGACGCGGCGCATCGATTCCGAAAGGCGCTTGAAGGCCCTTCCTTGTCGCTCCTCCGCCGCGAGGCTTTTCACCGCGGCGACGCCGCGGATGTTCTCGGAAAAGGCGGCGGTCAATTTGGAGTTGTGTGCACGGACCTCGCGCGAGCGCTCGAGTATCCCTCGCTCGAAAAAGAGCGAGGCGACGACGAGGATGGGCAGGGTCGAGAGGGCGCAGAGGGCCAGGCGCCAATTCGTCGCAAACATCAGGCCCGCGGAAATGAGCATCATCGCGAGGCCCGAGACGAAATCGTTGATGCCCCAGGCGACGATGTCGGCGAGGCGTCCGATGTCGCTCGTGAGACGGGCCGTCACCCAGCCGACATTGGTCTTGTCGTACCAGGAAAATGAGAGCTCCTGGACCTTGTCGAAGGCGGCCTTGCGGATGCCGTAGTTGATGCCCATCTCGATCCGCCCCCCGACGCCGAGAAAGAGGCGCACGAGGACGGCCTGTATGGCCATCAGGGACAGGAAGAGGGCGGAGAAGGCCGGCAGGCGGTCGAGCCTGCCGGCGAGGGCGATGCGGTCGACGGCCCAGCCGGTGAGAAAGGGCTGGACGGCGTCGATGGCCGCCACGCCCACCATCATGGCCGCGAGGATGAGAAAGTGCCGCCTGAAGGGGGCGGCGAAACGGAGCATCGCCCTCCAGGTGCCGAATTTGATCTTTTGTCGCGTGTCGATTTCTTCCATAACTCAACCAATTCCTTGTATTTATTCCGAAAGCACGGCGATCTCGGCCGTCACGGCCGAGGGCTTCGCCGCCTGGAGTTCGCGGACCCGCCGATACAGGCCGGGTCGCGACATGAGTTCCTCATGGGTTCCGATGTCGGCCACACGCCCCCCCTCGAGGACGAGGACGCGGTCCGCGCCGAGGAGGGTGGTGACGCGATGGGCGATCACGATGGTCGTCGTCGCCAGTCCATCCTCACGCTCCTCGTCGAGGGCGGCCCGCACCATGGCGTCCGTCTCGGTATCGAGGGCGGACAGCGAATCGTCGAGGACGAGGAGGTCGGGCCGCCTCGCGAGGACCCGGGCGAGGGCGAGTCGCTGACGCTGCCCGCCGGAAAGG
>DATKTD010000285.1:0-2738 GCA_035531315.1 Rectinemataceae bacterium
CTTCAAACCTCGCAGGGGAGGTTCCGCGAGGGGCTCAAGGAGCTCTTCGACGAGCTTCCCGACATGCTCGACTCGATCAACGAGGGGAAGACCGCCAAGGAGATCAAGAAGGAGATCATCGAGAAGTACGGCGTCCTCTACGGCGCCTTCGACGGCTTCGAGGGCAACCTCAAGAACGATGTCGCCAAGTTCCGCTCGACGGCCCAGAACCTCGGGCGCATAACCGGCGAACTCCAGGAAGCCGTCATGAAGATCAGGATGGTGCCCATCAGCCAGATCTTCAGCCGCTTCCCCCGCCTCGTGCGCGATCTCTCGAAGACCCTCTCGAAGAAGGTCAACCTGATCATCGAAGGAGAGGACACCGAGCTCGACAAGTCGGTCATCGAGGACCTCCTCGATCCCCTGATGCACGCGGTGCGCAACGGCCTCGACCATGGCGTCGAGACCCCCGAGGCCCGAATCGCGGCCGGGAAGTCCGAGGAGGGCTCCATCCTCCTCAAGGCCTCCAACGAGGGGAACATGATCATCATCGAGATCGCCGACGACGGAAAGGGCATCGACATCGACGCCGTCCGTCAGAAGGCCGTCGAGCGCGGTCTCGTGCACCCGAGCAAGATCCTCACCGAGGTCGAGGCCTTCAACCTCATCTTCGACGCGGGCTTCTCGACGGCCAAGTCCGTCACGAACATCTCCGGCCGGGGCGTGGGGCTCGACGTCGTGAAGCGCCAGATCGAGAAGCTCAACGGCTCCGTCACCGTGTCGAGCCAGCGGGGCAAGGGCACGCGCTTCACCATAAAGCTTCCCCTCACCCTCGCCATCATCCAGGGCCTCCTCGTCCGCGTCGGCAGGGAGATCTACTCCATACCCATCACGAGCGTCATCGAGAGCCATCGGATCAAGACCTCCGAAATACGGATGATCGACAACTACGAGGTCTTCAATATCCGCAACGACGTCGTCGCCCTCCTCAGGCTCAATCGCCTCTTCAGGATCGACACCGACGAGTCGAGGGAAAACGCCTTCATCGTCATCGTGGGCACGGCCGACAAGCGCGTCGGCCTGATGGTCGACTCGCTGATAGGCGAGGAGGACGTGGTCATCAAGCCGCTCCGCGACCAGTTCACCGTCTCGCCGGGCATCGCCGGGGCCTCGATCCTGGGCGACGGCTCGGTGTGTCTCATCATCGACGTGAGCCAGCTCCTCGAGCTCGGCCAGAAGCGGGAACTCGAGGAACGCAGGCGCCTCGAGGGCAGCATCCGCTGATGACATCCAGCAGAGCGAAAGGACCGGAGGGAACGAGCATGGCCCAAACAGAAGCGACCGCGCAGGCCGCCGAAACGAAGAAAGCCTCCGACAAGATCGATTTCAAGATGATCACCTTCTCCCTCGCGGGGAAGGAATACGGCATCGACATCATGAGCGTGAAGGAGATCGCCAAGGCGGGCCGCTTCACCTACGTGCCGAACGCGGCGCCCTTCGTGCGCGGCGTGTACAACCTCCGCGGCGACATAATCTCCGTCATCGATCTCCGCACCTTTTTCCACCTCCCCTCCGAGCGGAAGGTGGAGGACGCCCTCGAGAGCCTCCTCATCCTCAAGCTCGAGGAGCATGTCTTCGGCGTCATCGTCGACGCCATCGACAAGGTGGTCGGCATCTCGGCCGCGGCCATTCAGCCGCCCCACCCGATCTTCGGCGACATCAACGTCAAGTACATCAAGGGCATCGTCGAAAACAGCGGCAAGCTCTACATCATCCTCGACGTGGACAAGATCTTCGCCCCCGCGAAGGTCGAGGAAGAGGGCTCGAGGCCTCCCGCCCACGAAGACGGTCGCAGGGCCGAGGTGGCCATCGCCTCATCCTCGGGCGGCGTCGAGGACATGGCGGCAGCCTTCATCCGCGAAAGCCTCGCCGCCCTTCGCGGTTTCTACATTTCGGCGGTCAACGAGGCCTGGTTTTCGGGCCGCTACGCGGAGTGGCGCGCCCAGCGCGGCGCCGATGTCCAGATCCACGATCCGCAGGAGGCCGAGGCCTTCCTCGAGGGCTTCTGGTCGCCCGCCTCCGGCCGCCTCTGGGAACAGGACTACCTCGACGCGACGATGGCCCTCTTTCCGCAGAACGAAAGCAAGAACATCAATGTGTGGAATCCCGGCTGTGGCAAGGGCCATGAGACCTGGTCCCTCGCCATCGGTCTCCGCAGGAGCTATCCCGAGGCCCGCATCAAGGTTTGGGCCAACGATTCCGATCTCCTGGCCATCTCGATGGCGCCGAACATGATCTTCCCCGAAAATGTTCCCGCCCTCTACCAGGAATACCTCATGAAAGGCCGGAACGGACAGACCTTCATCCAGGCCATCAGGGACTCCATCTTCTTCGAGTTCCACGATGTCCTCAATTCGAATCCCCTGCCTCCCCTCGATATGATATTCTGCCGCGACCTTCTCTCCCTCCTGGCGCCGGTTGACCAAAGCCGGCTTTTGGACGATTTTTACGAGAAGCTCAAGCCGGCAGGCATCCTCATCCTCGGCGCGAACGAAGCTCCGGGAGGGGGATGGACGCCAATCGGTTCGGGGGCCGTACGAGCCTTCCGCAAGGAATGAAGAGCCCTCGCCAACGCGGGTAGCAGGAGAACGACATGAGAGTCGAATACATCAATCCCTTCGTCGAGTCGGCCTTCAATGTGCTCAAGGAAGTGCTCCAGTCCGATGTGCACAGGGGGGAGCTCTACCTCAAATCCACGG
>DATKTD010000286.1:0-10607 GCA_035531315.1 Rectinemataceae bacterium
GATGCCTTCGGGGCCCACTCCCCATTCGGCCTTCACCTCCTCGGGCCCGAAGGACTGGTAGACGAAACCCGATCCGGGCCGGAGGGCCCTCACGCTGCCCCCGACGAGCTGGAGGAGGTCCTTGTCGCCCGAGACGATCCAGCACTCCCTGTTCTCCGCGCGGGCCCGTTCCGCCAGCGTCGCGATCACGTCGTCGGCCTCGAAGCCCTCGGCGCGGAGGATGGGGACTCCCAGGGCCCTGAGCATCTCCTCGACGAGGGGCACCTGCTCGTGGAGATCCTCCGGCGTCTTCTGCCGCGTCGCCTTGTACTCGGCGTACATGTCGTGGCGAAAGGTCTTGCCCTTGGGGTCGAAGACCGCGGCGAAGGCCCCCGGATTCCTCTCGTCGAAAAGCTGGAACACGAACTTGAAAAAACCGAAGGCCGCCCCCACGTTGCGCCCCGCCGGCGAGCGCAGGGGCCTGCTCATGAAGGCGAAATAGGAGCGGTAGATGAAGGCGTAGGAATCGAGGAGATAGAGGGGGGGCTTCATGCGAGGAGGATAACAGGACGGGGGATTCGAGGGAAGGAGAGCCGGCTTCCGGTCTCGCCCCTTCCTGCCCCTAGAATACCGAGTCGGCTATGTAGTATTTGGAGGCGTTTTCCCGAGTGATCAACTCCGAGCGGATCACAAGGAGGGATGGAACCTGGTTCTGGTAGAAGCCGTCGAAGTTCCTACCCCTCGCCGCCATGGCGCCGAAGGATATCGAGGTCGCTATCAGGGAGGGGGGGTAGGTCACCGTCGCCCGGACCAGGGGGTCGCCGTCCATGATCTTGCGTATAGTGGCGCGCTGTCCCGTTCCGCCGAAGAAGACACCGATGTCCGAGCGGCCGGATTCCGCGTATGCCTTGAGCGCCGCCTCCTGGACGCCGTCATCCTGCGAATAGACGCCATCGATCCTGCCGAACCTCCGCAGATAGCTCTCCATGATCGCCTGGGACTTTCCCTTGTTCCAGTAACCGCCCTGCTCGGCGAGGATCCTTATCCCCGGATAGTGGGCTATGCCGTCATGAAAGCCCTTCATGCGGAGCGTGTCGATGGTGCAGGGAATTCCCGATATCGCCACGATCTTTCCCCTACCTCCCAATTCTGCGGCCATCCATTCCGCGGCGACCTTGCCGTATTGGTAATTGTCCCCGGTGACGTAGGCGTCATGTTCGTTGTCGAGCAGACCCCGGTCGGTGTCGACCACGAATACGCCTCTTCGCCGGGCCTCCCTCACGATCGGCGTGACTCCCGCGGACTCGACGGCGAGGATGACGAGACAATCGATGCCTGTCTCGATCAGGTCCGCCACGTCGCGGGCCTGCTTCTCGACGCTGGCGGAGAGCCTGAGATCGAAGCGGATATCCGGATCCCTGAGGGCCCAATCGGCGATCGCTTTTTCGGCATACCACAGCGCTCCTGCCGTCCACTCCTGGTCGGGTTGGGGTATGCATACTCCGATGGCCGGGCTTCCTTGGCGCGTCACGCGAAACCCCTTCGCATCGGGACGATCGCCGTGAAGGTGACCCCTTCGCCGGTGTTGGCTATGTTCCATTCGCCGCCCATGTATTCCGCGAGATCCTGGCAAAGCCAGAGATTCGCATCCCAGCTCCGGCTCTCCGCGTGCCGCTCCGCCTTCTCCACGTTGAACAGGCCCATCCTATTGCCCAGGAGACGGGGGCCATCGTCCGTCGCGCGAATCGATACGCTCTCGTCCTCGTGCTCCAGGCAAAATCGCGCGCGCCGCGCGCCATTGGCGCCGATGTGGGAGACGAGGCTCGTAACGATCCGCAACAGGGCTTCCTTGCCTCCCCTGAGGAGGATCGGCAGGCTTTCCGAGCATTCGAAAGAGGCTTCGAGATCGGGGAAGCGGTCGTGGGCGAATTCCGCGGCATCGGCGAAGGTCTCCTTGGGCGAGAATATCGAGTCGTCCAGGGAGTAGGCGCCGAGCTCGATTTCCCGTATTCCGATCAAGGCGTCGAGATAGTCTTCGAAGGCCTCGGACTCCCGCACCACGCGATCGATGATCGAGGTCTTTTCCGGGTCGGTCTCCGAGATCCGGAGGAGGGAGAGATAGGTAGAGGCCGAGGCGCCCATCCGCGAAAGAGCTCGGAAGGCCGACAGTGTTTCCTCGAGGTTGCCCCTCCGTCCCTTTTCGGCCTCGTCCTTGGCCACGAGGAGGCGTTCCTCGGCCATCCTCCGATAGGTGATATCCCTGCTGATGCCGATGATGCCGCCGACCTCGTGGCGCAGTCCGAAGAAGGGCGACTTGGAAACCTCCACGAGAACCCTTGCACCTTCCGCGTACCTGATCCACTCCTCGTTGCGATGGCCCTTGCCTTCGCCGAGGACGATGCGGTCGTTGTCCACGAAACCCTTCGCCATCTCGGCCGGGAATATTTCCATGTCGGTCTTTCCGATGATTTCCTCGCGGGAAAGGGCGGCGAAGCGACAAAACGCGGCGTTGCAACCGAGGTATCGGCCCTCGACATTTTTGTAAAAAATCAGGTCATCGGTCGCGTCGATCAGCTGCTGGATGAACAGGTAGGCCTTCTCGAGCTCTTCGAAGGATTTCTTTTGTTTGGACAGGAGGGAGTCGATGTAGGTATGTCGGTAGGCCGAGGGGTTCTCGCCCATGCTTTTCTTGAAGACCTTGCTGAAATGCGAATCGCTGTAGAAGTTCAGCTTTTCGGCGACCTGTCCCAGAGTCATGTCCGTGCCCGCGAGCAGGCTGGCCGAGGCTTCCACGCGAAGGCCGGTGAGGTATCTCATCGGCGAGCTGCCGAGTTCTCGGCGAAATATCTTCACCAGGTGCGTCTTCGAGATGTTGACCGCGGCCGCTAGACCGTCGAGGCTTATCTCATCCTGCAGATGACCCTTCATGTACGCGATCGCGTCGCCGAGATGGCGATCCATGACCGCGCTCCCTGACTTGCCTGAGCCGGAGTCCGAGAAATCGTAGATGAAAGAAAGGAGGTAGTGCTCGGCGGCACGCAGCATGGCGGGCGAGCCGGACCTCAGGCGTCGCTCGAACTGCTCCCTCGCGAAGCCAAGGCCCGGTTTCTGCTTCCGCATCCCGGCCGCGGCCAGGCCCTCGACGACTTCCGCCTCCTCTCCCTCGACGGCGAACAGCACGAGACAATACTCGGTCTTCGATGCGTGGTTGGAGGGAGGCAGGGGTAGGGTCAGGTCCGAGACCCGGCCGAAGAGCAGGTCGCCCGGGTCGAGGCGCATCGTGGATGCGGAGATGAGCAGTTCGAGGCGACCCTCGGTGGCGCAGACCATCATGAAGTTGGCGCTCCCCCGGAAGGCGCCGACGCCCCGAGGATCGAGGCTATCGGAAATATAATGAATGATTTTCATGCGACAACGCGATCAGGCGAAGAGCCTCCGGAAGAATTTCAATCCGCCTTCGGCCAGTTCGTCTTGGGACGGAGCGAGAGACCTCCAGATGGAGGCGGCCTTGGCTATCTCGACCGCCCCGGGCGTGAAGGACTCGATGACCACCGCCCCCGCGTACTCGACCTCCCGGAGCGCATCCCGTATCCCGATCCAATCCTGATGTCCGGTGCCCGGTGTGCCCCTGTCGTTCTCGCAGCCGTGGAAATGGCAGAGTCTGCCCTTCCCCAGGCTTCGGATGGCGGCGGGAATGCTCTTCTCTTCGATGTTGGCGTGGAAGCTGTCGATGTGGACCTTGTAGACGGGGCTTCCCGCCTCGTCTATCAAGGCCGAGGCCTGTTCCACGAGATTGATCATGTCGCTCTCGAATCTGTTGAGGGGCTCCACTCCCAGGGTGACCCCGCACGATCTCGCGAGCCCTTCCATCGAGCGCATGTTCTGCACGCAGAAATCGCGCTCGCGCTTTCTCTGTTCCGCGGAGACCATCCGGGTCTTGCCCACTGCGGAATAGAGGGGTCCGGAGAAGAGCCCGCAACCGATTTTCCCGGCGAGCTCGATGCAGCTCTCGATGTATTCCCTGCCGGTCTTCCGGATGTCGCCATCCATGTTGGAGATGTCGCGGGTGGGACCGAAGGCGCCGCAGAGGCTGACTCCAAGTCCCGTGTCGGCCAACCTGCGCTTCAAGACGCCGGCGTCGATCGCCGCGGGATCGTCGACCGCGATCTCGACGAGATCGAAGCCCAAGCCCGCTACCTTGTCGAGGAGCTCGATCCTCTCGGTTGTAAATGGGGAAACCCATACCCAGGTATTGACTCCGATTTTCATCGCCGACTCCTTGGCCGCCGCCCCGCGGCGCTACGATTCGTGTCCCGTATCAGCAGCATATTCCAAATGCGGTCCGCGTGAATGGCGAAAATGAGCCGTTCCTTGTACAAAATGCTCCCTTTCGTCCATGCAAGAAAGAAAGACCCACCTTCTGGCGCGGTCTTCCCCGGTCCGACGGGCGAATTCGGCGGCGAAACGGAGAATTGGATCATTTCGTACAAGTAGTGGCTTCTTTCCGACATTCACAAGCGGCAAATACGGCCTATCGTGGCATGGACCACGGCGAGTCAGCGGCCATCGCCTCGAGGCCGCGCCGGGCGAATCAAAGGCGGGGATCGACGCATGGGCCAAATCCTTCGTTTGAGCAACATTTCCAAGACCTTTCCCGGAGTAAGGGCGCTGCAGGGCATTTCGCTCGACCTCAACGAGGGAGAGGTGCATTGCCTCTGCGGCGAAAATGGCGCCGGGAAGTCCACCTTGATCAAGATCCTGTCGGGGGCCTATCAGCCCGACGAGGGAGGCGAGATTTTTTTCGACGGGAAGAAGGCGTCGCTGAGCCCCCGTGTAGCCATCGAGAGGGGAATTCAAACCATCTATCAGGAACATATCGTCTTCGAGAACCTCAGCGTCGTCGAGAACATCTTCGCCGGTCTGGAAATCAAGAGGGGTCTGTTCCTGGACAGGAAGGAGATGCGGAGGCGGACCGTGGAGGTCCTCGAGTACCTCAAGAGCCGTCTCGATCCCGACGCGAGGATGAGGGACCTGAGCTCGGGAGAGCAGAAGGTCGTCGAAATCGCGAAGGGCCTTGTCTTCAAGCGGCGGGCCATCATCCTGGACGAACCGACTGCCTCGTTTTCGGCAACCGAGATCGAGAATCTCCTGGATATCATTTCGACCGTCAAGCGAAACGGCATCGGGTTCATCTATATATCCCACCATCTCGAGGAGGTCTTCAGGATCGGCGATCGGGTGACGGTGATCCGAGACGGTCGCGTCGTCGGCGAGCACGCGATGGCGGGGCTGACAAAGAGCCGACTCATCAAGGACATGGTGGGGCGCGATCCCTCGACCTTCTATCAAAGGGACAGGGTGGAACCGGGAGAGCTGGTCTTCGAGGCTCGCGGGGTGAGCGGCAATGGCATCAGGGACCTCTCCTTCGGACTTCGGCGTGGGGAGATTCTTGGCTTCGCCGGAATGGCGGGCTCCGGGCGTTCCGAGTTGATGAATGTCCTGTTCGGGAGCGCCAGGCTCGAGCGGGGAGAGATCCTCATCAGGGGAAGGCGGGTAAGGCACGGCAATCCTAAAGCCGCGATCCGGAACAAGATGTGCTTCATCACCGAAGACAGACAGGCTACGGGACTCTTCCTGCCGCAAACGATCGCCCAGAACGTCGCCGCGGCGAATCTCGTCAACATTCGAAGCCTCGTGATCAGGCCCTCCGACGAAATTCGAAGGGGGGACGAGTTCGTGGAAAGGCTTCGCATAAAGACTCGGGATTCCACGGTCCTCGCCTCGACGCTCTCCGGAGGCAATCAGCAGAAGGTGGTTCTCGCCAAATGGTTCAATACGAATGGCGAGATCTACATCTTCGACGAGCCTACCCATGGAATCGACGTGGGTTCAAAGCAGGAGATCTACAAGATCATGGTGGAGCTGCTCCGACAGGGGAAGGCCATCATCATGGTCAGCTCCGATATGCCCGAGGTCGTGTCGATGAGCGACCGCGTCATCGTGCTGAAGGCCGGAAGGCTGAGCGCCGAGTTGAGGCGCGAAGAGATAACCGAGGAGAACATCCTCAGCTATTCCATAGGAGACAGCAAGATATGATCCAGCCAGTTGCGGCCGGTAGGAAATCCGGCTCGAAGGCGTCGCTCTTCAAGCGACACGAGAATCTGATGCCCTTGTCGATCTTCGCCGGCTTCATCCTGGTCATCGTGAGCTTGCAACTGTTCACCCAGGGTTTCTCGAAATTCCCGACCTTCATTAGCCCGGTTAATATCCTGAATATCCTCCAGCAGGTCGGCGTGCCGGGCATCGTGGCGGTGGGAATGACGCTGATAATGCTCTCCGGCGGGATAGATCTCTCGGTCGGAATGCTCGCCTCCCTCGTCTCCATCGTCACCGCATCGGGAATCACGACCTGGCATCTCGGCGTTCCCGCGTCGATCGCGGCTGGCATCCTGGTCGCGGTCCTGCTCGAGACCTTGATGGGGCTCATCATCTCCCGCACGAAGGTCGAGCCATTCATCATCACCCTGGGCGGGATGATTACCTTCCAGGGGATAGCCCTCCTCGTCTCCAATTCCCGGGAGGTCATCCTCGACGGCGAGCTCAATTTCCTCAAGGTCAACCTCATCCAGGGGGCCAAGGATCCGGCCACCGGGCTCAACCTGATTCTCCCTCCCTACGTGCTCATCTTCCTGCTGATCGTCCTTCTGGCGGGACTCGTGCTGACATTCACCAAGTTCGGCCGGAGGATCTATGCGGTGGGGACCAACCCGCAGGCGGCCTATCTCGCGGGCATCAACGTGAAGAACATGCGGCTCTCGGTCTACGTGATCATGGGATTCCTCGTGGGTATCGGCGCGGTGATGCTGCTCGCCCGGGTCAATACCGGGATCATTTCGCTCGGGCAGAACCTGGAGATCGACACGATCGCGATGGTGGTCATCGGCGGGACCGCTTTGAAAGGGGGCAAGGGCAATATCCTGGGCACCCTCATCGGCGTATTTTTCCTGGGCTCCATCGGCAACGCCATGAACATGCTCCGCTTGCCTTCGGAGGTGCAATTCGTGGCCAAGGGTTTGGTAGTCATCGTCGCAATAACGGCTGGCGATATTTCGTCGAAGGTATCGGACTACATGACGAGAAGGAGGGACCAGTCGCTGGCGCGCGGCGACCTGGCCACCGAAGGAGGTGGAGGCGGAACGGAATAGGGCGATCTTGTCTATGCCTGAATTGACGCAAGCACACTCAAAGAGAGAGGGAGGAAGGAAGCATGAAAAGGTTCGTGTTACTGGTCATGGTCCTGGCGGCTGTCGCGGCGACGGGCTTCGCGCAGGGCAAGCAGAAAGTCATCGGCTATTACATGGATGCCTCGGACGACTTCTACAAGGCGGGTTTCCAGGTCTTCAAGACCCTCGCCACGAGGGAGGGCTGGAAGGTTCTCGACGTGGTCGGCCAGGGTACGGCTCCGGAGCAGCTGGCCGCGGTGGAGAATTTCGTCACGCAGAAGGTCGACGCCCTCGTCGTCGTCCAGAATTCCCCGCAGATCACCTCCGAGTGCCTTAAGTTGGCCAAGGCGGCGAATATCCCCGAGTTCCATCTCACCCACAACCCGCCCAACGAGCCCGGCCTGGCCGGCTTCGCGGGCTTCGATTGGGTGCTCATCGGCGATCTCGCCGGCCAGTCGGCCATCAAGAGCAAGGCCAAGCGGATCGTCATGATCGAGGGCAAGCTCGGTCAGGGCACCGCCTCGGGCCAAACCATGGGCTTCCTCCAGGCCTACAAGAACGCGGGGAAGGACATCGGCAACCTCCTCGATTCCGTCGGAATCAAGGGCGCCGGCGGCAAGGACCTCCAGGTCGTCTTCTGGGGTTCGGGCAACTGGTTCGCCGATCCGGCGAAGAAGGTGATGCAGGACGCGATCATCAGCCTCGGTCCCGACGGCTTCGACGGCGTCTACGTGCAGAACGACGAGATGCTGACCGGGGCTTTGCAGGCCATGCAGGAAGCCGGGCTCGACACCGGCAAGTACTGGATCGGCGCGAGCAACGGCAAGGAAAAATCCTGGAAATGGGTCGCATCGGGCCAGGTCACCATGGACGTCAACGAGTGCCCGACCCTCGAGGCGGATATCTGCTTCCAGCAGATCAAGTCCTATTTCGCCGGCAAGCCTTTCAAGAAGGCCGTCTTCGTCAGCATCATTCCCTACGACAAGGCCAACCTCGACGCGAACAAGCTGGTTCCCTGGATCCTTTCCGACTACATGAAGAAGCGCGACGCCAAGGCCTTCAAGTACGACATCAACGACGCGGTGTTCAGGAGCAATCCCGACTACAAGTGATCCCGCGCGATGGGGAGAGCCGGCGTCGCCCGGGTCTCCCCATCGATGTCCATCGTCGGGGCTGTCCTGGAAGAGATTCCTCGACGGCCTTTTTTTCGGAGAGCAGGGCCGCGTGACGGTCAAAAGACTTTTTAATCGATAGATTCGGGACGCCTCCGGGTAAACGACCCCCGCGCGTCCCCTCAGGAGGTATCGCATGTCGACAGCGAAAAAGATAAGGGTCGCCATAGTCGGCCTCGGTTTCGGCGCCGAATTCATTCCTTTGTACCAGAAACATCCGGACGCGGAGTGCTACGCGATCTGCCAGAGGGACGAGAAGAAACTCGATCAGGTAGGCGACATGTTCGGTATCGAGCGGAGGTTCACGAGCTACGAGGAGCTCCTGAAGGTGAAGGAGATAGACGCGATCCACATAGTTACGCCGATCGCGGCCCACGCGCCGATGACAATAGCGGCCCTCGAGGCCGGAAAACACGCGTGCAGCACCGTGCCGATGGCGACTACCGTCAAGGAGTGCCTGGGCATAGCCGAGGCCAGGAAAAGCTCCGGCAAGGTCTACATGATGATGGAGACGGCCGTCTATACGCGCGAGTTCCTCTTCGTCCAGGAGATGGCCCGCAAGGGGGAACTCGGCAAGATCCAGTTCCTCCGCGGCTCTCATCAGCAGAACATGAGTCTCCCGGGCTGGCCGGATTACTGGTACGGCTTTCCCCCCATGCATTACGCCACCCACGCCGTGAGTCCCCTCCTCTCGCTGGCCGCTTGCGAGGCCGAGTCGGTCGTATGCTTCGGGTCGGGAACGATACGCGACGAGTACGCCGGCCGCTACGGGGCTCCCTTCGCCATCGAGACGGCCCTGATGAAGCTGCGGGATTCCGATCTGTCATGCGAGGTGACCCGATCCCTCTTCGACACCATCCGGCAGTACCGGGAGAGCTTCGACGTGTACGGCACCAAGCAATCCTTCGAGTGGGAGCAGCTCGCCGGCGAGCGCCCCGTCCTCTATTCCGGATTCGAGGAGGCCAAGCGAGTCGAGGTTCCCGATTTCGGTTTCCGACTTCCGAAGGAGATAGCCAAGTACACGATTCACGGCGTTTACGACGAACGGCACGAGCACACCTCCTTCATCCAGGGCGCTGGCCACGGCGGTTCCCACCCCCATCTCGCCCATGAATTCATCAGGGCCATCGTAGAGGGCCGCGAATCGGCCGTGGACGCGAGGAGGGCGGCGAATTGGACCATGGCAGGCATCTGCGCCCACGAATCGGCGATGCAGGGCGGGAAGCGTATAGACATACCCCTCGTGAAATAGCCAAAGGAGAAAGAGGATGGCCAAGATCGCGATGATCGGGGCGGGAAGCCTCGTATTCAGCAAGACGCTCATGAACGATTTCCTCGGCACTCCCTGCCTGGCGGGGAGCGAGTTCTGTCTGATGGCCCTCACCCATAGACGGCTGGACAGGATGAAGGCCTTCGTGGAGCGAATGATCGCGGACAACGAGGTGGACGCCCGGGTCACGGCGACGACGGACCGGAGGGAGGCCCTGCGGGGCGCCGATTACGTCGTGGTCATGATCCAGGTGGGCGGCGTGGAGGGATTCAGGCACGACTACGAGATCCCGATGCGCTATGGCGTGGACAATTGCATCGGCGACACGATGGGCCCGGGGGGCATCTTCCGCGCCCAGCGTCACATTCCAGCCTTGATGGAGATCGCGGGCGAGATGAGGGAACTCTGCCCGGACGCCATCCTTTTCAATTATGCCAATCCGATGGCCATGTGCTGCTGGGCCCTTGGCACCGTCCCGGGCCTGCAATTCGTCGGTCTCTGCCATGGCGTCCAGACGACCATGGATCTGCTATCGTCCTACACGGGAGTCAAGAAGGAGGAGATAGACTTCGTCGCCGCCGGTATCAACCATATGGCCTGGTTCCTCAGGCTCGAGCATGGCGGCAAGGACCTCTACCCCTTGCTCAAGGCCAATTTCGAGCGGCCGGGCTTTTACGCCAACGAGAAGGTGCGTGGGGAGGTTATGCGCCACTTCGGCTACTTCATGACGGAGAGCACGGGCCACCTCTCCGAATACCTGCCTTACTTCCGGAAGAACAGGAAGGCCCTCGAGCTCTATTGCGACGAGCCGGCCTTTGGGGGCGAAAGCGGGGCCTACTACCATTACTGCGCGATGATCGATGAAAAATTCCAGAAGCTGGATCCGCTCTCCATCGAGTCGACGAAGCTGGGTCCGAGGAGCGCCGAGTACTGCTCGCACATAATCGAGGCGAAGGAAACAGG
>DATKTD010000287.1:0-17864 GCA_035531315.1 Rectinemataceae bacterium
AGGAAGTCCTCGGCAAGGAGCTCGCCTCCTACGGCGACGTCTATGTAAACGACGCCTTCGGCACGGCGCATCGCGCCCACGCCTCCACCGCCACCATGGCCAAGTTCTGCTCGGTCAAGGTCGGCGGCTTCCTCATGGAGAAGGAGGTGGCCCACCTCGAGCCCATGCTCAAGAACCCCGCCAAGCCCATGATCGCCATCATCGGTGGGGCGAAGGTCTCTTCGAAGATCGCCGTCCTCGAAAGCCTCCTCAAGAACGCCTCCGCCCTCATCATCGGCGGCGGCATGGCCTACACCTTCCTCAAGGCCCAGGGCCACTCGGTCGGCGGTTCCCTCGTCGAGGACGACTTCATCGACACGGCGAAAAAGCTCCTCGAGTCCGCCAAGGCCAAGGGCACGAAGATCGTCCTCCCCGTGGACCACGTCGTCGCCGACAAGTTCGCGGCCGATGCCCAGGCCACGGTGGTGGATTCCCTCGACGTGCCCGCGGGCATGATGGGCCTCGACGTGGGCCCGAAGACCATCGCCCTCTACAAGGACCTCATCCTCGGCGCGAAAAGCATCGTGTGGAACGGCCCCGTGGGGGTCTTCGAGTTCGAGGCCTTCGCCAAGGGCACCGAAGCCGTCGCGAAACTCGTGGCCGAGGCCACCGGCAAGGGCGCGATGTCCGTCGTGGGCGGGGGCGACTCGGTGGCGGCCGTCAACAAGTTCGGCCTCGCCGATAAGATGAGCCATGTCTCCACGGGCGGCGGGGCCTCCCTCGAATACCTCGAGGGCAAGGTCCTCCCCGGCATCGCCGTTCTCGAGCAAAAGTAAGGAAGCTCCATGAAACAGTTCTACATCGCCGGTAATTGGAAGATGCACAAGACCCTGGGCGAGTCCGTCGCCCTGGCGAAGGAGCTCGTGGCCAAGCTCGGCTCGACGAAGCGGAAGGTTATGATCGCCCCCGCCTTCACTGCCCTCGCCGCGGTGGCCGAGGTCGTCAAGGGGAGCCCCATCCGCCTCGGCGCCCAGAACATGGGGCCGGAGGAGCAGGGCGCCCACACGGGCGAGGTCTCCGTGCTTATGCTCAAAGACCTTGGCGTTTCCTCCGTCATCCTCGGCCACTCGGAGCGTCGCCACTCCTATCGCGAGGATGACGCACTGATCAACAAGAAGGTCCTCCTCGCCCTCAAGCACGGGCTCGAGCCCATTCTCTGCGTGGGCGAGACCCTCGAGGAGCGCGAAGCCGGCAAGCTCGAGACGGTGGTGGGCGGCCAGGTCCGCGAGGGCCTCAAGGGCGTCGACACCGCCGCCCTCGCTAAGGTCGTCATCGCCTACGAACCGGTCTGGGCCATCGGCACGGGCAAGACGGCCACGCCCCAGGACGCCGACGCCGTTCACGCCTATATCCGCAAGGTCCTCGCGGGCCTCTATGGCGAGGCCGTGGCGAAGGCCATGGTCATCCAGTACGGCGGATCGGTGAAGGCCGACAATGCCAAGGAACTCATGGGCATGGCCAACATCGACGGAGCCCTCGTCGGCGGCGCAAGTCTCAAGGTCGAGACCTTCGCGCCAATAGTCGAGTTCCACTCACCCGGCAACTTGATATCTGATTGAGAGGAAGCCGAAACCCGCGCATTTACTCGGCCGTAGCCGAGTAAATGCGCGGGCTGGCTTGTATGTATTGTTGCCGGGTGAGTAGAAGCCTTTGTGGAACTCACCGGACTCGTCGTCGACGAGGGCCATCGCCGGAGGGGCCTCGGAGAACTCCTGATGGAAGCGGCCGAAAGATGGACTCGGGCCAAGGGCCTGGGCAGCCTGCGCCTTAAAACCAACGTCGTCAGGAAGGAAGCCCATCTATTCTACGAGCGGCTCGGCTTTGCGAAGGTAAAGCAGCAGTTCTCATATTCGAAGCAATTGGGCCCAGCCCGGGGATAGGCCCCCTCGATTTCCACGAAGCGCGGCGTCTCGCCCCCGTAATATTCGGGACGGGGATTCGGGCATCGCGTAAGTCCGCGATGCCGCGCCTGCGGCGCGCTGCCTAACAAACAGCAAAGCCGTCCTAAAGGACGGCCTTGCTCATTCGGGCATCGCGGACTCGAACCGCGGACCCCAAGTCCCCCAGACTTGTACGCTAACCACCTGCGCTAATGCCCGATTGCCACGCGCGGACGCGAGGCATAAAAACCGTATCATGGGGGAGGAGTCCGGGTCAAGCCGAAGACCTGCACTTTTTTCCGAGGCGATGGGGGCCGGGATGCCGGCTCAGGCGCGAGCGGCGCGTGGGCCCCGATCTGACCTTCGGCGGAGCGTCTGTGGAAGCCAAGCCAATCCAGGAGAAGCAAGGCCTCGCTTGACAGTCCCCAACCCAAGGAATAGCCTGCCCACGGTCTTTTCGGCTAAGGCGCCCCGTGCGCCTTCCGATAAAGGCATCTCTCCTATCCATGTTTGGGGGTCAAATGAAATCGATGCGCATGGCTATCGCCGCGGCGGCAGCCTCCGCGATCCTGGCTGTCCTGCCGGTCGCGGCACAATCCCAGCCCACGATGACGCTTACCATTTTCGGGGCGGGCACCCTCGCGGCGCCCTTTCACGCGATAGACGAGGCCTTCATGAAGCTCCACCCGAACGTGACCATCCAGGCCCAGTTCGGAGGCTCCGTGAAGATGGTCAAGCAGGTGAGCGAACTCGGACAGATCGCCGACGTAGTCGCCGTGGCCGACTACCGCGTCATACCCAAGTTCCTCTTCGGCGCCGAGGGCAAGACCCGCTACGCCGACTGGTATGCGGGCTTCGCGACCAACGCGGTCACCTTCGTCTACACCCCGCAGAGCAAGTTCGCCTCGGAGATCAACGCCGACAATTGGTACAAGATCCTGTCCCGCCCCGGCGTCCAGATCGGCCGCTCCAATCCCGACACCGATCCTTCCGGCTATCAGACCGTCCAGGCCCTGGAGCTCGCGGAGAATTTCTACGGACAGCCCGGCCTGGCGAAGGCCATCCTCGCCAACGCGCCGAAGACCAATATGCGCGACACGGAGACCGAACTGATCGCCGCCCTCCAATCCGGACAGATCGACTATCTCGCGATCTACCTCTCCGATGCCCGCCAGCACCATTTCCGATACCTCGAGCTCCCGCCCCAGACCAACCTGAGCGACGCGAAATACTCGGGCCTCTACGCCAAGGCCTCCGTGCAAACCGCGAACGGGACGGTCACGGGCGTCCCCACCGTCTACGCGGTTACGGTGCCGGATAACGCGTCCCAGCCCGAAATGGCGCGCGCCTATGTCCAGTTCCTCCTCGGACCCGAGGGTCGCGCCGCCATGGCCGCCAGCGGCTTCGGAACCGTGGCTCCCGCCATGGCGGACGACATGGACAAGCTTCCCGCCGACCTGAAATCGCTCGCGGTCCCCTGGCCGGCAAAATAAGCATGCGAGGTTGCCAGCGTGCGGACTGAGGACCCGCCGCCTTCGCGCGCCCTCCAGTTCATCCTCTCGGTGGCGGGGGGGCTCCTCCTCGCCTTCCTCCTCATCCCCCTTCTGCGGATGTACGCGGCGCAGTCGCCCGCTACCATCACGCGCGTCCTCGGGATGGCGGACGTCAGGTCCGCCATCGCGCTCAGCCTCGAGGCCGCCTTCCTCGCCGCGATGGTGGCCGGCCTCCTCGGCATACCCCTCGCCTATGTCCTTTCGCGCTCGGCCTTCCCGGGAAAGGGCCTGATCGAGGCCCTCATCGATCTCCCGCTGACGATTCCGCACACGGTCGTAGGCATAGCCCTCCTCTTCGTTTTCGGGAGGAGGGGGATTCTCGGAGAGCCGGCGGCGAATCTCCTCGGCCTCAAGTTTTGGGGCAGCACCGCGGGTATCGTGGTCTGCATGCTCTTCGTCAGCGTCCCCTATACGGTCAATTCCGCCCGCGTGGGTTTCGAGGCCGTCGACAGGAGCCTCGAAAAGGCGGCCCGCATGCTCGGCGCCGGCCCCTGGAGCATCTTTGGCCGCGTCACCCTCCCCCTCGCGAGGCGCGGCATCCTCACCGGCCTCATGCTCACCTTCGCCCGCTCGATCAGCGAGTTCGGCGCGGTCATCATCCTCGCCTACTACCCCATGACGGCTCCCGTGAAGATCTACGACCTCTTTCTCCAGTCGGGGCTCGACGAGTCATCGGCCCTCGCCGTAGTCTTCCTCACGGTCACCCTCGTCCTCTTCGTCGTTTTCCGCCAGGTGGCTCGAAAAATTGGGCGGGGCGGAGACGGGCGCTACGACTCACTCGGGAATTGAATATCAGGCTTCGGCGGGGCCCAAGTCGGGGGTGGGACGCTGGACCCCTGCGGCTTGGCGGCCCGGCGCCTGCAGCTTGGCGGCCCGGCGCCTGCGACTTGGCGGCCCGGCGCCTGCGACTCGAGGCCTCTGCTCGATACTCTCGCGAGAAGCGGTGCCGAGCCAGAGCCGCCGCCCCTGACTCAAGTGCAGCCCCAGGCCTCGTCGCCAGGAATGGGGTCGATGCCCGGCCGGGTCAGCGCGAAGTCGTATTTCACCGGATCGCGGGGCGCGTAGAGGCGGAAGCAGGCCGTGGCGCGCAGGGCGTTCGCGAGGCTGGGCGCCGGGCTCGCGATGAAGCCGAGGCGTTCATGACAGACCCTCGCCATATGGACATCGATGGGAACGACGAGACGAGAAGGCGAGACGGTGGTCCATCCGCCGGGATCGACCTCGTCGCTCCGCACCATCCAGCGCAAGAAGAGGAAAAGGCGCTTGCAGGCCGAGCCTCGCGAGACCTCGGGGACGAGGCCGGGGCGCAGGCTCCTGCCCCGATGCTCCGCCAAGTCGTTGATCCTGCGCGAAAAAACGTCGAGGGCCTCGACAAGGCTATCGGCGCCGGCCCCTCCACCGCGGAGCCCTGAGCCTCCGCGCCCCCCTGGTCGAGCGCCCCTGCCTCCTGGATCGCCGGCCGCGAAGAGGGCCTCGAGGCTGCCGTATTCCTCCCTAGCCCGCTTGAGGCCGACCAGGAGGGCGACGAGGTCGGCGGAGAAGCAATAGCGATACTGGAAGCCCGACCAGGTCTTCGCTATCTCGCCCTCGCTCATTTCGGCGAGGCGCTTGGCGGGTCTCGACCCGAGGGGTCCGAGGGCCTCGCCCACGGCTGCCATGATGAGATCGACCCGGCCGAAGGCGAGGGTCGAGGCGAGGAAGCCCGCGAGCTCGCGATCGGCCAGGTCGGGATAGGGGCGCACGAGGGCGAGGGGATCGCGCTCGAGGCGGCCGATACGATTGCAGTCTCGTCTGATGGCGGCAAGGAAGGCGGCGATGGCGGGATCGCGGGGCGGCAGGGGCAAGGGAAGGCTGATGGCCGGATCCTCTCAGGGGCTCGTCGCGGGGGGAGCGCCGGCCGTTATCGCCGGCAGGAGGCTGGGCGTCGGAGTGGAAGCCGGGCTTGTCGGCGCGGGGCTCGACGCGGCCGAGGGCGCAGCCGGCAGGGGGGCGGCCTGGGCCTCGGGCAGGGCGATGGCGGCCGAGGGCGAGGCAGCGGCGAGTTCCCGGACGCGCTGGATTATCTCGGGATCGCGGGGAGCGAGGGCGAGGGCCTGCTTGAGATAGAAGGCCGCCCTCTGCCAGTCCTGTCTCCTGAAGTAAATGTCATAAACGCCGAGAAGGGCCTCGGTATTGTCGGAATTCTCCACGAGGGAGGTCCGGAGGGAGGAAAGGGCAGCCTCCTCGCTTTTCGCGAGGAGGCTCTGGAGATAATGGAGCTTGGAACGGCCCAGGGTGGTGCCCGGCCCGAGGAGGAGACGGGGGAGGAGGTCCTCGGCCGCCTTCGTGTTGCCCGAACCGATGAGGGCCCTGAGATAGGCCTCGGCCGCAGCCTCGGAATCGGGCTTCGCGCGGTACCAGAGGGTCGCGTGGTCGAGGGCTCGCGACCAGTCCCCCGATTTGCGCAACACGAGGGCCACGAGGCTCTCGCTCGCGAAGGAGGGGGCGAGCCGGGCCCGGTCGATGTACTGGACCGCAGCGGCCCAGTCGTAGCGACCGGCGGCCTCTTCGAGGAGGAGCCTCGCGGCGTCGTCGCCCGCCGCCTTCCTTCCCGCCAGCCGGGCGGGAGACAGGCCGGTCGGTACGGGAGCCTTGGCGGCCGTGAGATCGAAGGCCCTGCGGGCATCGGTCCTCGCCTCCTGGAGGTCCCGGGCCCGATCCTCGGCGGAGGGGGGCTGGGCCGTCGGCGAGAGGAGGAGGCGGGCGGCGAGGGCGAGGAACTCCGGATCGTCGGGTGAGCTTGAGAGTCCCTTGCGCGCCAGGCGGAGCCCTTCGTCGCGGTTGCGAAGCCCCTCGGCGACGAGGCCGCGGAGGAGGGTGAGGGTCCGGTCCGAGGAGTCGACCGTCGAAAAGGCGTCGAGGAGGGGAATGGCCTGCTGCCACTGCTGGGCGCGGATGAGGAGGTCGGCCCGGATAAGCATCAGATGGGCGTCGAGGGGATCGTCGGCGAGGGCCCTGGCCACGAGGGGCGCCGCCTCGTCAAAGGAGGCGTTCTCGTACAGGGCCTCCGCGCGGATCTTTCGGAAGTCCTGGTTGGCGAGGATGTCGGGAGGAACGGCATCGAGGAGGGCGAGGGCCTCGGCGGGGCGCTTGAGGACGAGGAGGTCGCGGGCTGCTCCCTGTATGGCGGGCCAGGCGTCCGGCGCGAGGGCTATGGCTTCCCGATAGGCCTTGAGGCTCTCGTCGGGCTGGGATCGGCGTTCGGCATCGAGACCGCGGACAATGGCGGGGATGACAGAGGTCAAGCCGAGGGAGGCAAAGCGATCGAGGGCTATGAAGGCGAGGCGGGCGGTTTCGCGCGAGTCGGAGCGAAAGACCGAAAGGGCGGGAATCAACTCGGCCAGGGGGTCTCCCGTATCCGCCGCGTGAACCTCGGCCACACGACCGGAGAGGGCTTCGGAAATCATCCTCGCGAGGGAACCCGTGGGTATCGCGCCCTGGTTCCGGAGATCCTGGGGGACGAAGCCGGTCGAGCTGAGGGGATAGACGATGGCAGCCATGCGCGCTCCGACCCAGGCGAGGAGGCGGGCATCGGAACGCTCAAGGGACGAGGAGGCGATGAGATCGAAGGCCTGGGCGAAGGATGTGGGCGTGGCGAAGGCGAGGGCCCTCTCTATCGCCTTGCGTTCGGCCTGCGCCTTGGTCATAGCGGGGGCCGCGGGGGTCTGGATGGCTGTTCCGTCGGCGGTGACCGATGTCGTATTTCCCACCGAGGTGGAGCTTCCCGAGGCGGTGCCCGTGGCAGCCGTTCCCCCGGGAGGAGGGGGACTCTGAGGAGTGGCGGCAGTGGAATTTGCGGGCGGGGACGATTGACCCTTGGTTACCGGCGCTCCGGCGCAGCCGTCGAAGAATCCGGCGGCCGAGACGGCAAGACAAAGGCCAGCCGCCGCGACGAGCCCCCGAAGGAGGGGGGGCCTCATGGTTCGCCAAGCCGCCTTTTCGCGCGATCCCTCCGCGAACGGAGGCTCCAGGCCAGGAACATGGAAATTCCGCCGATGATGAAGAGGAGGGGCCACCATTGGGAGACGAAGACGGCGAGACTGACAGTCACGACGCGGAAGGAAAAAAGCGCGAAAAAAAGCGCGAGCAGGACGATGCCGAGCGAAGGCACGGCTATGGCCGCCTTGAGTCCGCGAAGGCGGCGGCTCCCGTAGGCGAGGAGGCCGAGGCCGAGGCTTGCCATGACGAGGGGCCAGCTCCGCGATATGCCGACGCCGAGGGCCGAGACGAGGAGGACTATGCCGGAAAGCGCGAGCGCGACCCCGGTCCCGAGGAAGACCGCGGAGCGCCCCCTGACGATGAAGAGCCAGAGCGAAACGCCAGCGGCGGCGAGAACGAGGACGGGCAGGCCCCAATGCGGAAGGTGGAGGGTTCCCGTCGTCTCGAGGAGGAGGCCCGTGCCGACGAGAAGCGCCAGCAGAGCGCCGAGAAAGAGCGCGTCGTCCTTGAGGTCGCGGGATGAAGCCATCGCAGAAGAATACTAGTCGATGGGGTCGATCTTGCCAACACGTAGGCGACCGTGCTAGCCTCCGCGCCGTGCCCAGCGCTTCTTTTTTTCCCCGTCGAATCGCGGCGATAGCGATCCTGGCCGCAAGCTTCTTCCTCTCCTCCTGCAATGGTTCCCGCGCAATCTGGTTCGTCGGAAGCCCGGAGGACAAAAAGGAACTCCGAGTCCTCATGGGCATGCTCGACGAGCGCTCCGCCTCGCCCCTCGAGCGCTTCGCCGCCGTGCGCGAGATTTCCTCCATTCTCCTCAGGCAGCGGGAGTATGGCCGCCTCGCGACCTTCCTCACCGACATCGCCGACAGGAAGCCGGACGATCCCTATGACGCCTGGTACATCTTCACCTCGGCCTGGTGCTACGACAGTGAGGGAGCGGAGCCCATCGCCTCCCTCTATTACGAAAGAGTCGTCAAGGACTACCCTGACCTCGAGGTCGACGGAAAATCGATCCACTACCAGAGCCTCCTCAGGCTCATCAGCACGGTCCGTTCGCCCGAACGCCGCATCGCCTTCTTCACCACCCTCATCACGAAGTTCCAGGATCGCGTCGACATGGGCAGGATGCTCTTCCTCCTGGGCAAGGAATACGAAAAGGTCGGCGATTGGGCGAAGGCCATCGAGACCTACGCCCGCTTCCTCCCCCTCTACTCCTCGCAGATCCCCGGCTATCCCGACGCCTTCACCTACGCCCGCAACATCGTCGACTTCTACAACAGCCCCAAGGACTGGGCCTACGAGGACCTCAACGAGCTCGTCGGCAATATCGAGAAGGCCCTCGACACCCGCAACGCCGCGATGCTGGCCAAGCTTCGCGCCAAGGTCAACTTCTTCTCGATGTCCTGGCACCAGGACGAGGGCGACGCGAACTCGCAGGTCCTTTTCGACTTCGCCGCCCTGATGACGGGCGGCCCCGTCAGACACGCGGATTCCCTCGACTCCTCATCGAACACCCGCGAGGCCTACCTCAAGACCTGGGGCTGGTCCGACCGCGTCGGGACCTGGTACCTCTATTTCCGCAAGATCAACTTCCCCGCCGATCCCGAAATCCACGGCAGATGGGAGTGGGCGGGCATCTATTTCGGGGAGAAGATGCAGTGAGCCTTCCCGTCCGGGTCGTCGCGGCCTTCGCCCTTTCCACGGCGGCGGCCATCGCGTGGGCATCCGGTACGGGACTCGCCCCTTCCGCCATCTCCCAGCCCGAGGCCGTTTCCGAGCTCCCGTCGACGCGAGGTGCTGCTCCGACGGAGCTAGCGGCCCTCCTCCCCGCCCAGGCGACTGAGGCAGGCCTGCCCGATACGCGCTGGCGCCATGTCAGGCCGGCCGGTTTTGTCGAGCCGCCGCCCGGCCCGAAGCCCCTCGTCCCCGTCCTCGTCCCCGATCCAGCCTTGCTCAGCTACGAACCACCTGGGCCTAGCCCCCTCGCTCCAGCCGAGCCCGTAGCCGCGGATGGCCCTCCCGCGATCGACCCCGCCTCGGCCGCCGTGGCGGCCCTGCGCGTCGCGGCCTCGGTGCCCGAAGGCGAGGCGCCGGCAATTCCGATTCCGCCCGGCGTCCTCCCCTCTCCACCCTCCTCTCCACCCTCCGCTGCATCGCCCGACTCGGAGACCGCTCTCGCCTTGCCACCTCCCTTAGTGGCTCCAGGCGACTATGACATTCCCATGCCCTGGGGCGAGAAGAGTTTCGAGGCCTATCGCTCGGGCTATCTCAGCGAGGGCGGTAAAAAGTGGCTGGCCGCCATGGTCGCGCGCGGCAGGCCCTGGATGTCTTTCATAATGGAGAAGCTCTACGCCTACGGCTTGCCGGAAGAGCTCGCCTGGCTCCCCATCATAGAATCGGAGTTTACGCCCAACGCCGTGTCGCGCAGCGGCGCGGTCGGCATGTGGCAGTTCATGCGCAACTCCATAGGCGGCTACGGCATACGCGTCGACGACTGGGTGGACGAGCGCCGCGACTTCATGAAGGCCACCGACGCGGCCCTCCGCAAGCTCGCCGATAACTACGATGCCTTGGGCGACTGGAACCTGGCCATAGCCGCCTACAACATGGGGCTCGGGGCGATCAGCCGGGCCGTGGCGGCCGGAAAGACCAAGGACTTCTTCGCCCTCCGCGGCGACGGACTCCTCTCGAGGGAGACCTCGGCCTACGTGCCCAAGTTTCTCGCCATCGCCTCCATACTCCGCTATCCGGCCCGCAACGGTTTGCAGCTTTCCTGGAACCCGCCGGTCGAATGGGAAACCGTCGAACCCAAACGATCCGTCGACCTGGGCCTCCTCGCCTCGGCCTCGGGGGTCTCCGTCGAAAGGCTCAGGGCGGCCAATGCCGAACTCCGCTACACCGTCACCCCTCCCTGGAAGGGCTACCTCATCAAGGTACCCGAGGGGGCGGCGGCCCCCATCGAGGCGGCCCTCCAGGATTCCTCGAAAAAACTCCTCCGCTACACCCTCCATACCGTCCGCTCCGGCGATTCCGTCTCGGCCCTGTCCCGGGCCTATGGTGCCCCCGTCCAACTCATCGTCGAGGCCAATCCCGGACTCCAAGCCTCGCGTATCAGGATCGGCCAGGTCCTCGTCATACCGGTGATCAAGGATGGCGCCCCAACCCCGCCCCCCGTCCCCATCGACGACACGACTCCCTTCGGCGGCAGCTACCTCGTCCAGAAGGGCGATAGCCTCTGGAGCCTGGCCCTCCGTTATGGCGTACGGCCCGAAACCCTCGCGGCCCGGAACGGACTCGAGCTCACGAGCGTCTTGCGCGAAGGCACGAGCCTTTCCGTGCCGATAACGAAGCCATGAGGAGAACCATCCTCCTGTCCATCCTCCCCCTCGCCCTCTTCGCGACCTGGGGCCAGGATCGGCAGGTCAGCTCGACCGATCCTATGGCCGCCCCTCCCTCGGCCGCAGAGGCAAGCCCCTACCGCGCGACCTACTCGATCGACTGGCGCAAGCGGGTCCTCGACCTCGACATCTCCCTCGATTTCAAGAAGGCCGGCCTCTCTCTTCCCGAGGGCCGCCTGACCGCCGAGCGCATGATCGCCCGAGACCTGCCCGGCCTTGCGGAAAGCGCCTTTTTCGAGATACCCGTCGATTCGGAAGGCAGCATCGGGGCACGGGTCGTCGACGGCAGCCTCGGCGTCGACTCCCTCCTGGCCCTCGCAGGAAAGCTCCAGGAAGTCAACACCGCCTTTTCCAAGGACCTTCTCTCTCTCCGCTCGAGGTGGGAACTCCCCCTCTCCGAGGCCGCCGCCCTCTTTGTCGACTGGAAGATGGCCCGGGCCCTGTCCGGGCCACCGGGATGGACCGCCTCCAGGGCCTATACGGGCATCGTGATCTACGCGCAAGGGGAGCTTCCCGTCCACGGCGAGAGGGGGAGGCTCGACAGACTGCATCGCGGGCTCTTCCCCCGCGTCCTCTCGGAAGACATGGCTGTCGTGATGGATCGATGGGTCGTCGATCCCCGGATCCTCGTGGCCCAAGGCCCCCTCGCCTACGTGGGAGCGCGCTCGGCGGACGACGAAGCGAGGGTCGGCGACGAGCCTCTTCTTATCCGCGCCACTGGCCTCTTTGGCAGCTATCGCACCGACCTCATCATAAGTGACGATGACGCGGCGCGAATCCTCGGCAGGGCCGAGAACAGAAAGTTGATCGCCGATGGCCGGGTCATCGTGGTGATCAGTCCCGCAAAGACCGCGTCGTTCGGCGATTGAAACCCCAAAAGATTTTTGCCTCGAGCATGCAGGATGATCCCAGGAGGATTTTCGTGAAGAAGCTAGCCATCGCGGCGATCGTCGCGCTCTCGATCGCCGTCCTCTTCGGTTGCGGCTCACCCTCCAGACCGCGGATCGGCCTTTCCTTCTCCGACTTCCAGACCGAACGCTGGCCCCGCGAGCGCGACCAGATGACCAAGATCCTCACCGAGGCCGGCTGCGACGTCATCGTCGAACAGGCGGATCACAATCCCAAGCTCCAGAACGAGCAGATCGCCGACATGGTCATAAAGGGCGCCACGGTCATCATCGCCGTCGCCGAGGATGGCGACAGCCTCGCCAGCGCCGTCGATATGGCGGCCAAATCGGGCGTCAAGGTCATCTCCTACGATAGACTCATCGATTCCGCCAACATCGCCGCCTACATCTCCTTCGACAATATCGACGTCGGCCGCAACCAGGCCCAGGGCGTCCTCGCCGTCAGGAATCGGGGCAATTTCGTCCTCCTCGGCGGAAGCCCCACCGACAACAACGCCAAGCTCTTCCGCAAGGGCCAGATGGAGGTTCTCCAGCCCCTCATCAACAGGGGCGACATCAAGATCGTCGCGGATCGATGGGTCGCCAACTGGGACGCCGGCAACGCCAAAAAGGCGATGGAGGCCATCATAAAGAGCAGCGGCGGCACGTTCGACGCCGTCATCGCCTCGAACGACACCACTGCCCTCGGAGCCCTCGAGGCCCTGAGGGCAGTCGGCCTCGCGGGCAAAGTTCCCATCTCGGGCCAGGACGCCACCGAGGCCGGCTGCAACTCCATCGCCCGAGGCGAGCTTACCGTCACCATCCTCAAAGACACCCGCAAGCTGACACCCCTCGCCTGCGCCTACGCGGTAAAGCTCGCCAAAGGCGAGGCGCTCACGGACCTCAACCCCACCTCCCTCGCCGACCTCACCGGGGACAACACCAAGACCGGCAAGGTCCCCTGCAAGTTCCTCCAGGTCTTCCAGGTCACCAAGGACAATCTCATGGAGCTCGTCGTCGACTCCGGGTTCCAGAGCTACGACGGCGTCTACAAGGGCCTGCCGAAGCCTCCCGCGAAGTAAGCCCAGTCGCGAGGCGATCGCCGGGCGATAATGCAAAGCCCTGCCGCCGCACAAAGGCGGGGAGGCAGGGCTTTATGCGTTTCGGACGAGGGGCGCGTCGCGGACAAGGACGTCGCGGATGAAGCGCGCCCCAAACGGTGGGCCGATCCGCCTCGACAAGCGATTACATTTTTCTAGTCCCTCAGCATCAGCGAGGCGAAGACCTTGGCGTCGCCGAGGATGTTCTTCATGAGGGCGCTCTCGTTGGGCTGGTGGGCGGTCTCCTCCATCGTGGCCCAGACCACGGCGTCGTAGCCGGCCTTGCGAAGATAGGCCGCCACCGTGCCGCCTCCGATACCGATGGGCTTCGCGGTCACGCCGTAGACTTCCTTGACGGCGCCGGCGAGGGCCTTCACGACGGGAGCGTCGGCGGGGGTCGCCTTCGACTCGTTCCGCTGCACCACCTCGTAGCTCACGGAGACGCCGTACTTCGCCTCGATATCGCGCATCAGCCTCGAGATCTCGGCCAGGGCCATGTCGACGGAATATTGGGGCAGGATGCGCATGTCCACGTAGAAGACATCGTCCCCGGGGATGGTGTTGACATTTGGTACGTTCGCTTCCTTCTTGGTCGGGTTCACCGTCGAGCGGTCGGGGTCGAAGAGGGGATCGCGGTCCGTGAAGACCGTCTTCTCGAGGCCATGGATGCGGACGGCCAGGTCGGAGGCGGCCAGGAAGGCGTTGGCGCCCTTGTCGGGCATGGCCGCGTGGGTCTGTCTGCCCTTCGTGATGATCTTGAGCCAGCAGATGTTCTTCTCGGCTACCTCGATCTCCGAACCGTCGGCCACCCCGCCGTCGGGAACGATGAAGAGGTCGTCCGGGCGAAAGAGCTTCGTGTTGCCGAGGAGGTACTGGATGCCGTGGACCGAGCCGACCTCCTCGTCGGCGACGAAGAGGAGCTTGACCGTGTGCGGAGGGACGATGCCGTTCTTCACGAGGGCGAGGGCGGCGAAGACCGAGCCGACGAGACCCTGTTGGTTATCCTCGACTCCGCGGCCGACGAGGCGCCCTCCCTCGTAGACCACCTTGAAGGGATCGCTCCTCCACATCGAGCGGTCGCCCTCGGGCACGACGTCGGTGTGGGCCATGATCCAAAGGCGGCCCGCGTCGGAGCGACCGGGGATCGTGGCGACGAGATTGGGCCGCCTGCCCGAGGGCACGCGGTCATCGGGCGAATCGAAGCGCTCGAGCCGGTCGATGCCATGGCCCTTGAGCCACTTCTCGAGGGCCTCGCACTTCTCCAGCTCCCCCACCCCGCCGGACTCGGGAGCGAAGGCGGGAATGGCTGAAAGCAGGGTCTCGAGCTCGACGACGCCCTTGTCGCTCGCGTCGATGGCGGCGAAGGCTTTTTCCTTGTCGGTCATAACAACTCCTTCCTTAATTCTGCGCGCGGACCTGATGGGAGCGATAGGCCTCCCAGGTCGTCCGAACGAGCGTGTCCACGTCGGAATGCCTGGCCTCCCATCCGAGGAGCTCGCGGGCGAGCGCGGAGGAGGCGACGAGCTTGGCCGGATCGCCGGGCCTGCGGCCGACGAAGACGGCGGGAATGGGCTTGCCGGTGATTCGCCTAGCCGATTCGAGCATCTCCTTCACCGAGATGCCCTCCTCGGAGCCGAGATTGACGACGAGACTGCGGTCGTTGCGACCGATCCAGTCGAGGGCCGCCACGTGGCCTCGGGCCAGGTCGCTCACGTGGACGTAGTCTCGCATCCCCGTGCCGTCGGGCGTGTCGTAGTCGTCGCCGAAGACCTGGAGCTGGGGCCTCATGCCGACGGCGACTTCCATCACGACGGGAAGGAGGTTGGCCGGGCCCTTTTCGAGCCCCTTGATACGGCCCTTGAGATCGTAGCCGGCCGCGTTGAAATAGCGCAGGGCCGCGAAACGAAGCCCCTTGAGCCTGTCGTACCAGGCGAGGATGCGCTCGATCTCGAGCTTGGTGAAGCCGTAGTAGTTCTCCGGCTCGGTAGGATGCTTCTCGTCGATGGGCAGGTACTTCGGCTCGCCGTAGGTCGCGGCGGAGGAGGAGAAGACGAGCTTCTTGATCCCGGCATCGACCGCGGCATTGACGATATTGACGGCGCCAGAAAGGTTTTGCACGGAGTACTTCTGCGGCACGAGCATCGATTCGCCGGCCGCCTTGGCGGCCGCGAGATGGACGAGGGCGTCGAAGCCCTCGCGGGCGAGACTCCCGAGACGCCCGGCGTCGAGGATGTCTCCTTCGACGAAGCGGGCCTCGGGAAAGAGGTTGTCCCTCGAGCCGGTCGAGAGATTGTCGTAGACGGTGACCGAGTGGCCCCCGTCGAGGAATTCGCGGGCGACATGGCTGCCGATGTAGCCCGCCCCGCCGACGATGAGGATCTTCATGGCTGCTCCTGAGCGATGAGAGGCGCCCGCGAAGGCGGGGCCGTTCCGACGGAACAGAGTATACCCTGATCCGAAAGGAGTCCAGTCGGAGCGAAGCGATGTGATGTGATGTGATGTGATGTGATGTGATGCGATGCGAGGCGATCGCCGATAAAAAGGCCCCGGCGCGGGGCCGGGGCCTTTCGGAAGCTCGTTCAGGAAAGGATCACTTCTTGCCGTTGGCGAGGACGGGAATCCTCATCTTGTAGAAGCTCCTCCACACGAAGACGAGGGCCACCACGAAGAAGAAGATGCCGATGAAGGGCGCGATGTTGCGGAAGGCCGCGGAGATGGCGATCTCCATCGCGAGGAGGCCGAAGAGGGTGGTGAACTTGATGATGGGGTTCATCGCGACCGAAGAGGTGTCCTTGAAGGGGTCGCCCACGGTGTCGCCGATGACGGTCGCGGCGTGGAGGGCCGAGCCCTTGCCCTCGCCCATGGCCTTGAGTTCCTTATCGGTCTCGACGATCTTCTTGGCGTTATCCCAGCAGCCACCGGCGTTGGCCATGAAGACGGCCTGGAAGAGGCCGAAGACCGCGATGCCGATGAGGTAGAAGATGAAGAAGGACATCGGGTTGAGGAGACCGATGGCGCCTCCGTCGATATAGCCCGCGGGGGCCGAGAAGAAGGCGAAGCCGAGGGCGAAGCTGAAGACGGCGATGAAGATGTTGTACATGCCCTTCTGCGCGTAGACCGTGCAGATGCGGACGACTTCCTGCGAGTCCTTGTCCGAGGCCGCTTCCTTCGATTCGACGTTGAAGTTCCTCTTGATGAACTCCACGGCGGAATAGGCGCCGGTGGTGACGGCCTGCATCGAGGCTCCGGAGAACCAGTAGATGACGGCGCCGCCGGAGATGAAGCCGAGGAGGGAGAAGGGGTTGAGGATATTGAGGATCGTCGCGGGATCGATGCCGAAGGAATTCTTGATCAGGAGGATCAGCGAAAAGATCATCGTGGTCGCGCCGACGACGGCGGTGCCGATGAGGACGGGCTTGGCCGTGGCCTTGAAGGTGTTGCCGGCGCCGTCGTTCTCCTCGAGGAAGTCCTTGGCGATCGCGAACTGGGGCTTGAAGCCGAAGTCTTTCTCGATCTCCTTGTCGATGTTCGGGATCTGCTCGATGCGGGAGAGCTCGTAGACGGACTGGGCGTTGTCGGTGACGGGGCCGTAGGAGTCGACCGCGATGGTGACCGGGCCCATGCCGAGGAAGCCGAAGGCCACGAGGCCGAAGGCGAAGACGGCCGGGTAGACCATGATGCCCGGCTGGGGAATGAAGGTGCTCGCGAAGTAGGCGATGCCCATGAGGGCGACGATCACGAGGCCGATCCAGAAACCGGAGAAGTTGCCCGACACGAGGCCCGAGAGGATGGTGAGGGAGGCGCCGCCCTCGCGCGAGGCGGTGACGACTTCCCTGGTGTGGGCGCTCTTCGTGCTCGTGAAGATCTTGGTGAACTCGGGGATGAGGGCCGCGCCGAGGGTGCCGCAGCTGATGATGACCGAGAGCACGAGCCAGAGATTGTTCGGGAGCGAGCCGAGCTGCCAGTAGGAGACGGCGAAGGTCATCACGATCGAGAGGACCGAGGAGATCCAGATGAGATTGGTCAGCGGTCTCTCGAAATCGAGGTGATCGTGCTTGCCGTAGACGGCCTTGGTGAGGGCCTTGTTGATCCAATAGGCCACCACGGAGGTGACGATCATCAGGACGCGCATCACGAAGATCCAGGTGAGGAGGGTCAGCTGGTCGGCCGCCTGCCCGACGCCGAGGAGGATGAAGGTGATGAGGGCGACGCCCGTGACGCCGTAGGTCTCGAAGCCGTCGGCCGTGGGTCCGACCGAGTCGCCGGCGTTGTCGCCGGTGCAGTCGGCGATGACGCCGGGATTGCGGGGATCGTCTTCCTCGACCTTGAACACGATCTTCATGAGGTCGGATCCGATGTCGGCGATCTTGGTGAAGATACCGCCGGCCACGCGCAGCGCGCTCGCGCCGAGGGACTCGCCGATGGCGAAGCCCATGAAGCAGTAACCCGCGATGTTGCCCGGTACGAACATCATGATGGAGAGCATGACGATGAGCTCGATGGACACCAGCATGACGCCGATGGACATTCCCGACTGGAGGGGGATGTTGAGGACGGGCAGGGGCTTGCCCTCGAGGGAGGCGAAGGAGGTGCGGGCGTTGGCGAAGGTATTCATGCGGATGCCGTACCAGGCCACGCCGTAGGAGCCGAGAATGCCGACGATCGAGAAGAGGAGGATGACGATGACATCGTTTGCCGGCTCGGCCTTGAGGAAGCCGAAGTAGAACACGAGACAGAGGGCGATGAAGATCTCGAGGACGATGAGGAACTTGCCCTGCTGGACGAGGTAGGCCTTGCAGGTGCCGAAGATCTTCTCGCCCACGGCCCTCATCGACTCGTGGACCTTGTAGCCCTTGACCTGAAGGAACTGGACCAGCCCGAACAGCAGTCCCAGCACGCATATGCCGAGACCGATCAGGAGGAGAATGTAGGGCTGACCCGTGATTTCGGGCACCTTGAGGTCGGCCTCGCTCGCGAAGGTCGGCAGGCCGAGGAGGGCTACAAGCCCCACCAGGACCAGGCGGATACG
>DATKTD010000288.1:0-7129 GCA_035531315.1 Rectinemataceae bacterium
TCGTCGCCCGGCAGCCCCGAACCCTTTTTATCGGTGCCCATGTCGGCTGCTGCGCGGAGAACCTCGAGCGGGTCGGCCGCCTTCTCCTGGCCTGTCCCAACTACTATGTAGACATAGCCGCCCGGATCGGGGAGCTCGGCCGCCAGCCCTATTCGGCCCGACGCTTCTTTCTCCGCTTCCAGAATCGCATCCTCTTCGGTGGCGACTTCGGCCCGAATCCGGCCGCCTACCGGATCTCCTATCGCTTCCTCGAGACATGGGATGAGTACTTCAATTATGCTCTGGCCGACACCCCCGATCAGGGGCGCTGGAGCATCTACGGTCTGGGCCTTCCGGACGAGACGCTCCTGGCCGTCTATCGGGACAACGCGCGAAGGCTCTTTGGTTTTGGAGGCAGTGCATGATTCGGGAAAGGCGCTTCGAGCGTATCCGCGAGGAGCTGGCTCGCCAGGGCTCCCTCGAAGGCGAGGAGCTCGCCGCCCTTCTCGGCATCTCCAAGGCCACTCTACGCCGGGACCTCGACGAACTCGAGCGGCGGGGTGTCCTCAAGCGCACCCACGGCGGGGCCACCCTTCCGGCGAGCGGGGCCGAACTTCCCTACTTCTCGAAGCTCGCTGCCTTCGCCGCCGAGAAGCGGGCCATCGGCGCCGCGGCGGCTGCCCTCATCCCCGAAGGCGCGGTCATCGGCTGCACGGGCGGCACGACAGTGATGCAGGTCATCAAGTCCCTGAGCGGCAAGAGCCTCACCATCGTGACCAACGCGATCAATATCGCCATGGAGCTCGCGCATGAAGAGCGCATCCAGGTGGTCGTCACGGGAGGCAGCCTCCGCCCCCGCTCATTCGAACTCGTCGGCCCCCACTCCGACCAGCTCCTCTCCTCCCTCAGGCTCGATATCGCCCTCATCGGCGTGGACGGAATCAGCCCCGAGTTCGGGATCTCCACCTACACGCTGGGCGAGGCCCACTCGAACTCCCAGTTCATTTCTCGCGCGGAAAAAGTATGGGTGGTCGCCGACCATAGCAAGGTGGGGAAGGTGGCGCCCGCCCTCATTGCGCCCCTATCCAAGGTGCAGAGAATCATCACCGACGCCGACATCGGCGAGGAGGCCCGAGGCCCCTTGGCATCGGCCGGCGTCGAGGTGGTCTTGGCCGAGCGTCAGGAGCCCTGAGCCATGGCTTTGCGCTAGGGGCCTAGGCCCCTTGATCCTCGAGGGCCGCGCGGCTCAGGAGGGGCGAGGTGCCCCCCTTCCAGGAGCAGGCCAGGGCCCCGGCGGCGGCGCCGAGCCTGAGGGCCTCCTCGAGACCCGCCCCCTCCTCGAGGCTCGCGTAGAGGAAGGCCGCGGCGAAGGTATCGCCCGCTCCCGTCGAGTCGAGGAGGCGCCTGAGGACTGCCGGCGGACAGAGGCGGCCACCGGCGTAGGCGCCTCTGGCTCCAAGCTTTATGACGGGGCAGGGGCTGCGCTCCGCAAGGAGGGCCCAGGCTTCCTCGACCATTAGGCCTTCGCTCCGACCAAAGAAACGGCGGGCCAGGGAGAGGGCCTCATCCTCGTTGACGAAGAGCCAGGTTAGAAGGGGCAGCCAGGTTTCGGCATAGCGCCACTCCTCGCTCGCGTCCCATTGGGTGTCGAGGGATGTGCTGAGGCCGAGAGAGAGGGCCCGCTCGAGGAGGCCGCCCACTCGCGGCAGGAAGGCCGGCATGCCATAGATACCGGAGATGTGGAGATGCTTGTAGGATGCGAGGAGGTCCTCAAGGACCTCCGTCTCGTCGGTCAGGGCCAGGCTCCCGGGGAAGGTGACCTGGGTGCGGCTGGTACCCCGCACGAGGCTCACCGTCACCCCGGTCGCGAGGCCCGGGGCGCGGCGGAGCCGAGAGATGCCGACCCCCGCCGAGGCCAGGCGATCGGCGACCAGGGAGCCCTGTTCGTCCTCGCCGACGAGGCCGCAGAAATCGCAGTCGCCCCCGAGCCTAGCGTAGGCGTAGGCGGCTATCGTAGTGGAGCCGCCCAGGGTCGCTTGATAGTCCTCGCAGAAGACCTCGCGGTCCACCTGGGGCTCGGCCGCGAGGCCCGAAAACACGAGGTCGACGTTGGCGTCCCCGGCGAATATCACTCTCTTGGCCATCGTTCCTCCGACCCCCGGCCGGACTCCCCGCGGAACCCGGCTCGAAGGCCTTCTAGATTCTAATGGAGAACGAGGCCATTGTAGCTTTTGCCCCGGAGGTAGGATGCGAGCTCTTCGCCGACGGCCTGGGGGCTTTTGGAGCCGAGGAGCATCTGCTGGACGGCGACGATCGTCTTCTGCACGAGCTCGTCGTACCAATCGACGAGGGGAAGGGCCCTGGCCACGGCCGACTGCTTTCCGAACTGGGCCCAATAGGGATAGAGCTTCACGAGCTGGGGATCGCCGTAGAGGTTCTTGAAGAGGGGCAAGCTGCCGATATCCAAGGCTCGCTCCTTGTCCCGCTCAGGGGAGATCATATAGCGAATATACTTCCAGGCAGCGGCCTTGTGGGCGCTGGTCCGAGGAATGGCGAAGGCCTCGGGAAGGGTAAGGGTGGCCTGGAGGGCCGTGGTCTTGCCTGGCAGCCAGGGAGCCACCTCGACCTGGCCGACGACCTTGGACTTGCTCGCGTCGTTGGCGTAGCTGTAGGTCGAGGGCGGGCCCTGGAAGAAGAAGGCCGAGGAACCCTGGTAGAAGAGGTCGGCCGCCGCCTCCTGCGATAGAGTGACGCTCGAGGGATTGACGATCTTGTCCTTCCTGAGCATATCGGCCATGAGCTGGAGGGCCGCGACCGCCTCGGGCTTGTCGATGCTTATGTTGCCCTTCTCGTCGAAGTAGTTGGCCCCATTGCTGTAGAGGTAGAAGGCGAGGGAGTTGGCGAGGGCCCACTCCTGGTTCCAGTACTCGGCCACGGGGAAGGCTGAGATACCCTTGGCCTGCAGCTTCTTGGATTGGTCGAGAACCTCGGCCCAGGTCTTGGGCGGCTCCTTGATGCCGGCCTTGTCGAGATAGACCTTGTTGTAGAAGAAGAAGCGTGTGTCGTTGTTCCAGACCACGCCGAGAGTCTTCCCCTTCACCGTGAAGGTCTGGCGCAGACCGGGAAGGAGGCTGTCGAGGTAGCCTTTATCGGCGTAGGAGTCGAGGGGCTCCACCCAGTTCGCCGCCGCGAACTTCGCCACCCAGCCGTTGTCGAATTCGATGACGTCGTAGGAACCCGCGCCGGCCGCGAGGTCGGTGAGCACCTTCGTCGCCACCTCGTCCCAGGACATCTGGATGAACTCCACCTTGATGCCCGTCGCCTTCTCGAAGTCCCTGGTCTGCTTCTCCCAAATTCCCTTGAGGTCCATTTCGTGGCGAGGCATGATGACCGTGATGGTCTCCGCCGCTGCCGCCCCGACGAGGAGGGCCGCGGCCGCCAACGAGACAATTAGACGCTTCAAGCCACTCATAAGGTCTCCTTTTCCCCCGGAGGGGAGCGCGTTAGCTGAGCTCCACATCGGCGCCGGCTCAGCCCTTTACCGAGCCCGCCGTGAGGCCCTGTACGATGTACTTCTGGAAGAGGAGGGCGAGGAGGACAGGCGGAATGCTCGCGAGCACACCCGCCCCGGCCATAGCCACATAGTCCACCCCCACTTTGCTCGAGAACTCCGAGATGACGACGCTGATGGTCTTCGAGCGCAGGGTCGAGGAGAGGACAAGGGCGGAGAAGAATTCGTTCCAGGCGATAATGAAAGCGAAGATGCCGCTCGCCGCGAGCCCCGGGGTCGAGAGGGGCAGGATGATCCGGAAGATGGTGCCGAAGCGCGAGCAGCCATCGATCCGCGCCATCTCCTCGAGATCCCTGGGTACCGACTCGAAGAAGCCCCGCATGAGCCAGATCACGAGGGGGAGGATGAAGGCGCAGTCGGCGAGGACCAGGGCGGGGATGGTATTGAGGAGGCCGAGCCTCCCCATCACCACGTAAAGGGGGATGATGAGGACGACCAGGGGCACAAACTGGGTGAGGAGGATGAAGGAGAAAACGGCGCCCTTGGCCCGGAAGCGCAGGCGCGAAAAGACGTAGGCGGCGAAGGAGCCCGCGACGAGGGAGAAGACGGTGGCGCTCCCGGCTACGATGAGGCTGTTGAGGAGACCGACCTTGAGTGAGGCCTGCACCCCCCCGGCCGAGCCGGAGAAGATCTGCCGGTAGTTCTCGAAGTTGAGCGACTTCGGAATCCAGCGGAGAGGGACGGAGGTCAGGTCGACCCTCCGGGAGACGCTGCTCAGGACCAGCCACGCGTAGGGGGCGAGGACGGCGACGCAGACCGCGACCACCGCAGCGTACAGGAGGATCCTGCCCAAGAGCCTTTGCCTAGAGACCACGGGGATCCTCCCTGGCCCTCGAAGGGGCCTCAGATACTGGCATCGAGGCCTCCCTTCAGGCTCCTTGCGTAGGCGAGGGACAGGCCCAGGGCAAGGAAGGTCAGAAGATAAGCCAGGGCGGAGCCGTAGCCGAAATTGAGGAACTGGAAGGTGTTCTGATAGATATAGTAGGAAAGGATGTTCGTCCCGTCGGCCGGCCCGCCCTTCGTGATGATGTAGATGAGATCGAATTCCTTGAGCGCCCAGATAGTCTTGATGACGACGAGGGAGAGGAGGACGGGGCTGAGGAAGGGCAGAGTAATATGGAAAAATGAGCGAAGGCGCCGCGCCCCGTCGATGGCCGCAGCCTCGTAGATCTCGGCGGGTATGGACTGGAGGGCGGCGAGGACGAGGATGATCGCAACCGGCGTCTCCTTCCAGATGTTCGCGACGATGACGAGAATCATCGCCGTGGCGGGGTCGCCGAGCCATATCCGGTAGCTCTCGATGAGGCCGAGCTGGCTCAGGAGGGCGTTGAAGGCCCCGTAGTTGGCGTCGAAGATCCACTTCCACATTATGCCGTTCACGACGTAGGGCAGGGCCCAGGGCAGGATGACGAGGCCACGCACGAAGGCTCGGCCCACAAAGCGCTGGTTGAGGAGGATGGCCACGAGGGTTCCGAGACTCGTTTCCACGAGGACCGTGGAAACGGCGAAGATCCCGGTCCGACCCGCGCTCGCCCAGAAATGGGGGTCGCGGAGGGCGGCAAGATAGTTCGCCAGGCCCACGAAGGACCCGCTCCCCGGCTTCGTCAGCTTGAGATCGGTGAAGGAGAGCCAGAGGGAGGAGAGCATGGGAAAGACGAGAACGCCCAGAATCACAAGGAGGGCTGGGAGGAGGAGGAGGAGGGCCAAGATGCCTTCGCTCTCGAGACTGACCCTCCCCCTTCCGACGCGGCGCATCGCCTAACCCTTATCCGGGAAGCAGGCCGCCTCGTAACGGGCAAGCTCGGCATCGATCGCGGTGAGGAGGAGACCCCGAGGCCCTTCGAGGACATCGAAGGAGGCCGCCCCCTGGGGGCCGCCCAGTCGAGGCAGGTGTTGAGAAAGGAGGCCGAGGGGAAGCCGCCGCCCCTCGAGAGAGGAGAGGAGGCGCGCGAACTCCGCCTGGAGCTCGGGCCTCTCCCAGTAATAGCGCCAGCGGTCGGAGAGGGCATAGAGGAGGGTGACGTCGTCTCCCTCCTGATAGTAGCCCCGCCACTGCCCCTCGTCCCCACGCATGACGGTAAGGAGGGTCTCCTGGAAGCGAGGCCTCGCGAGACCCTCGAGCTCGGCCTCGATCAAGGAGAGGCCGCAGAGAGCCTCGCGGAGGGCCAGGGTCAAGGCTGGCCCCACCTTGAGGAAGGCGAAGCCGTCCTCCACGAGCTCGGCGAGGGCAGCCGTGCTCTGGTAGTCGGTGGAGTGGGCCTCGAAGAAGGGAGGGGTCCTGCCCGAGGCGGCGACGAGGAGTTCCCGGGCCGCGGTCCGCCGATAGGGCCAGACCCGCTCGACATCGAACTCGACGCCCGGCTGGACCACGACAGCGGCAACCCGCTCCCATGCCGCCTCGAGGCCCTGCCGCGCGAAGGCTTCTTTATGAAGTTCGAGAGTTTCCCGATGGGAGGCAGGCTCGGTCGGCCGAGGCCCCTCCTCCTCGGAGCCCTGGGCGCCGCCGGGGACGGGTACTTCGGTGCCGATGACATAAATAGGTAGACTCGTCGCCCTCCCCACCCCGCTTCCCTGGGCGCACTCATCCTCGGCTGCCGCGCAGAGCCTCGCGGCCCGCTCGGCCACCAGGCGAGGCTCGGGCTGGCCCTGGTCATCGCCCAGAGCCATGCTCGCGTCGAGGTGGATCTTCCGCGCCCCGGCTTCGACAAAGGCTCGGACGAGCTCCTCGGCCGACTCCATGGCCTTCGCCGCCGGCAGCTTTCTCCAGGGATAGGGGCCGAGATGGTCGCCGCCGAAGGCGAGGAGGGAGGGATCAAGGCCCAGACGCTCGCGCAGGCTCTCGAGGGCCACGGCGAAATCGCGAGGCCGCTGCCCCGTGTAGCCGCCCTCCTGGTTCACCTGATTCGCGGTGGCCTCGACGAGGAGGGGGAGACCCGAGTTCCGGGCCCGGCGAAGGGCGGCCTCGAGGACGAGGGGATTGGCCGAACAGACGGAGTAGAGGCCGCGGGCCAGACCGCGACCTCGGGCCGCGATCAGCTCTTCGAACAGATCCCTAGTCATCAGCGAAGCCACCGCCTTTCGCCCTCGGCCGCCTCCAGGCTGCGTCCCGCGAGCCTTTCCGCGATTGGAGGCCCGCAGCGAGTGCGACTTGCATACTACGCCAAAATGCTCATATGTCAACGATATTCAGCGCGATATTGCACGTTTATGATCGTTTTGACAAAGACCCGCGCAGGTCTTGAGCATCTGCGAGGCTACGAGTACTCTAAGCCGGCGGTTCGATCAGAACTCGAGACAGGGGGCCGCACAGAGAAGAGCCGGGCGACACGGCCGCCCGATCCCGATCCCGACCCCGGGCCGGGGAAGAGGTGGAAGAGGAATGCGACTCTATTTCATGCGTCATGCCGAGAGCGAGGCGAACCGGAAGAACCTCCTCGCCGGGCAGCTCGACTTCCCCCTGAGCGAAGAAGGGCAGCGACAGTCCCGGGAAGTCGCGGATGCCTTTCTTCGCGATCGGCCCATCGACGCCATCATCTCCTCGCCCCTCCTTAGAGCCCGGGCAACGGCACTCCCCTTTTG
>DATKTD010000289.1:0-12123 GCA_035531315.1 Rectinemataceae bacterium
CGAGATCCTTTATGGCACCGCCCAAAGAAGAGCCGATCACGCCGGTTCCCATCGAAAGGGCTCCGTTGAGGCTGAAGAGATGTATCCTCTCCCTTTCTCCCGAATTGCGGATGAAGAAGGGACCGGAACTCACCTGGAATACCGTCGAAAAGGCGCCGGATAGGAAGGCGGCGGCTAGAAGCGTGGAGCCACTTGTTCCTATGAACTGGGCGATGCTGGCGGCGGCGGTGAGAAAGGCCGCCACCGGCAGGACGAGGCGGAGATTGAAGCGGGCGGCCATGAAGGAGGCGGGCAGCACGATGATGGCCGTGCCGAGGGCCTTGGTGGCAAGAACGGCGCCGATGGCGTCCTCGCTATAGCCGATACGCTTGAGATAGAGGCTCAGGAGGAGGGAGATTTGGTTGCTGCCGATCCAAAGAAGGGTCTGGCCGAGGAGGAAACGGCGGGCGTTCTGGCTGAAATCGGCCATCGCGGCGAGGTAGTCCCGGAAAAAATCCAGGGGTCCGCCTCCACTTTTTCCGGTTTTGGCTCTTTTTTCGGCGGTGACACTCACCGCGAGAGAGTAGTGAGCGTCGTGTCGAAGGTCAATTCGGTGGCGCCTATCCTTGTTTGCCCGGCCTCCTTCGTCGTATCATATCCGACCATGGCCGACGGCCGACCCCTGATCGTTCAGAGCGACCTCTCGCTCCTTCTCGACGTCCACGACCCAGCCTTCGAGGAGGCAAGGGCCGAGGTCGGAGTCTTCGCGTCCCTCGAGAAGAGCCCGGAGCATCTCCACACCTACCGCATCGGCGCCCTGTCGCTCTGGAACGCAGCGAGCGCCGGTCTCGCTCCGGATGAGGTCATGGCCTCCCTCGCCCGATGGTCCCGTTACGACATTCCCGCCGACGTCGCCTTCATCGTGAGAGACACCATGTCCCGCTTCGGAAAGCTCGTCCTCTCCGCCCGCGAGGATGGGCCCAGCGAGCTCCTGCTGCATTGCTCCGATCCTGATCTCGAGCGCGAACTCAGTTCGAGCCGGTCCCTCGCAAAGCTCGTCGTGGCGGTGCCGGGAGGCTTCGCCGTCCGGCTCGTCGATCGCGGCACGGTCAAGCGAGAGCTTCTCAGGCTCGGCTGGCCCGTGCGCGACGAGGCGCCGCTCACGGAGGGCGACCCCCTCCGCCTCGCCCTCCTCTCCGAAAGGCGCTCGGGCGGCCCCTTCTCCCTCAGACCCTACCAGTCCGATTCCCTTTCGGCCTTCGTGGGCGGAATGCTCCCCGGTTCGGGCTACGGCGTCGTCGTCCTTCCCTGCGGGGCGGGCAAGACGATCGTGGGCATGGCGGCGATGGTCGCCATCGGCGCGAAGACCCTCATAATTACGACAAACATCGCCGCCGTGCACCAATGGATCGACGAGCTTCTCGACAAGACGGACCTCTCGCCCGAGGACATCGGCGAGTACACCGGCTCCGAGAAGACCGTCCGCCCGGTGACCGTGGCCACCTACCAGATCCTCACTTGGCGGCCGGACAAGACCTCGGATTTCCCCCACTTCGAGCTTTTTCGCCGCGAGCGCTGGGGCCTGATCATCTACGACGAGGTCCACCTCCTCCCCGCGCCGGTCTTCCGGGTCGTCGCCGAGATCCAGGCGGTGCGCCGCCTCGGCCTCACCGCCACCCTGGTGCGCGAGGATGGGCGGGAGGAGGATGTCTTCAGCCTCATAGGGCCCAAGCGCTACGACGTGCCCTGGAAGGATCTCGAGCGCAAGGGCTTCATCGCCGAGGCTTGGTGCCGCGAGATACGCATCCCCCTTTCACAGCACGACGAGCTTCGTTATTCGGTGGCCGAGCCGCGGGAAAAGCACCGGCTCGCGGCCGAGAATTCGGCCAAGCTCGAGGCCGTGAGGGAGCTCATCGAGAACCATCCCGACGATCTCGTGATGGTGATCGGTCAGTTCCTCGAACAGCTCGGCAAGCTCGCCAAGCTGCTCGACGCGCCCCTCATCACGGGAAGGACGCCGAACCCTGAGCGCGAACGGATCTACGAAGAATTCCGGCGGGGGCGGACGAGGGTCATCGTCGTCTCGAAGGTGGCCAACTTCGCGATAGACCTTCCCGACGCCTCCGTCGCGATACAGGTGTCGGGAAGCTTCGGCTCGCGGCAGGAGGAGGCCCAGCGCCTCGGGAGGATACTCAGGCCCAAGGAACGCAACTCCTTCTTCTATTCCCTCGTATCGCGTTATACGATCGAGGAGGACTTCGCCGCGAACCGCCGCAAGTTCCTGACCGAGCAGGGCTATCGCTACCAGATCGAGGCCTGGGAATGACCCGTGGCCGACCGAAGCCCCCCGACGCGTCGGTTTGGGAGGAAAGCCTCCTCGCCATGGACGCCGACATCCTCCTCGCCATCGCGAGGAACTACGTCGGAGCCGTGAAGAGCCCCTGGGACAAGCGAAGCATCGTGTCCCGCCTCGTCTCCTTCGCGAGGAAGGCGGAAACGGTCGAAGCCATCCTCTCCCTCCTCGATCCCCTCGACGTGGCGATCGCCTGCACGCTCCTCCTCGCCGGCCCCCTTTCGGACCCCGAACTCCGGGGACTCTTCCACGGGGAGCTTCGCGCCTTCGACCTCGGGGTCAGGATCGCGAATCTCGAGGATCGTCTCGTCATTTTCCGCATGAGGGACGCCCGCCAGTACCTCTTCGCCGTGAACCCCCACCTGGTCGAGGGTCTCGCTCCTCTTACGCGCGATGCCAGGCTTGTGCTCGCCGGAGGAGGCGGCCGGCTAGTCGCTACCGTCGAAGGGCCTGGGGCGGCGGAGTCGGCGCCATCCTTCGGTGCCTCCGGAGGCGAGAGGCTATCGCCTCTTTCGGCGGCCATAGGCCTCTTTTCCTTTCTCTTCCACAATCCGGGCTGCGTGAGAAAGGATGGGACCCTCACAAAGAAGGCCGATGCGAGGCTTGGGGTCTGCATCCCCGACGCGGCCGCCGATCCGGGGCGCTACGAAGCCCTGCTGCGAGCCTTCGAGGCGACAGGCATCCTCGTACGGGGAGAGGCCGAGGGGGCATACGATCCCGACGCCGCCTGTTTTTCCGAGCTCCTTTCGCGGCAGGGGAGGGGCCTGCCGTACCGGCTCGCCCTTTCGCTTTCCTCCGCGCGAGGCGAGGCGGAGCCGCTCGCCGCCGTCCTCGCCGATGCCCTCGAAGGCCTCCCTCACGGTGTCGCCTTGCCGGCCTCGGGGCTTGCCCGCTGGCTGGGAATCGCGGCCATCCGCGAAGGCCATACCTTCGATACCGAAAGCCTGGCGATCGCCCTGGCGAAGCTCGGTATCGTGGATCGCCGGGAGATGGAATTCGTCATCGAGGGAGAAAGGGCGGAGGCGGGGAGCGGCGGCCCCGGAGAGGGGATTCCATCCATTGTCGCTGATGGCGCCCACCTCCTCAGGGTCCTTCCGGAGGCCGATTTCGCCGCCCGGTGGTTCGGCTCGCGGATCGCCAGACCGGTGCGTCTCGGATTCGTGTGGGAACTGGAACTCGACCGGGACACGATGCGTCTTGCCTTCGCTTCGGGCCTCTCGGCCTCCGCCATCCTGTCCGAATTGGGGAGGCTTTGCGTGAGGCCATTGCCGCAAAGCCTCGCCTTTTCGATCGAATCCTGGGAGGGCGAGTTCCGCTCGACCCGGCTTTTTCACGGTTGGGTCCTCGTTTGCGACGAGAGGAAACGCGCGATCGTCGAAGCCAGGGCCGACCTCTCATCCCTCATCCGGGAGAGGCTGGGGCCGGGCATCTATCTCCTCGACGCGGCCGATCAGGAGGAGGTCTCGATGCGGCTCGTGGCGGCCGGCATCGAGGTGCCCCCGGCCATAAGGCCGCACGGCCACCATCGCGCCTTCCCTGAGACGCCGGAAGCCGCCCGGCCACGCAAGCCGACGATGGCCTTGCCGGCGGATCAGGCTTCTTTCATCAGCCTTCCCCTCTTCGATCCTTCCCCCCGAATCGAGGCTCTCCGAGGCGCCATCGCCGCGCGGATGGGAGAGCCGGGTCTGGACCAGGCTGCGAAGGATCGCCTCCGCGAACTCCTGGATCGTGTGGAGGCCCGCCTCGTCCTCGACGAGTCCCAGCTGGCCAGGGCGGACGTGACGGCGATCCGGACCGAGGCCGGCGGCCTCGATTACGGAGGGAAGACCCGTCTAGCCGAGAGGGCCATCGCCAATCCCGGCGATCGGCTCGAGATCAAGTATCAATTGCCTGGAGGCGAGCCCGAATCGGTCGTGATGCGACCGGTGCGCCTTCAGAAGACCGACAGGGGCCTGGCCCTCGAAGGCGAGGATCTCGCCTCGGGCAGCCCCGTCCGCGTGCCCTTGGGGGCCGCCAGTCTGGTGCGTAGGTTGCGCGCCACACCATTTGGAGACGAAAGATGAAGAACAGCCGAAGCGTGCAGGTTCAGGTCCCGACGGAGACCGGACACCAGGTCCAACTCAAACTCGCCGTCCTGGTCGACGCCGACAACACCCAGGCCACCATCGTGGAGGGCCTCCTCGCGGAGATCGCGAAGTACGGCATCGCCAGCGTCAAGCGCATTTACGGCGACTGGACGAGCACCAATCTCCGCTCCTGGAAGGACAAGCTCCTCGAGTACGCCATCCAGCCCGTCCAGCAGTTCGCCTACACCTCGGGCAAGAACGCCACCGACTCGGCGATGATCATCGACGCGATGGACCTCCTGTACACCGAGAACCTCGACGGCTTCTGCGTCGTCTCCAGCGACTCCGACTTCACCCGCCTCGCCGCCCGTCTTCGCGAGGACGGCAAGCTCGTCCTCGGTTTCGGCCAGAAGAAGACCCCAAAGCCCTTCGTCGCCGCCTGCGACAAGTTCATCTACACCGAGATCCTCCGCGAGGGCGACGACGAGGCCCATGCCGGCAAGGAGCCGAAGCGGGATGGGGCTCAGGACCTCAAGGGCGACAAGAAGGTGGCGACCCTTCTCCGCGCCGCCGTCGAGGACGCGGCCGATGAGTTCGGTTGGGCCTACCTCGGCGCCGTGGGCACCTATATCGCCAACAGACAGCCCGAATTCGACCCTCGAAATTACGGCTACCGCAAGCTCGGCGACCTCATCAAATCCTCCGGGCTCTTCGAGATCGACGAGCGCGACAATCCCTACAATCCGGGGAAGCAGGTCTACATGAGGGCGATCCAGAAATCGGGACGGCGATAGGCGGGAGGAATCATCCGTTCTCGGCCCTCCGACGGCGGCCGGCCCTTGCACTCTCTCTCGATGGGACTAGACTATGTGATACAATCTTAACTTTTACCCGCGGGGCGGCTCCCTCGACCGGGTCACGGGCGGAAGGGCTGCCCTGGCGGGGCGGTCATTCCCGTTCCGCGAGTCGGGAGGGATGGTACATGGGAAAGTCGCTGTCTAGGCCGATTCTCCTCGCCCTTGCCATCGTCGCCCTCTGCGCCGCTATGGCAGCCGCCGAAGAGCTCGTCGACGTCGTCTATCTCAAGAACGGTTCCGTCATCCGGGGCATGATTCTCGAGCAGGTGCCGGACCAGAGCCTGAAAATCAGGACGGCCGACGGCTCCATCTTCGTATTCAAAATGAGCGAGGTGGACAGGATCGTCAAGGAAGGCGTGGCGGCCGGAGGATCTCCCAAGGATGGGGTGGCGGGGAAGACGATGCCTCCCTTCAGCCTCAGCATCAATCCCTTGGGCTTCGCCCAGTTCGGCCCGATCATAATGGGCGAGGTGATGATCAAGCCGGAGGTCTTCCTGACTCCCTGGCTGCGCTTCCACGCTCTTGGCGTCCTCTCGCCCATCGTCGCGTCAAGCGAAAGCGAAACGGTCTCGATCGACATCACGAGCCTCGGCCTCGGCATCGGAGCGATGCGCTTCATGCCTTCGCCGGACGGCCTCCGCGGCTGGCACTTCGGTGGGGCCCTCGAATATGGCTGGATCGATTCCCTCCATGCCGAAGGCGAGAACTGGGAATGGAGGGTCTCGAACGCTCAGATCGCGATAGTGACCAATATCGGGTATCGCTGGCGCTTCCCGCCAATGGCCTTCATCGTGGGCGGCATCGCCGGCGCGGCTTATACCTTCACCTCGACCTGGTGGTACACCAAGGACTATTTGGGCGACAGTTCGATACATACGAGCAAGCCGAGTGTCTTTCCCTTCGCCATGCTCCAGGTCGCCGTAGTCATGGAATTCTAGACCGCGCCCGTCGCGCCCGCCGCGCCCGCGCGACGAGCCCCCGGGCCAGGAGAGGGATTACCAGCCCAGCAGCCGTTTCCTGTTGTCGGAGCCGATCCGCTCGAGTTCGGCCCTCAGGGGAAGGCCAGGTTTGCGCTTTTCCTTCATTTCGATCGCGAACTGATTCATCGAGAAGTGCCGAAAAAGAAGGACGCCCTCGCGGAGGAAGGCGGGGGCCTTAGCGTACTCCAAGGCCAGCGCTTCGGAGTATGGAGCGAAGAGGCCCCGTGGCCCGAGTTCCCCGTAACCCGAAATCCAGAGGGGGACGCCGAGAGCCTCGTGGAGTCGGCGGGCCATACCGGCCATCCATCGTTGGCTCTCGTCCAGGAGGGAACGGAGGGCCTCGCGCCTGGCCGGGCTCCTCTCGCCCGCGAGGACAAGAAGCTTACGGAGTTCGGCCGTCTTGGGCGTGTGGAGGGGTGTTTTGTTGATAAGGATGACTTCCTTCCTAAAATCGATGTCGAGCTCCCTGCGGAACCAGCCCTCCGCGAGCTTGCCGGATTGGCCGACGAGGTAGCGCCGATTTCGGGCCAGTTGCTCGTTCTTGCCCGGGTTGTCGGCGACGAGGACGAAGGCGGGCTCGCAGGAGGCCTCGACCTCCCGGAGGGCCTCGTTGAAGACGATGGGCGTCTCGACTCGGTAGTCCTCGTAGCCGAGTTCGGTTCGTAGTTCCTCCTGGAGCCCGGCCAGCCAGGGCGTCGCCTTCGCCCAAGTCCTCGTCTGCGCCTCGAACTCATCACGGAGGCGGCAAAAGGCGCGGAAAGCGGCGGCCTTCATGGGTATTCCATCCAGCGTTCGAGGGCGTCGGCGACGAAGTCCTCGTCGTTGCCGAGGGAGGAGACCCATCCGGCGACAGACTTCGCCTCGGCGATGGCATTGGCCGGGGCGCAGGAAAAGCCCGCCGCCCTGAGCATGCCGAGATCGTTCATCGCGTCGCCCATGGCCAGGGTCCGGTCGAGGCCTATGCCGAGGCGGTCAGCGAGCTCCCTTAGCGCTATGCCCTTGTCCACCCCCGAGGGGAGGACTTCCATGAAATAGGGCTTCGAGACGAGGACCTCGACCCTGTCGCCGATGAGTGCCCTCATCTCTTCGTGCAGTACGGCGATGCGCTCCGGCTCGCCGGGGACTATGAACTTGAGCTGCCCCCCGGCGAAGGCGCCATCCTCGTCGGCGATCGGCCGGTTCGGCATGCCGGTGAGGCGGCTGTCCTCCTCGGTCCAGTGGTTCCAGCCCTTGTAGTGGATGACGCCGTTCACGTAGATCTGCCAGGGGAAGCCCTGGGCCTCGATGGTCACGGCGACCTCGCGGCAAAGCTCGGCGGGTATCCGCCTCTCGAAGAGGACGCGGCCGGTTCCCGTTTCGACGATTTCCGCCCCGTTCGTGGAGATGATGTAGTCGTCCGGCCCCGCGACGCCGAGCTGCTCAGCGTACTTTCGCATGCTGAAAATATTCCGTCCGGAGGCGAGGACGATTTTGGCCCCTGCGGCATGGGCGCGCCGCAAGGCGCTCCGATTGGCCGCCGAGATGGAGAGGTCGGTGTGGAGGAGGGTGTCGTCGAGATCGAGGGCGATGAGGTCGAAACGCATGGGGGCGATAGTACCGGGATCGGGACCGGAAGGTGAAGGGAGAGGCTCCGCCCTTCGGGGCCTCTCGCCAAGTCCGGACGCGAGGCCTCATAAGGCGCGAAGCAGAGGCGGCCGAGCTACCAGGGAATCGAACTGAGATTCAGGTCGATGGCCGCCGTGCCGGAAATTTGCAGGGCTGCGATGGTCGTTATCTCCTGGTAGGGCCCCGTTCCCGTAAAGCTCGCCGAGAAGGAAGCCGGATTGATGGCGATCCCATTGAGGAGGCCACTGCTCGCTTCGACGGGGATAGAGGTCGAGTCCACGGTGACGACGAAGTCGTAGCTGCCCCCCACGAAAGGAAAAGCGGGAACGATCCAGCCGCTTCCCGTACTAACCGGGGTAAGGCTGTAAATCACGGTTCCTCCCTGGAGGAGTTCGAGGCTGGGGCTACCGACGATGTCCGTGGCGCTCGTACTGATCGCGACCGATAGACCGTTTCTGCCGCTGAGGCCGTACAGCTCGGCGATGAAGGTGTAGCTTTCCTGGCTGCTCGTGTCGAGGAGGGGAATGGCGATCCTCCCGTGTTCCATGCCGCCTACGAGATCTTCGCCTTGGAGGATGACCCTGAAGGAGTTGCCGCTCGCCGCATCGGCCGCAACGCTGGTCGATAGCCCGCTCGTGTCGACGGAAAGCTTCGGTGAGGGGATCGAGACCCTTCCATCGTATTTCTCGCCCCACGACGAAAGGAGGGCGACCGTCGGGCTCCCTGTCAGGGCGAGGGTATGCCCCGTCTTGTTGACTATCGAGAGCGTCGTCGCTACGAGGGTGGCGCTCCCGGCGCCTTCCGCCGAGGCGAGGAGGACGCTGCCCCCAGAATAGACGGCCTCAGTCCCGACGGCCAGACGGATGGTGGGGCCGGGAAGGCCGGTGGCTCCGTCAGCCCCGTCCTTGAGGCCAAGGAGACCCGCCAGCCCCGAACAGGCCGTGAGCCCCGCGCACGCGAGGCCGACGGCCAAGCCGATCCCGAAAATACCGATCACTTTCTTCATAATCCCTCCAGCTTCTATGTACCGGAATATAAGTACAATAGAAGCTGTAAGGAAAGTCTCACGGACCGACCATCAAGCAAGGTCCTGTCGCAGTGTTCTCAGGCGAATGGCGTCGGTGAAAGCGCGGGGCCTGCTCGGCCGGCGGGGGGGGGCAAAAAAGAGGCCGGCCCGGCCTGCGGAGCCGGACCGGGAAATAACTTAGCGAATCAGCCTTCCTTGCCCTTGCCCCTGAAGGGCACGACCCCGGCGAGGTCGCCGATGACATTCACGAGTTCGCGATCGGGCGGGAGGACGATCTTGGCGTTGTTTTGGAAGGCAACTTCCACGGCCTGGAGGCGGCGGAGGAGCTGGGCGTTTCCGACGAAGTACTTTTCGGCCGCCTCGTTGACAAGGGCGATGGCTTGGGCCTCGCCCTCCGCCTTGAGGATCTCGGCCTGCCTGGTTCCCTCGGCCTTCTTGATGGAGGCGCGTTTTTCGCCGTCGGCCATGGTCTCGGTGGCCGTGGCGAAGTCGACGGCGGCTATCTTCTCGTTCTCCGCCTTGACGACCTTGTTCATCGTTTCCTGCACGTCCTTGGGCGGGTCGATCTCCTTTAGCTCGGTGCGCACGACGGAGATGCCCCAGCTCTTGGTCTCGCCGAGGAGGGTGGCGAGGAGTTCGGAATTGATCCGCGAGCGTTCGGAGTTGGCCGTCTTCAGGGTCATGGTGCCGATGATGTTACGCAGGGTCGTCCTGGCGAGGTTGACGATCTGATACTGGTAATTGTTAACATTGTACACCGAGGCCTTGACGCTGTCCTCGTCGGCCTTGACCCGGAAGTAGACCTGCGCGTCGACGCGGGCATTCAGGTTGTCGTTGGTGATGATCTCCTGGGGTTCGGCGTTGACCATCTGCTCGGTCGTGTTGATCTGGTAGAGCTTCGTGATGACGGGGATGACCCAGTGGAAGCCCGGCTCGGCGAAGCGCCGGTACTTGCCCAGGACCTCGATGAGTCCCCGATGGGTCGGCCGGACGATGCGGATGCCCGCGAAAAAGAGGAAGGCGACGACGAGGATCGCGAAATAGATGAGGAACTCTGACATGGATGCCTCCTTGGGTGGCCGCTCCAGTATAACCCGTTTCGGGGAAAAGCGCCCCCGTGGCCTTGTCCTCGGCCATTCCCTTCGCGTCCTTGTTATCCGTCGCCGCCCGAGGGTAAGGTAGGCCCCATGTCCGGATCATCCAAGATGCTTCGCGAGGGTGGAAAGCTCGGCCTCCTCACGCTCGCCTCGCGCGTCCTCGGCCTAATCCGCGAGATGACCCGGGCGGCCTTCATGGGCACGGGGGCCCTCGCCGACGCCTTCACGGTCGCCTTCAACCTCCCCAACTTCCTGCGCCGTCTCTTCGCCGAGAATTCGATGTCGGCCGCCTTCATTCCGACCTTCTCTGGCTACCTGGCCGAGGGTGACAGCGAGGAGGCTCGCGAGAAGTCGAGGGAATTCCTCTCGGCGACCTTCACCGTCCTCATGGTCCTCGTCACGGCGACGGTCGCCCTCGGCATCGCCTTCACGCCCTGGATCGTCAAGCTCTTCGGCTCCGACCCCGTCGAGACGGCCGTCCTCACCCGGATCATGTTCCCCTTTCTGGCCCTCGTATCGGTCGCGGCCTTCTTTCAGGGCATCCTCAATTCCATCGGGGTCTTCGCCCCCTCCGGGGCGGCGCCCATCGTCTTCAACCTCGTGTTCATCGCCGTGCCCTACCTCATCGCGGGTCCGGCGGGCAATCCGGCCAGGGCCATGGCCATCGGCGTCGTCCTCGGCGGCCTCCTCCAGGCCCTCGTCCAGCTCCCCGCCGTGCTCAAGGCGGGCTGGCGTTTCGGTTTCATCGGTCTTGGCCGGGCCTTCGCCAATCCCGGCATGCGCAAGGTCATGAGCCTCATCGGGCCGACGATCCTGGGTATGGCCGCCTATCAGGTCAACATCCTCGTCTCGACCTCCCTCGCCTCGAGCGCGGGAACGGGGGCCGTGTCGAGTCTCCAGTACTCTCTGAGGCTCCAGGAATTCGTCCTGGGCATCTTCGTCGTCTCGGCCGGCACCGTGTTGTTGCCCAACCTGGCCGGCTCGGCCTCCGCCGGTCGCTGGCCCGAATTCTCCGATTCGGTGGGGCGAGGCCTCAGGGCGATGATCCTCGTGACGGTGCCCGTGGCGATCTTCTCGATGGTCGCCGGCCACGACATTGTGAGTCTTCTTTTCAGGGCCAGGGAATTCGACGAGGAATCGGTGCGGCTCACGGCGGCGGCCTTTTTCTTCCACATGATCGGCTTGGCCTTCATTGCGGTGAACCGCGTCCTGGCGCCGGCCTTCTACGCCTGCTCCGACACGAGGACGCCGACTCGGGCCGGCATCATTTCCTTTGGGGTGAATATCGCGGCGGCCTTCCTCCTGGTGGGCTCCCTCAAGGGCCCCGGCATAGCCCTGGCCCTCTCGATCGCCAGCGCGGTCAATTCGGTCGTCCTCGTCGTCGCCCTTTCGAGGAAGGGCATCGATGGCATGGCCTCGGCTTTCGCGAGCTCTGCCATTTACGCCCTCAAGATGCTGGCCATCTCGATACTTGCCGTGATCCCGGTGTGGTATTTTGAGCCGCGTCTGGGAGCCCTCTGGGGTGGGGATGGGCGATTCCTCGCCTCGGGCCTGCCCCTGGTAATCGGCGCCTCGATCTTCGGTCTGGTCGCCTTCGGCATTCTCGTGGCCACGAAGGACGAGATGACGGCCGCCCTCATCAAGGCCTTGGCCAGGAAGCTGGGGCGACGAAGGGCCTGATTTCATCATTATGGGTCTTTGGCGGCCTGAATGTGATGAGACGGCAGGGGTCACCCGCTTGACAAGGCCTTGCGTGGGTGTTAGTTTTCACGAGCTTTTTGTGCGCCCTTGTAGCTCAGTTGGCAGAGCATATCCATGGTAAGGATAAGGTCAACGGTTCGATTCCGTTCGAGGGCTTTTTCGCTCGCAGTTTGCGAGTAAAGCGTGCAAGACGGGTACGGCTTCGCCGGATCCGTTCGTGAGTCCGGCATCAGCGGACTATCCGTCGGGATGGGCGCCGCGCCGCGGTTGCCGACCGCGGACCTTTGAAAACGATATCACGGGATCCTGAAGGGTCGCGGGCAGGGGGGTCGGCTTCGGCTTGACCCCGAGGAAGAGAGGAACAGGCAATGGCCAGCAAGAAACAGACTGTGGAAATCATCGCCCTCGCCTGCAGCGAGTGCAAGCGCCGCAACTACACCACCACCAAGAACCGCAAG
>DATKTD010000290.1:0-23751 GCA_035531315.1 Rectinemataceae bacterium
CGATCTGCCAGGCGGCCGGCATCCCGATGATCAGCCCCACCTCGACCAATCCCAAGGTCACCCAGGTCGGCGACTACATCTTCCGCGCCTGCTTCATCGACCCCTTCCAGGGCACGGTCGGCGCGGAGTTCTCCTATAACACGCTGAACGCCAAGAAGGCCGGCGTCCTCTTCGACAACGGCAACGATTACGACAAGGGTCTCGCCGAGTACTTCCAGACCAAGTATACCCAGCTCGGCGGCACGGTCGTCGACTACGAGGGCTATTCCACCGGCGCCACCGACTTCAAGGCCCAGCTCACGAAGATCGTCGGCCAGAAGCCCGACGTCCTCTATTCCCCGAACTACTACCAGGACGACGCCCTCATCGCCAAGCAGGCCCGCGAGCTCGGTTTCAAGGGACCGATCGTCGGCGGCGACGGATGGGATTCCCCCGACCTCGTGAAGATCGGCGGATCGGCCGTCGAGAACTGCTACTTCACCAACCACTACTCCAAGGACGACACCCGCCCGATCGTCCAGGACTTCGTGCAGAAGTACCAGGCCAAGTACGGCGAAGCGCCCGACGCCCTCGCGGCCCTCGGCTATGACGCGATGAACATCATGCTCAACGCCATCAAGAACGCCGGGAAGACCGACGGCGCTTCCATCCGCGACGCCCTCAAGGCGACCGATCTCGCCGTCGTCTCCGGTCAGGTCAAGTTCGACGAGAACCGTGACCCGATCAAGAGCGCCGTCGTCATCGCCATCCAGAACGGTCAGCAGGTCTACAAGACCACTGTCAATCCATAAGGTCAGCCTTCTCGGCTGAAACCTGAACCAGGGGGCCATGCCGGCACGCCGGCGTGGCCTCCCTCATTTGACAGGGGGTCAACATGGGTTCCATTTTCAACGCCCAACAGGTAATCAACGGACTCCAGCTCGGATCGATCTACGCATTAATCGCGCTGGGCTACACGATGGTCTACGGCATCGTTCGCCTCATCAATTTCGCCCATGGCGACTTCTACATGCTTGGCGCCTACGCGGCCTACGGATCCTTCTACGTTTTCAACTCTTTCATCGGCGAGGGCTCTCCTCTCGCGTTCCTCTCCCTCATCGTGGCGATGCTGGCCGGCGCCGGAATCGCGAGCCTCTCGAATCAGTTCGCCTACAAGCCGCTCCGCTACAAGCCGAAGCTTTCTTCGCTCGTGACGGCCATCGGTGTTTCGATGTTCCTCGAGTACTTCTTTTCCGCCTTCCCCTTCATCGGTCCCTCGCCCCGCGGATTCCCGGAAATCCTTCCGAAGGTGGTCTATCACGGTTTCGGCGTGGAAATTTCCAATTATGTCTTAATAGACCTGGTGGTCGCCGCCATCCTCATGGGCGGCCTTACCTTCCTCATTCAGAAAACCTCCCTGGGCAGGGCCATGCGCGCCGTGTCGCAGGATAAGGATGCCGCCAAGCTCATGGGCATCGACGTGGAGCGCATCATAACCTGGACCTTCGCCATCGGCGGCGCCTTCGCCGGCGCGGCGGGTCTCCTGGCCGGTCTCACCTATCCGCGAATCGACCCCTACATGGGCATAATCCCGGGACTCAAGGCCTTCATCGCGGCCGTCCTCGGCGGCATCGGCAACGTGCCGGGAGCCATGCTCGGCGCCTACATCCTCGGCCTCGCGGAGACCTTCGCGAACGCCTGGAACTCCATGCTCGGAGACGGCATCGCCTTCGCGATCCTCATCATCGTCCTCCTCGTGAGGCCGACCGGCATCCTCGGCGAGAAGATCGCCGACAAGATATAGGGGGCCGGAATGAGAACACCGAAGTTCCTCCTTGCCTCGGCCGCCTTCTACGCCGCCGTCATGCTGCTCTCGCTGGTCGGCGTCCTGAACGGCTACTTCATGATCATCATCAACAGGTCCCTGATCTTCGTCATCCTCGCGGTGAGCCTCAATCTCATCAACGGCATCACGGGGCAGTTCTCTCTCGGGCACATGGGATTCGCCGCGATAGGAGCCTACGTTTCCGGCACCATCACGACATTGATCTTCAAGCTCCCCCTGCCCCACAGCTTCGGCCTGGCGCAGGCCGGGGCGGAAACCGTATTCGTCCTGGCCATCGTCGTCGGCGGCGTCGCGGCGGCCTTCATCGGCTTCCTCATCGGCTTTCCCTCGCTGAGGCTCAAGGGCGACTACCTGGCCATCGTCACCCTGGGCTTCGGCGAGATCATCCGCACGATCGTCAACAACATCGATTACATCGGCGGACCCCGAGGTCTTCTCGGCATCCCGATGTTCTCTAATTTCACCGTCATTTTCATCTTCGCCTTCCTGACGGTCGTCATTATCCGCAACACCATCGAGTCCTCTCACGGCCGCGCGATGCTCGCGATCCGCGAGAACGAACTCGCCGCCGACCTCTCCGGCGTGGACACGACGCGCTACAAGGTGACGGGCTTCGCGATGGGCGCCTTCTTCGCCGGTATCGCGGGCGGACTCCTCGCCCACCTGATCTCGCTTGCCCACCCGACGCAGTTCGGCTTCCTCCAGTCGGCGATGATCCTCATCCTCGTCTACGCCGGCGGCATGGGCTCCCTCACCGGCTCGGTGATCGCGGCCTTCCTTCTCACCTTCCTCACGGAGGTCCTGCGTCTGGTCATCGACTGGCTCAACGGCACCGTGGGCCTGCCCATCGGCACCGAGTGGACGATGGTCATCTACGCCCTCATCCTCATCCTCGTCATGATCTTCAAGCCCGATGGGCTCATGGGCGGCAGGGAAGCGAAGATCCTCATGTTGGAGAGGAAGACGAAATGAAACCAATCCTCTCGATAAAGGGCATGACCCACTATTTCGGCGGACTCAAGGCCGTATCCAATTTCAGTTTCGACATTCCCGAGGGCGTCATCTACGGCCTCATCGGCCCCAACGGCTCGGGAAAGACGACGACCTTCAACCTCATCACCGGCATCTACACGCCGACCGAAGGGGAGATCACCTTCGAGGGCAAGCCCATCAAGGGAATGAAGCCCTACCGCATCGTCCAGGGCGGCGTCGCGCGGACCTTCCAGAACCTCCGCATCTTCGGGGCGATGTCGGCCATCGACAACATCCTCGTCGCCCGCCATTACACGGTTAAATCCGGTCTCGCCTCGTCGATTCTCCGCACCGGTTCCTTCCTTCGGGAGGAGGATGCCATTCGTGATGAGGCCATGAACCTCCTCAAGATGATGCATCTGGAGGGGCGGGCCAACGAGATGGCGAAAAACCTCCCCTACGGAGAGCTCAGACGCCTGGAGATCGCCAGGGCCCTGGCCACGAAGCCCAAGCTCATCCTCCTCGACGAGCCCGCCGCCGGGATGAATCCCAAGGAAGTCCAGGAGCTCATGGCACTCATCAAGCAGGTCCGCGACCAGTTCAAGGTCACGGTCTTCCTGATCGAGCACCACATGCACCTCGTGATGAACATCTGCGAGTACCTCAAGGTGCTCGACTTCGGGGAGACCATCGCCGAAGGCCTGCCCCTCGAGGTCGGAAAGAACCCCAAGGTCCTCGGGGCCTATCTCGGCAAAGGCGGACACTGATGCTGACAGTCAAGAATCTCAAGGTCAACTACGGCCGCATCGAGGCCATCAAGGACGTCAGCTTCGAAGTTCCCGACGGCAAGATCGTCACCCTCATCGGCGCCAACGGGGCCGGGAAGACGACGACGCTCCGGGCGCTGTCGGGTCTCGAGAAGGCTTCGGGCGGAACGGTCGTCTTCAAGGGCAACGACATCACGAACATGGACGCCCACAAGCTCGTGCCGCTCGGCATCAGCCACGTTCCCGAGGGGCGCAAGATATTCCCCACGCTCACTGTGCGGGAAAACCTCGAGATCGCCGGCTGGAGCCTCAAGGACCGCGCGGAAGTAAAGCGCAGGATGGACGAGGTCTTCGAGTTCTTTCCCCGCATCAAGGAGCGCGTGTCCCAGCTCGGCGGCACCCTATCCGGAGGAGAGCAGCAGATGCTCGCCGTCGGGCGCGCCATCGTCACCGGTGGCGACATCCTCCTCCTCGACGAACCCTCGATGGGGCTGGCGCCCGTCCTCGTCGACGAGATATTCTCGAAGATCGTCGCCTTGAACAAGAAGGGCATGACGATTCTCCTCGTCGAGCAGAACGCCGCCGAGGCCCTCGAAATAGCCGATTTCGCCTACGTACTGGAGGTCGGCTACACGACGCTCTCGGGGCCGGCCAAGGAAATCGCGGCCGATCCGCGCGTGCGCGAGGCCTATCTCGGGGTCTGATTCGAAAATGCGCGGGCCGCGAGGTCGGTGGAACCGGACTTCAAATGAAAGGGGGAGCGATCGTTCGCTCCCCCTTTTTTCTATCCCCCGCGGTCTTAGGGCATGAGGGTCAGTCTCGACTCCGCGTTCTTGTCCACCGATGCCCGATCCCACCACATGTTGGTGTTCCTCACCGTTGCCCAGAGCGGGATCATATCGTCATAATGCCTATTATAGGCATGGCCGGACTCGCCCGTGGTGTGGACGGCGAGGGAGGCGTCGAGATCGGACAGGTCGACGACCTCGCGCTCCGAGGGCAGCCAGTCGACCCCGAAGCCCTCGCCGACGGTCCAGCCGGTGGCGTCGACGACGCTCTTGCCGCCGCCGACCTTGAAAGGCCCGCGATTGAAAAGACCCTCGATGAGGGCCACTCCCGACTCGCCGAGGGTCTGGTTGCGGAAGGTAGCCAGGTGGAGGCTGCCCCATGCGGGCAGGCCGGAGAGATCGCTCCCGTATTTCTTGCCGAGCTCGGCCACCGCCTCCGCGAAGGCGCGGACGAAGATGTCGTCGCGGCCTTCCACCCTGTCCTTCGTCCGCTTGTCGTCCCACCAGGGGCTGGCCGGCTCTTGGGCGAGATTGCGCACGACAGCGTACCAGCGCGAACCGCCTTGCGGCTGATAGGCCGCGGGGAGCTTGTCGCCGAAGGTATCCGCGAGAAGCCGGGTCCAGAAGGTCTCGAAGAGGACGGGAGCCTTCGCCTCGGCCTTCTCCTCGAAATCCCAACCCTTGAGAAAGCGGTCGCGGATGGCCGCGAGACTCGGATCGAGCTTGAGGCCCAGGAGTATCGGAACGAGGGCCTCGGCGTTGAGGCTCTTCGCGTCGCCCTGCATTCCCGTGATGTAGGCGGCGTCGATCTTGCCGGGGGCCGAGGTGATCATGTCGACTATGCGAGAAGCTCGCTGGCCGTAGTCCCAATCCTGCGTGAGGAGGTAGGGATAGTCCCGGGGAGTGGCGCGATTGTTCGCCGTCGCGATATAGCCGCTCTTGGGATTGTATTCCCAGGGAAGCTTTTCGAAGGGGATATAGCCTGTCCAGTCGTAGTCCCCCGTCCAGCCGGGCACGGGCAGGGTCCCGTCGCCCTTGGCGCGGATCGGGATGAGACCGGGGGTCTGATAGCCGATATTGCCGTCCACATCCGCATAGAGGAGGTTCTGGGCCGGTACCGAGAAGCCCTTGGCGGCCTCCCTGAATTCCTTCCAATTGGAGGCGCTTTCGAAACGCCATATGGCCTCGAAGGGAGTGTTGGGGCTGAGGGCCGTCCAGGAGAAGGCGATGGCGTAGGATTCCGGCAGGACGGCGCCCGCGGCGTTCATGAGGGGAGGGCCGTTCTTGGGATCGATGGCCGCCTTGAGGGAGCCGTAGCTATCCGAAATGATGGGACCGTGCCGCGATACCCGGACCTTGAGCTCGACGGGGGCTCCACCGGCTATCTTGATCGTCTCGGTCCGCGTGTCGAAGTTGACCCAATGCCCCTTGTATTCGTACTGGTCGGGATTGGCCGGGTTTACCTTCTCGATGAAGAGGTCCTGGACGTCGGGACCGAGGTTGGTGAAGGCCCATGCGACCCGGGCATTGTGGCCCGCGACTATGCCGGGGACACCCGCGAAGGAAAAACCGGTGACGTCGATGGGTTTCTCGCCGTCAGCCCCCGTGCTGTGGAGGTCGTTCTCGTACCAGATCGAAGGCATCTGGATGCCGAGGTGCATGTCGTTGGCGAGAAGGGGCTTCCCCGTCGCCGTGCGGCTTCCCGCCACGACCCAGCTGTTGGAGCCGATGTCCGGGCTCGGATGGCCGAGGACGGAGTCGGCGAGGGAAAGGTTGCGCGACACCCTTTCGAGCCCCGCGATGAGGGCCGGCGACGAGAGTCCCGCGTCGGAAAGCGCGGCCGCGTCCTTGCCCGTCGGCGAGGAGGGGGCGGTCTGGCCCTCCCCTATCTTGGGTACTATGACGGGATAGTCCTCCGGATAGGCGGGGAAGAGCTCCGCGAGCTGGGCGGCCGACAGGGTCTTCCCGAGAACCGCCCGCTCGATTTCGTCATCGAGGTTGCCGCCGAGGTCCCAAGCCATGGCCTTGCCCCATACGAGGGAATCGACGGGACTCCAGGGAGCGATTCGGTAGCTCGGGCTGAGGAGGCCGAGGATGGCGTATTCGAGGCTGGCCGCCGTTCCCGAATGGTCCTTGAGCCACGAATTGACGCCGTCGACATAGGCTTGGAGGATTGCCTTCCCCTCGGGCGAGAGACCATGCCACTCGGCCTCGGAGATCCTCCGCCAGCCGAGGGTCCGCAGGAAGGAGTCCGTCTTCACCTGGCCCTTGCCGAACATCTCGGACAGGGTTCCCGAGCCGATGTGTCTCCAGGAATCCATCTGCCAGAAGCGATCCTGGGCATGGACGAAGCCCTGCGCGAAAAAGAGGTCATGACTCGAGGCGGCGTAGATGTGGGGTACGCCCATCTTGTCGCGAACGACCTCGACCTTGCCCTGGAGTCCGTCCAAGCTGAGCTCGCCCTGCACCTTCGGGAAGGATTGCGTCGCCGTGACGGCGGGCAGCCATCCCTTGAACCAGATGAGCGCCGCGAACAGCGCCACGGCGAGGATCGCCACTACCGTCTTCGCGATGCCGGACACGATTTTGAACGCCTTTGCCATTTTCCCTCCGTTATAGTCCCAATGGATCGAAATCCTCATTCCGGATCGAGGATGCTCCGCAAGGCATCCCCGCTGGCCTCGAGGGGCTCGCCCCGCCTCCTCGCATAATCCTCAAGCTGCTCCCGCCCGATCCGTCCCACGGAGAAATAGCGGGAGGCGGGATGCGAGAGACAGAAGCCCGAGACAGAGGCCGCGGGCACCATCATGTGGCTCTCGGTGAGCGTCATCCCGATCCTCGGTCCCGCCTCGAGAAGGCCGAGGATGGCCGCCTTGTCGCGATGGTCCGGACAGGCTGGATAACCCGGGGCGGGCCTGACGCCGACATAGGGCGACCTGAGGAGCTCGGCCGGCGCGAAGGACTCGGCGGCCGCATAGCCCCATATCCTCTTCCTGATCTCCTCGTGGGTCCTCTCAGCGAGGGCCTCGGCCAGCCGATCGGCGAGTATCTTGAGCATTATGACGGAATAATCATCGCCCGTGGCGCGGAGGGCCGAGGTCGAGGCCTCGAGGCCCGTCCCCGCCGTCACGGCGAAGAGGCCGAGCCAGTCGGGGATGCCGGTGGAGGCAGGCGCGATCCAGTCGGCCAGACAGAGCTGTGGGCTGCCGTCGTCCTTGGCGAAGTCCTGGCGCAGGAAGGGGAAGCGCGCCGCGACGGTCCCGCGCCCTTCGTCGGAATAAACGAGGACGTCGTCGCCCTCGCTCGAGGCGGGGAGGATGGCCGAGAGGGCCGCGCAGGAAAGAAGACCCTCCGACTCGGCACGGCCGAGCATGGCCAGGGCTTCCTCGCGGAGCTTGCGCGCCTCCTCGCCGTACTGCGGATCCTCGAGGATGTCGGGATAGCGTCGCTTCATGCCCCATTGCCAGAAAAAGAAGCTCCAGTCGATGTAGGGGATGAGGGCAGCGATCGGCGGTCGCGATTCGACGATTCCCGCCACGAGTGGCTCCGAAGGTCGATGGCCCGAGGTCTCGAAGGCAAAGCGTCTCGCGCGGGCATCCGCGAGGGAAAGCCGAGGCGTCGCGGCTGCCTTCGCGAGCTGTTCGGCGCGGAGGCCTTCGTGCCTGGCCGCGAGCTCCGCGGCGAAGTCGGCCTTGCGCAGCGGGTCGAGGAGGCGCTCGAGGACTCCGGGGGCGAGGGCCGCGTCGCGCACGTTGACGACGCTGCCCGAATAGGCCGGCGCGATGCGAAGGGCCGTGTGCGCGGGATTGGTGGTGGCGCCGCCGATGAGGAGGGGTATGGCCAGGCCCCTGTCCTCCATGGCCCGGGCGACGCGCACCATCTCCTCGAGGGAGGGGGTGATGAGGCCCGAGAGGCCGATGGCGTCGGCCCGCGTGGACACGGCTTCCTCGATGATGCGCTCGAGGGGAGTCATGACCCCGAGGTCCCTCACCTCGTAGCCGTTGCACTGGAGGACGACAGCCGCGATGTTCTTGCCGATGTCGTGGACGTCGCCCTTCACGGTGGCCATGACGATGGATCCGCGCTTAGACCGGCCCGTCGCGGACTCGCCTTCGAGCCAGGGCACGAGGACAGCCACCGCGAGTTTCATCACGCGGGCGCTCTTCACCACCTGGGGCAGGAACATCTTGCCCGCGCCGAAGAGCTCGCCGACGCGATTCATGCCCTCCATCAGTGGCCCCTCGATGACGGCGAGGGCCCCACCCAACTCGATGCGGGCCTCCTCGGCGTCCGAGGCTGCCCAGCCCTCGATGCCCTTCACGAGGGCATGGCTCAGTCTCTCGCGCACGGGGGCCGCGCGCCATTCGGGCTGACCCGATGCCCCGGCCGCCTCGTCCTCATCCTTCAGTCCAGAAGCGAGGGCGAGGAGGCGCTCGGTCGCGTCGTCGCCTCCCCTTCGATCGAGGAGGAGATCCTCGATCGCCTCGCGGAGCCCGCCTTCGATCTCGTCGTAGACCTCGAGTTGCGCGGGATTGACGATGCCCATGGACATGCCCGCTGCCTTGGCGTGGTAGAGGAAGACCGAATGGATGGCCCGCCTGAGGGGGTCGTTGCCCCTGAAGGCGAAGGAAACGTTGGAGACGCCGCCGGAAATCAGCGAGCCAGGGCATTCGCCGGACAGGAGCCGGCAGGCCGCGAAGTAATCCTTCGCATAACTTCGATGTTCCGCGAGGCCCGTGCCCACGGCGAAGACATTCGGATCGAGGATTATGTCCGTGGGATCGACCCCGGCCTTTTCCACGAGGAGCTTCCAGGCCCGGCAAAGCACCGATACCCGCCGCTCGAGGCTGGCCGCCTGCCCCGTCTCGTCGAAGGCCATCACGACCATGGCGGCCCCATAGCGTCCTATTTCGCGCGCCTTGTCGAGAAGGGCCGTTTCGCCCTCCTTGAGGCTCACCGAATTGACGATGCCCTTGCCCTGGATGCAACGGAGGCCGGCGACAACGGTGGCCCAATCGGAGGAGTCTATCATCACCGGCACCCGCGAAAGGGTCGGGTCAGCGGCGGCCAGGAGGAGGAAGCTCTCCATCTCCTTGGCGGAATCGAGGAGGGCGTCGTCGAGATTGACATCGATGGCCTGGGCCCCCGCCTCCACCTGGTCGCGGGCGACATCCACCGCCTCGCCGTACTTCCTCTCCCTGATGAGGCGGGCGAACTTCTTCGATCCGGCCACGTTGCTTCGCTCGCCGACATTGACGAAAAGGCTGTCGGGTCCGATGCTCAGGGCCTCGAGCCCCGAAAGCCGCGTCAGGGCCCGGGGAGACGGAGGCCTTCGGGGCCGGAGACCGTCGAGGGCCGCCGCGAGGGCGCGGATGTGATCCGGCGTCGTGCCGCAGCAGCCACCCACGATATTGAGCCCGGCGCCCTCCCCCGCCCCCTCCCTCTCCGATTCGCGGGCCGCCCGGGCCAGCACGGAGGCGAAATGCTCCGGCGACTCGTCGTAGGCGCCGAGGGCGTTGGGAAGGCCCGCGTTGGGATGGACCGAGACCGCGCAAGGAGAGTTACGCGAAACATCGGCAAGGTGGGCGATGAGGTCCTCGGCACCGAAGGAACAATTGAAGCCGACCGACAGGGGCCTGGCGTGGAGGACCGAGTGGAGGAAGGCCAGGGGTTCCTGGCCCGAGAGGGTGCGTCCCGAGCGGTCGGTCACCGTGCCTGAAATCATTACGGGAAACGCTTCGCCTCGTTCCTCGAAAACCTCGAGCATCGCTCGGATGGCCGCCTTGGCGTTGAGGGTGTCGAAGGCGGTCTCCACGAGGAGGATGTCCACGCCGCCCTCGATGAGGCCTTCTATCTGTTCGCGATAGGCGGCCGCCAGGTCTTCGAAGCCGATCGCCCTCCAGCCCGGCCTCTCGATATCGGGCGACATGGACAGGGACTTGTTCGTCGGTCCGAGCGAACCCGCGACGAAACGCGGCCTTGTCGGGTCGCTCGCGGTGATCTCGTCGGCCACGGCGCGCGCTAGCCTGGCCGCGGCGACATTCATCTCGCGCACGCAGGATTCGAGGCCGTAGTCGGCCTGGCTCACCCACGTCGCGTTGAAGGTATTGGTCTCGATTATGTCGGCCCCCGCCTCGAGATAGGCGCGGTGGATGGCCGCGATCGCCTCGGGCCTCGTGATGCTGAGCAGGTCGTTGTCGCCGGCGAGGTTCGAAGGATGGTCCCGGAAACGCGTCCCGCGGAAATCGGCCTCTCCGAGACCGAGCCTCTGAATCATGGTCCCCATGGCGCCGTCGAGGATGACGATGCGCTCCGCGAGGATGGCTTCGAGCCTGATATAGGCCGGGGTCTTCGTCATGGCGGGAGTATAGCCGCAGGGATGGAGCGGAGGAAGGCCCGGTCCGCCCTCCGTCGCCGCATCGCGGGTCGGACGGAACTCCGGATGTCGCGTGCTGGAACAAGGGCGGCGATACTGCTAGAGTCTGCGTACAATGACCCTTCGATCATCCTGGATGACTCGCGACATCGGGCTGCTCCTCGTCGCGCGCTTTTTCATGAGCGCCACCAGGGCCATGGCGGGCATCGTCCTGCCAGCCTATTTCGCCTTCCTGGGATTCGGCGGCTTTTCGCTGGGTCTGCTGTATACCCTGTCGGCCCTCGCTTCCGCCCTGCTCTCCACCCTCATCGGCTGGGGCTCCGATCGGTGGGGGCGCAAAGCCTTTCTAATTGCGACCCCGCTACTCACCACCCTCGCCTGCCTGAGCTTCGTTTTTTTCCGCTCCGCAGTCCCCCTCTTCGCCTTCGCCGCCCTCGGATCCCTGGGGAGGGGTGCGGGCGCGGGGGCGGGCATGATCGGTCCCTATCAGCCTGCCGAACAGGCCTATCTCAGCGCCAAGGTTCCGGCCCGCGATCGGAACGACCTCTTCGGCCGCCTCGCCTTCGCCTCGAGTCTCGGGGCCCTCGTAGGAGGCGGCCCCTCGATCGCCCTGGCCCTTATGCTGGCCGCCGGGAAATCTCCGGGCGAATATCGCGTCGAGTTTCTCATGGGCGCCGCCTTCGCCCTCGTCGCTTCCCTCCTAGCCATCCCCTTAAAAGAAGCCCGCGTCACGACGTCTGTGGAGGGAAGGAGGAAGGCGAAGGCCGCCCCCGCGCGTTTGAGGCGAGAGAACAGACTCTCGGCCCCCTCCTTTGCGATCCTCCTCCGCCTCTGGGTAACCAATGGCGTCAACGGCCTCGCCGTGGGTTTTTTCGGCCCCTTGCTGACCTACTGGTTCTACAGCCGCTTCGGGGCGAGCAGCATCCAGATCGGGATATTGTATTCGATCATCAACCTCGCCTCCCTTCTCTCCAATCTCGCCTCGGCCGGGGTCGCTTCCCGCATGGGACTGGCCCGTTCCATCGTCACCACGCGCGTACTTCAGGCGGTCTTGATAATTCCCATGATCTTTGCCCCGACCTTCGCGATCGCGGGGGCGATCTACCTCGTGCGCATGATGGTACAGCGACTGGGTCTGCCGCTCAGGCAATCTTTTGTGATGGGAATCGTACCCGACGCGGAACGGGGAAGAGTGGGAGCCCTCTCGAACCTTCCGTCCCAGGCTTCCTCGGCATTGGGACCGAGCCTGGCTGGCTACCTCTTCGAGCATGTGGCCATGAGCCTGCCCTTCGAGATCGGCGCCATCCTGCAGGGCCTCAACGCCCTGCTCTTCCATCTTTTCTTCCGCTCCATCAAGACCCCCGAGGAGGAGGGGACCAAGGCGCCAGCGTCCGCCGGCTCCCCCTCCTAGCGCCGCGATTCCGCGAAGAGGGCGACCGCCGCGCGGATCTCGTCCCGTACCTTGCGTACGCGCGCCATTATCTCCTCGTCCCCCCCCTTGAAGGTCGACGGATCGTCGAAGGGCCAATGATGGCGCTCGACCTTGCCGGGAAAGACCGGACATCGCTCGGCGGCTTCCTTCGAGCAGACGGTGACGACGACATCGTAGGTCCTTCCCGCCGCATGAAGCTCGAAGACGCTCTTTGTCGCGTTGCGCGAAATATCGATGCCAAGCTCGCCCATGGCGCGGACGACAAAGGGATTGAGACCTCCCGGCTCGAGGCCGGCGCTCTCCGCCTCGAAGCGCCCGCTATATTCCGCCTCGAGGAAGGCCTCGGCCATCTGGCTGCGGGCCGAATTGTGTACGCAGAGGAAGAGGACTCTCGTCTTGGTCATGTCTCGCTCCTTTGGCGCCCGGCGCCTGACTCAGGATGCCCTCGCCCCGGCCGCGAAGCGGCCCTCGAGGCGAAGAGCCACGTTGACGAGGGCGAGCATCACCGGCACCTCGATGAGGGGCCCGATGACGGCCGCGAAGGCCTGACCTGAACCGAGGCCGAATACGGCCACGGCCACGGCTATCGCCAGCTCGAAGTTATTGCTCGCCGCGGTAAAGGAGAGGGTCGCCGTCTTCGCGTAGTCCGCGCCGAGTGCCTTGCTCAAGGCGAAGCTGATCAGGAACATCGCGACGAAATAGATCAATAGAGGTATGGCGATCCTGAGGACGTCCATCGGCAGGGCGAGGATCTTTTCTCCCTTGAGGCTGAACATCACGAGTATCGTGAAGAGGAGGGCGACCAGGGTGATCGGGGAGATCTTCGGAATGAAGGAGGAGCGGTACCAGGCTTCCCCCTTCGCCTTCCGGAGGAGGAGCCAGGATAGGACAGCGGCGGCGAAGGGTATGCCGAGGTAGATGCCGACGCTCTTGGCGATCTCGCCGATGCTCACCTGCACGATCTTGCCCGCGAGACCGAAGAGAGGAGGGATGAGGGTCACGAAAATCCAGGCGTAGAAGGAATAGAAGAGGACCTGGAAGACCGAGTTGAAGGCGACGAGCCCGGCGCAGTACTCGGTATCTCCCCTGGCCAGCTCGTTCCAGACGATGACCATCGCTATGCAGCGCGCCAGGCCGATCATGATGAGTCCGACCATGTACTCCGGCTTGTCGCGGAGAAAGACGATGGCGAGGGCCGTCATCAGGATAGGCCCTATGACCCAGTTCTGGATGAGGGAGAGGGTGAGGACCTTACGATCCTTGAATACATCCCCGACCTCGTCGTAGCGCACCTTGGCCAAGGGGGGATACATCATGAGGATCAGGCCGATGGCTATGGGAATGTTCGTGGTACCCACGGAAAGACGATCCCAAAAGCTGGCGAGGCCCGGAACGAGGGCTCCCGCGAGGACGCCGAGGGCCATGGCCAAAAAGATCCAGAGGGTGAGCCAACGGTCGAGAAAAGAGAGGCGCTTGGTGATTCCTACGGACATCGGAGCCTCCTTTGGGCTGACGACAGTGCAATAGACTTGATTCTTTGTACGGCCGGGGTCGAAGTCAAGACTTCGAGGTCATGCATCGGGAATATCCCTATTGCTTCAATTGCTCGCGCGCTTCCTTCGTTCGCCTCAATGTTGCAATGTTTGGAAGATTTTCATGATCTGCTTGACTTATTGGCCTAACGTTGCAATAATTTGCAACAAACATGCCGTTCAAGTCTTTGGGGACAGGGATTGCCGCGGCCGATTTCTCATCCATACATGTTTTGCATCGCTACATAGACAGGAGGCTTTATGGAAAGCAAAGAACAAAAGAATGCCAAGAGCGTCATCCGCCACTTTTCGCCGGCGTGGTACGCATCGGTGATGGGTACGGGCGGCCTTGCGAACGCCCTATTCATGTTCGGGAACCAGGCCGAGTGGCTCCGCCCCGCGGCCGTCGCCCTCTTCTGGCTCAATGTTGCCCTGTTCATCGTCTTCATCGTGCCATGGACCCTGCGCTGGGTCCTTCACTTCGACAGGCTGAGGGAGGACCTTCGACACCCGATCATGTCCAACTTCTTCGTCACCATGCCTGTCGGCGCCATCGTGCTGGGCACCAATTTCCTCTCCATCGGGAGGGCCTTTTTCGCGATGCCCTTCATCGGCGGCTTGAGCCTGGTGCTCTGGATCGTATCCGTCGTTTTGATACTTTTCTTCGGCGTTTACGTCGTTTATACGATGCTTCTCAAGGAAAATCTCCAGCCTGAGCAGGTCAATTTTTCCTGGTTCATCACCCCGGTAGCCAGTGTCGTCGTCCCCCTCCTCGGCAATCCGCTGGCGAAGATGTGGATGGGCATCGATCCGAATACGGCGAAGCTCATCAATCTCCTTGACATCGGATTCTTCGGAATAGGCCTCTTCCTCTTCCTCATCATCGGTGCCGTGGTCTTCAACAGCCTTCTGCATCACAAGATGCCCCATGCCTCGATGGCACCGACCTTCTGGATCCTCCTCGGACCCATCGGCGTCGGCACCCTCAGCCTCCTTGGCATCGCCGATGTTTCCAAGGGCCTCGGCATGCTCGTCGATACCAGCGGCCTGCAGCTGATAGCGCTCGCGCTCTGGGGTTTCGGCCTCTGGGCCTTCGCCTTGACCATCGCGGTGACCATCAAGTACCTGCGCGGCGGCGGCATTCCCTTTACCCTGTCCTGGTGGGCCTTCATATTCCCCCTCGGGGCCTATACCCTCGCCAGCTACGCGGTCTTCGGCCTGCTGCAGCTTCCCGTGGTCTTCTGGTACGCCGCCCTCCTCCTCATCATTCTCGTGAGCTTGTGGCTCGCGACCGCCGTTCGATCCCTCATCGCCCTCTTCGGTGGTGGACTCCTCGTACCCAAGGCCCCTCAGGGCCCCGCACAGAAGGGCCCCGCCAAGGCTTAAGGCCAAGCTTAAGCCTTGCCAAAGACGAAGCCTGCTACAGGGCCGGTGTCGGAACGGGCGCAAGCTCGATTTCCGGCTCCGGCCTTTTTTTCGCCGCAGCGGAGGAAGCGGTCCGTAAACGGACCATCTTCTTCGCTCAGGCCTTCCATTCGCGAAAGCGATAGCCGACTCCACGCACGGTCTCTATATACCGTGGTCGGGCTGGGTCGATTTCCAGCTTTTCCCTGAGCTTGCGTATGTAGACCTTGAGATATTCCTTATTGTCCAGCGCGTGCGGACCCCAAATACGCCCCAACAGCGTCTCGCTGGTGATGACCTGATCGGGAGCGCCGGTCAGGATCTGGAGAAGGGCGAACTCGGTCGAGGTGAGCGCGACGGGGAGGGATCGAACCAGGACCTCTCGATTCTCGAAATCGACGCTGATTTCCCCGCTTGAGTAGGTCTTCCCGCGCCTATCGCCGCCCGTGTACCTTCTCAGCACCGCCTTGATTCTCGCCAACAGCTCAAGATGTCCGAAGGGTTTCACGACATAGTCGTCCGCCCCTTCCTGGAGAGCGAGCACCTCGTTGAGCTCGTCGTTGGTGACGGTAAGCATGATGACCGGAATCGTGCTGTAACGGCGCAATTTTCGGAGCGTATCGATGCCGTTCAGGCCCGGCATGCGCATGTCGAGAAGGACGATATCCGGCTTCTCCGTATCGACGAGTTCCAATCCCTGGCTGCCCGATTTCGCCTCGATCACCTGCCATAAGGGTTCCTGTATGGTGACCGTGAGTCGGATGGACTTCGTCACGTCTGATTCGTCGTCGATGGCAAGGATCTTCACGGAACGATCATTCATTGTTCTCTCCCTCGCGCGCGAGCGGCAACGTAAAGAGGAAGCAGGTTTTCCCCTCTCCGCTCTCTACCCATATCGTCCCTCGATGTAGCGCAACGATCTGTCTTGTGATGTAAAGGCCTAGGCCCGTTCCCGCCAAGGCTCCGACATCCTTGCCGGTGAAATATTTATCGAAAACCAGCTCGCTTTCGCGCTGGGATATTTCCTTTCCCCGGTCACAGACTCCGATGGTGGCGCTATCCTTCTCCGCCGAGAATCGGATGACGATGAGTCCGTCCGCCTCCGCGAATTTCGCCGCGTTCGATAGGAGGTTGAAAAAAACCTCCCTGATCCTATTGGGATCGGCCCATGTCTTTGGCCAGATTCCGGGGGGATCGAGGACAATCGACAGACCCTTTTCGCCGAGGACCATTTTCATTTCGTCCGCGACCATGGCGACGAGCCGTCCGACATCGGTCGCCCGGGGCTGCAAAACCACGTCATTCGCCTCGAGTCTGGCGGTTGCGAGGATGTTCGCCGCGAGAGTCTGCAGGCGCGACACGTTTTGGCCCATGGTCTCGAGCATTTCCCTTTGTTCGGCGGAGGGCTCCTTGATGGTCAGGCCAAGCCCGGAAGAAAGCAGGCCGATTACGGTGAGCGGGGTCTTCAGTTCGTGGGCGGCCGAGGTGAAAAAGGTGTTCTGTATTTCCTTGAAGACCTTGAGCTCCTCTAGTTGCCTCTCGCGTTCGTGAAAGAGGAGGGCGTTGTGGAGCGCGAGCTGCGACTGCATGGTAAGCGCCCGGAGGAAGGTCTCATCCTCTTCCGAAAGCGGCAGGGAGCTCGTCCTCCCGAGAATGAGCATTCCTCGCTCGCTGGCCGAAAAAGATGGGAAATTCGTGATGACGATCTGTCTCGCGTTTTTCGCGCAGGGGAAGGCAGTGTCCCCGGCCGGATCGGCCGCGATCGCCATAATTGGAGCCGCTTCAAGTCCAGGGGGAATGGAGACGACCGTCGCCACTCCGCAGTGTATGGCCTCGGAAGTGGACGCGACGACCCAGCGCGCATCGGAATTTTGCTTTCTTAAAATGGCGCAGAAAATGACGTCCTTGAGCGACGTGGCCGCCGTCAGGACTGTGTCGAATACTTTTTGAATGTCCATATGAGCCTCGCCGAGCTGCGAGAATATCGAGTTCAGGTTGGCGATCTGCAGGGAAGCCCGCGAGGCTCGATCCCTGGCCGATTCTTCCTTTTTCATGATCTCCGCCAGGATCACGAACAACAGTCCTACGATCAGCACCCGGGAAAAACGGCTAAGAACGAAGGAACGAGAGAAGAGCTCCGGCAAGGCGGCGATCTGGACGCCGGTTGCCACGACCTGGATGGCGTTCATGCCCACGATGAGCGCCGCGCCGAGTTTCCAGTGGAGATACAAGGCGATCTCGGCCATCGTAAACAGGAAGACGGCGAAAAAAGGGCTGTCATAGCCGCCGCTCATGCCAACTACGACGCTAGCCTCGAGGATATCGCCTATGATGAGGGCGGGCGGAGTCGGTCCTGAAAAAAGCAATTGTTTCTTTCCGAAAATGGCGGTCACCGCGTAATACGCGGTCACTTCCAGAAGTAGCATGGGCAGCGATATCGCCGAACGGAGGGGGTCCCTATCGAAAAACACCATCAGGGCGCAGGCCGCGCTGACGGCCGCCCTTCCCGCGACCTGAAGAACGCGATTTATCGGCTCAGGCGAAGGATCCTCAGTCATGATCTTCCTGGTCTTCCATCTTATTTATTCCTGCCATGCCCCGGCCCCTTTGGCCAGCTCGGAGACGAGAAGGGCTTCCAGGGTTGCCGGCTCAGGCGCCTCAACCTGGGCGGCCATTACTCCATTGACGAATACGCTCGGGACCCTCTTGAATTTCCCCTTGTCCTGATAGCCCTTGGTCGGGTCCCGTCCAGGTTGCTCGCCGGCAAGGTAGATATCGAGGGACACGAAATCGGGGTATTTCTCGACGAGGGCGTCGAGCATGTCGACTATGGCCTCACAGGTCCGCGTCGGAGGGCTCGCGATCAGGGCTTCGAGCCTGAGTCGTCGTACGCTCACATTTCCTCCAGCAAGGCGACCAGAAAACTGCCTTTAAAATTCGCCTATGTTGCAAATTATCTTAACATTGCATCAACGCGTCAAGGAAGTGGCGAATAATTCTCCAGGAGCAAGACTAGACAGCGAAAACACGGACGGTGTCGGGAAATTGGAAATAAGAGCAAGCAACGAAAAAGGCCATCGCCAGAAAGGCGACGGCCGCCTCGGGCATCGTGCCCAAGGGAACGTTAAAGGCCGTTCCGTGCCGCCAAAGCGCCCCATATCTCGATAACTAGGACGACTCCGCCAACGATGATGTCGTTCACCATCGCTCCGGTGGTGGAGCTGTAGCCGATGATGAAGGGCGCGAGGACCAACCAAAGGCCGAGGACGGCATTGATCCAGCTCAATGTCCTGACGGCGCTATTCCAGCGACTAAGCGCGACCCAAAGTCCAAAGAGGACAAGGAGAACACCCAGGATGATCGCATCGACCATGGCCCCCGTCGACGCGGATGTGCCGAGGACAAAGGGGGAAAGGATCTCCCAAAGGCCGCCGATAGCGGCAATCCAACCGAAGAACTTCGCTGTACCCATAATCTCCTCCTAACGCTGTTCGTCTTTCCGACAGCCCTTTCCGGCCATCTTTCGTAGACAAACATAACAGCCGTCGGTAAACGGGGAGGTTGTCGTCGGGAAAATAATCGGTAAAAAGCTCGTCCTCTATAAAACCGTCGGCGATCACGGTTAGCGTGGCCCTCTTGGCGATCCGTAACCGCCAAGACAGCAATAGTGGAGACACGTGACCCAGTTTCGATCGTGTATTACGATACAAACGCGCCCATGTGTCACCTCCTCACCGGACTAGGCACTATGATAGCTCTTCAAGCAAGGCGACGAGAGTCGTGGCGAGGTCGGCCGGAAGACCCGCTTCGGTTACCCGGGCTATCGCCTCCGGTATACTGAGCCCAGCAAGTGAGGCGACCCAGGATTCGAGTCCACGCAAGTCGGCGACAAGAAAGTCCCCGCGGAGCTCGGCTCTCTCGATGCGATTGCCGTCGAGGGTCGCGGCGAGGGTCATGACGCCGCTTGGCGAACGACGAGATAGGACCCGAGCGCTTCGCTCGCCCCGACGATAGGTCCACTCCGGCCGACCGTACTTTTCCACGAGAAGCCTTTCCGTCTCTTCGTATTCCCTTTCAGTCAAACCGGACTCGACCAACTCGAAACACATCGCGACTGAGAGCTCCGTTACGAGGGCTTCCGCGAATGCCTCCGGGCTGACGGGAGATCCCGCGAGTTCCGAAAGGTTTATCACTCTTTCGCGAACCGAAGAGAAGCCCCTGTCCGCGTATTTGAGGGCCGAGGGGCGGAGGAGGGTCGCCATCCTGTCCAGATCGCAGGATAGGAGGAAGCTGCCCGAATGGACGAAGGCCGAGTAGTGTTCGACCTGGGCCGAGCCGTAGACCTTCCTGCCGCCGATGGTCACGTCGTTGACGGGGGACAATTCGGCCGCGGCACCGAAACGCCGCAGGGCGCGAATGGCCGCGCCGCCAAGGATCGAGTAGAGAGACGCCGGGGCCTCGATTCCCAAACTTTCGAAAAATGGAGCCTTGGAAAAGAAGAGGGAATAGCAAAGAGTGCCCTCGTCCTGGTAGACGGCTCCGCCGGGGTTGTAGCGCCGGATTATCGGAACATCGAGAGCCCTGGCAACCTCGACATCGACGTCCTCCTCGGGCCGTTGGAAGAGGCCGATCCATACGGCGGGAATGGAGCGGCGAATCCGGAGGGTGGGAGGCGAGCTTCCCTCGGCCACTCCCCGCAGGATGGCCTCCTCGATGGCGAAATGGCGGGCAGGTCGAAGTTCGCCATCACGGAGGAGTCGAACCCTCATGGACTGCCTCCTTGGTATCGGCGTTCGCGGAGCGGGGATGATAGGGGCATATCATGCCCTTGCAATCGGGGAGCGAGGAGGAAAAGCCGCATACGACGGGCCGTTTCATCGTCGCGATGGCCGGGAGGACAGGAACGAGGGCCTCGATCGCGCCTTCGAGAGCGGCGTAGACCGCTTCCTTGCAGCAGCGCAGCCCCCCTGTCCTGGCGAGGGAACCGAGAGATAAAGCCGTCGCGCGAAGAGCCAGCCCCCTTTCGGGGCTGGCGATGCCGAGATGAAGGATGGTGGACAGGGCTGAGCCCGCCCCTACGCAGGCCCCGCAGGTACCCCGAAGGTAGCAGGAGCCCTCGCCTATCTCCCTCGCGCGCCGGACGGCCGCGAGGATCCTCGAATCCGAACCTTCCCAAAGCCCGACGTTGCGCAGGCTCACGAGAAGAGCCAAGGCCGGGAGGCCATGATGGTCGGGACCGTAGGTCTCCTGCCGCATCGCGGGGTGTGACATGACAAGGTCGGCGATGGCGAAGGGATCGGTCTGGGCCAGGGTGGAGACGAGGCGGCGCGGCAGATCCTCGGCCATCGCGGTTCGGCAGTCTTCGCAGAGATGATGGCCCGCGGCGCAGCGCCACGGAGCGGAGCGCTCCGACCGATGGTCTCCATCGACGGCTCCGCAATAGGAGCAGACCGCTCCTTCGAAACGGCGCTCGAGAACGAGGCCGCAGACCGGGCAATGCAGGACGGGAAGCGGCATGGCTCTTCCTCCTCACTCTCTGTTCGCGACGGTCGAGGGTCGCTAGAGTTCCCTTACGAGCGAATCCATCAAGGCCCGATTTTTCTCGATGACGCGATAGGCGATGGAGCGCAGGGCCCGGATGTTGGCCGGACTTGCGTCATCCATCTCCAGGCAGCGCCCTTCAAGGGCAACCGAAATCCTGATATAGCGCACGCCGGAAATCCGAGCGAGCATATGATCGACCGATTCGCTCTGCCCCGCCGACATGAGCGAAAAGAGCGGCAGTTTCTTCATCGGGTTGATCCACTCGAGGATTCCCCATCGGGAGATTTCCTCGTAAGAATAGCCTTCTTTGTCGTTCCCGGTTCCGAGGGAGAGGATCAGGTATTCATCGGCCCCGGGAAACAACTTGGTCGCCTCGATGTAGGCGTGAAGGGAGGGATTGTTGGCGAACATCGAACCGTCGACCAGGCAGAATCGCTGGCCGTTTGCCGGCACGGGCTCGATCAGAGCCGGCGGGAAAAAGGTCGGCGCCGACGAGGAGGCCCTGGCCGCGTCCCTCATATAGAAATCGAGATCGTCGCTCCATTCGGGTCGGCGCGGTCGATTCTTAAGGCATCGGGGCTGGAGGATCTTCGTGTCCAGACTCGTTATCAGGAGATTGGTGAGGCCATCCCGGAGGGTCGCGTCGCCGAAGACATCGGACAGGACCCTTTCGAAGCCGCTGCCGTCATACTTATGACGAAAGCTGTGAACGGCGGCTCGAAGTCCGCTGGCCGGATTGGGAGAAAATATTTCCTTTCCCCTGCGCTCGTAAAAATCGACGATATCCTTCAGGGCGAGGGCCGGCCTTCGCGCCATTGTCGCACCTCTATCCCTCGACGAAGCCGTCTTTTCGGGCAGGGCGAGCCCCAAGGCGATGAGGGCCCCGGTCGATGTGCCGGCGATGAGATCGAAAACGGAGGAGAGGGGACGTCCCTTGTCGCCGCTATCGAGGCGCCTTCCCAATTCCTCCAGTATGAGCGCGGGGAGGAGTCCACGGATTCCCCCGCCATCGATCGAGAGGATCTTCACAAGCTTTTTTCCGGTTTCGCTCATCTTATGGCTTCTTCCCGCATGTCAGGCCAAGGCCACTTCCGCATCCATCTCGGCCTCGATTCTCCGTCGTGCGACATCGAGAATGTCGTCCTTGCTGATTCCATACTCGATCTCCCGCTTGAGCATGGCGATAAGCGTGTTGCGCTTGGGAATTCCGCCGATCATCGCGAGGGTGTCGTCGATATACACGAGGGGGAAGATATCGTCTTGATAGACCATGCTCGCGACAATCGCCAGGCTGTCGGGCCGCCATTCATCCCGTGCCCTGTCGATCACGATAAGTTCCACGCTATCCGGGAGCCATTCGCGCAAGGATCTCGCCACGACCTCCGTCGGCGTGACAGAACAGCAGGACTTGATCCCGCCGTTGAGAACGAGTTTCACCGCCATATGCCACCTCCACTCCTGAATGGGCGACCTAAAACAAGCGCCTACAAGATAGAGATGGCAAGGGCGAAGGGGCCAAACCCCTCGCCTTTGCCGGAGCCCCTCGCCATCTGTTTAGCTAGGCTGCGATAGGAGCCACTCGAGGGCCGGAGCCGAGTTCGACACCACCGTCGACGACTTGCTGAACTTGGCCACCGCGATGGCCTCCATGATCTCCGCCTTCGAGGCGCCTGCCTGTTTTGCGGCCATGACATTATTCTGGATACACATGGGGGAATCGAGGGCCACGGCGGCGCCGATGGCGACAAGAGCCTTGTATTTCATGGTCAGGGCTCCCTCGGCGAAGACCGCGGCCCTGCCGTCGAGGTGGGCGTGGGCGCTCTTCTCGTCGAGGGCGCCGAGAAGCTCCATGGGACGCTGAATTTCCATACCGGCCTTTTTCATCGCCTCGAAGCGTTCCTTGATGTTCATGCTGTACTCCTTGTCTCCGGACTGTCGGGGCCAAGCCCCGCGCTGCAACCAATTGGTTAATAAGCGAATTCTCCGGCCGCTCCTAGGCGAGCCTACTGATATGATCGACTATCTTTTTTTGCAATGCTCGATTGATCGACGCGATCGTTTCCTGGGAAAGACCGAGGGCGGCGATGCGACCTTCGGCATGCTTCAGCACCGATTCCATGAAATTTCGCCTTGTCTCTCCGTCTTTGTGCTCCAGCGACTCCCACGCATCCAAATGGTGATCGAGGAGGGCCCCCGCGATCGCGAAGCGGAAAATCCCTTTGAAGGAGATGATATCTATCCCCGAGGCGATTCCGTGCGCCACCTCGCCCATCTCGACGAGCCATTTTTCCTGCGTTACCGATCCCGTTACCATCGTTGACCTGCCTTCGGCCTTATGCCGTCGCGCCGCGGGCCCTCGTCCGCAGCGATGCGATATATGCGCCTACGAAGCTCAGTATCGCGGCGCCCCAGTAGACCCAGCGGGCGCTTCCAAGGAATGCCGCGGAGTCGGAGATATGCCTGGTTCCCATGAGGGAGGAGAAGGCCACCGTGGAAAAACTTATGCCTATCACCATTCCGAGATTCTTGACGAGCTGGGTGATCGCGTTGGCCGTGCCCAGTTTTTCCTTAGGGGCGCTGCCGAGGGCGGCGCTATTGTTGGGCGACTGGAATAGGCCGAAACCGATGCCCATGGCGAAAAGCGGGAAGAGGATGAGCCAGGGCGGCGAGGCCGGGCCTATGCCACCGAAGAAGGCGAGGGCGAGGCCGTTCAATGCGAGGGCCGCGACGGCGAGGGGGCGTGAGCCGATCCTGTCGGAGAGACGCCCTGATAGCGGAGAAAGGACGGCCATCGCCACGGGGAAGGCCAGGAGATAGAGACCGGAGACCTCGGGAGACAGACCGAGTGTGCCCTGCAAGTAGAAGGGAACGAGGATGGTCGGTGAGTACATCGTGGAGAAGGAGATGAGCGAAGCCGCCATGGAGGAGCTGAACGTGACGTTTCCGAACAGGCCGAAGTCGATCACCGGCCGGGGATTTCGCCTTTCGACCGCAAAGAGGAGGACGAAGGAGACGACGAATACCGACAGCGAGACTAGGGCAAGCGATTTCGAGGAGCCGCGACCCCCGAGGGAGGTAAAGCCGTAGATAAGGGAAAATATCGTCACAATA
>DATKTD010000291.1:0-27349 GCA_035531315.1 Rectinemataceae bacterium
TAGCTCGACCGGTGTTCCGACTTCGTCAGAACGGCCTTTCGCTAAGGTACTTGTACTCCTTCCACCTGCGCTCGACCATGTGCTTCTGCCTCTCGAGGAGCATGGCGGCGCGTTCGGGGTTCGAGTCGCGGAGGCTCTTGAAACGGACCTCGTTGTACATGTACTGCTCGATCTTTTCGGTCGCCGGCTCCTTCGAGTCGAGCTGGAAGGGGTTCTTGCCCTGCTCGACGAGGCGGGGGTCGTAGCGGTACAGCGGCCACACGCCGCCTTCCACCATGGTCTTCTGCTGCGAGAGTCCCTTCGACATGTCGATGCCGTGGTTGATGCAGTGGGAGTAGGCGATGACGATCGAGGGGCCTTCGTAGGCTTCCGCTTCCCTGAAGGCCTTGATGGTCTGGAGGTAGTTGGCGCCGAGGGAGACCTGGGCGACGTAGACGTAGCCATAGGACATGGCGATCATGCCGAGGTCCTTCTTGCCGATGTCCTTGCCGCTCGTCGCGAACTTGGCGATGGAACCGAAGGGCGTGGCCTTGGAGGCCTGGCCGCCGGTGTTGGAGTAGAGCTCTGTGTCGAGCACCAGGACGTTGATGTTGCGGCCGGAGGCGAGGACATGGTCGAGGCCGCCGAAGCCGATGTCGTAGGCCCAGCCGTCGCCGCCGATGACCCATACGCTCTTCTTGACGAGGCCTTCGTCGGCCACGGAGGCGAGGTCAGCGGCCCAGGCTTCCTTCACCTTGGCGAGCTCCTCCTTGAGGACGGAGACGTTGGCGCGCTGCTCGGCGATGAGGATGTCGGAATCCTGCATGTTCTCGAGGAGTCTGTCGGCGAGGGCGGCGGGGATTCCCTTGCCCTTGTGGGCCGCGACGAGTTCGCGGGCGAACTCCGTGGTCTTCTCGACGGTGAGGCGCATGCCGTAGCCGAACTCGGCGGCATCCTCGAAGAGGGAGTTGCCCCAAGCCGGTCCCTTGCCGTCCTTGCGGGTGGCCCAGGGGGTGGTCGGGAGGTTGCCGCCGTAGATCGAGGAACAGCCGGTGGCGTTGGCCACGACGGCGTGGTCGCCGAAGAGCTGGCTCACGAGCTTGACGTAGGGGGTCTCGCCGCAGCCGGCGCAGGCGCCCGAGAATTCGAAGAGGGGCTGGCGGAGCTGGGTGCCGACGATGGAGGCGGGGTTGGCCTTGGCCGGGTCGGGCACGGGGATGACGTTCATGAAGAAGTCCCAATTGACCACTTCCGCCGCCCTGAGCTCGATCTGGGGTCCGAAGTTGATGGCCTTGCGGTTGGGATCGTTCTTGTCCTTGGCGGGGCAGGAGGCGATACAGAGGCCGCAGCCGGTGCAGTCCTCGGGGCTGACCTGGACGGTCACCTTCTGGCCGACGTACTCCTTGAGCATGGGCTTGGGGTCGGCGCTCTTGAAGGTGGCCGGGGCCTTGGCGAGGAGGGAGGGCTCGTAGACCTTCATGCGGATGACGGCATGGGGGCAGACGAGGGAGCACTGGCCGCACTGGATGCAGAGCTCCGGCTCCCACACGGGAATCTTCTCGGCGATGTTGCGCTTCTCGTAGCGGGTGGTGGCCGAGGGGAAGGTGCCGTCGTCGGGCAGCATGCTCACGGGGATCTTCTCGCCGCGGGCGGCGATGATCTCGCCGAGCACTTCCTTGACGAACTTGGGCGCGTCGGCGGAGACGGGCGCGATCATCTTTTTCTTGGAGTCGGCCGCCCCGATCTTGACCTGATGGATGGAGGAGACGGCGATGTCGATGGCCTCGATGTTCTTGGCGACGACGTCGGCTCCCTTACGGGCGTAGGTTTTCTCCGTGTACTTCTTGATGAGCCTGATGGCGTCGGCCTCGGGAAGGACGCCGGAGATCACGAAGAAGGCGGTCTGCATGATGGTGTTGATGCGGCCGCTCATGCCGGCCTTGTCGGCGATGTCGGAGCCGTCGATCACGTAGAAGCGGAGTTTCTTCTCAATTATGCGCTTCTGCACCTCGATCGGGAGCTCTCCCCAGACCTTGTCGGCCGGATAGGGGCTGTTGAGGAGGAAGACGCCGCCGTCCTTGGCGTTGGAGAGCATGTCGAGCTTCTCGAGGAAGGTGAACTTGTGGCAGGCGATGAAGTCGGCGGCCGCCACGAGGTAGGGCTTCGTCATCTGGCCGGGGCCGAAGCGGAGGTGGGACACGGTGTAGGTGCCGGACTTCTTGGAGTCGTAGACGAAGTAGCCCTGGGCGCCGAAGTCGGTGTCGTCGCCGATGATCTTGATGGAGTTCTTGTTGGCGCCGACGGTGCCGTCGGAGCCGAGGCCGTAGAAGAGGCACTCGGTGGCGCCGGGGGTGGGGATGAGGAACTTCTCGTCGAAGGTAAGGCTCGTGCCCATCACGTCGTCGTTGATGCCGACGGTGAAGTGGTTCTTGGGCGCGTCCTTCTTGAGTTCGTCGAGGACGGCCTTGGCCATCGCGGGGGTGAACTCGAAGGAGCCGAGGCCGTAGCGGCCGCCGATGACGGTGGGCCAGCCCTTGAAGGGGGCGCTGTGCGAACCCATGGCCTCGCCGATGGCGGTGCGGACGTCTTCGTACAGGGGCTCGCCGAGGGCGCCGGGCTCCTTGGTGCGGTCGAGGACGGCGATGGCCTTGACGGTGGCGGGAATGGCCTTGATGAAGTGCTCGATGGAGAAGGGGCGGAAGAGGCGGACCTTGAGGACGCCGACCTTCTCTCCCTTCGAGTTGAGGTGCTTCACGGTCTCCTCGACGGTGTCCGCGCCGGAGCCGATCACGATGACGATGCGATCGGCGTCGGGGGCGCCGACGTAGTCGAAAAGGCGGTACTGGCGGCCGGTGAGCGTGGCGTACTTGTCGAAGAGCTTCTGCACGATGCCGGGAACCTTCGCGTAGAACTTGCTCGAGGCCTCGCGGCTGGCGAAGTACACGTCGGGATTCTGGCTCGTGCCCTTGATGGTGGGGTTCTCGGGATTGAGGCCGCGGCCGCGGTGGGCGCGCACGAACTCGTCCGAGATCATCTGGCGCATGATGTCGTAGGAGGTCTCCTCGACCTTCTGCACCTCGTGGGAGGTGCGGAAGCCGTCGAAGAAGTGGAGGAAGGGGACGCGGGCCTCGAGGGTCGCGGCGTGGGCGATGAGGGCCGTGTCCATGACCTCCTGCACGTTGTTGGAGGCGAGCATGGCCCAGCCGGTCTGGCGGGCCGCCATCACGTCCTGGTGATCGCCGAAGATCGAGAGGGCCTGGGAGGCGATCGCGCGGGCGGCGATGTGGAAGACGGTCGGCGTGGCCTCGCCGGCGATCTTGTACATGTTGGGGATCATGAGAAGGAGGCCCTGGGAGGCGGTGAAGGTCGTCGAAAGGGCTCCCGAGGCGAGGGCGCCATGGACGGCACCAGCCGCGCCGGCTTCGGACTGCATCTCGACGACCTGGGGCACGGTCCCCCAGATGTTCTTTCGACCGGCGGCCGAATACTCGTCGGAGAGCTCTCCCATGTTGGAGGAGGGCGTGATCGGGTAGATGGCGATGACTTCGCTCACCGCGTGGGCGATGTGAGCGGCGGCGGTATTGCCGTCGATCATCACCGTCTGTTTAGTCGAGTCTGACATACGCTTATCCTTGCGGAAGGAAGGTTGGGGATGAAGCTCCGGGAGGAGCGGTGGAAGTTTAGTCTTTTTTTGCGCCTTTGTTCAATATCGAGGACTGGATCGCGTAAGCCATTCCAAGCAAAGGACTTGCCCAAACCGCGTCTCCATGGCAGCGCCGGCGCGAATGCATTATTGTGGAATAAGGGCTCGAGTCGCCTGCTAAGCCGCGCGAGAGGAGGATATGCCGTGAAAAGAACGCTTCTGCTCTCCCTCGTCATCGCGATGGCTTCCTCCTTCGTCGTATCCGCCCAAAGCCTCAACGTGATGGCGGAGGAAAACCCGCCATTCAATACCGCCGTCGGCGGCGAGCCCTCGGGCGCCGCCACCGACCTCTTCCTCGCGATGGCGCGTCAGGCGGGCATCCCGCTGGAGCGGAAAGACATCCGGACGATGCCCTGGGCCCGCGAATACGACATGGCGCAGACCGGCCCCCTGGCCGTCCTCTTTCCGGTGGCCCGCACGCCGGCGCGAGAAAAGCTCTTCAAATGGATCGGACCCTTTTATAAGGTCCAGATCGGCCTCATCGCGCCCAAGGCCAGGCACTTCAAATTCGCCTCGGCCATCGAGGCGGCGCGCTACAGCATCGGGACCTTGAGGGATGGCGCCCCGGAACAGGCCCTGTTGGTCGCCGGGGTTCCCCTTGCATCCCTCGACAGGGGATCCTCGCTTTCGGGAAGTCTCAAACAGCTCCATGCCGGCAGGATCGACATGTTCGCCTTCAACACTGCGGGGGCGCGGTATAATTTGCGCCTCCTCGGCATTGATCCTGACGACTACGAGACCGTCCTCGTCTTGAGCTCGCCCGAATTCTACTTCACCCTTTCCAAGGACAGTCCCGACACGACGGTCGCGGCCCTCCAGACCGCCCTCGACGCCCTCAAGAAATCGGGAGAATACGCCGCCATAATCGACAAGTTCATACGATGAGGATCGGCGCCTACTCCACCTTGTCGAGCCATTCCCCATAGCCCGAGGCTTCCATCTCTTCCTTCGGGACGAAGCGAAGGGCCGCCGAATCGATGCAATATCGCAGGCCAGCGGGGCCGGGCCCATCGTCGAAGACATGGCCGAGGTGGGAATCGGCCACGAGGCTTCGCACCTCGATGCGCGCCATGCCGAAGGAGAGATCTTTGCGATCGACGAGACTTCCCCCTTCGATCGGCCCGGTGAATGAGGGCCAGCCGCAGCCCGAATCGAACTTGTCCCTCGAGGAGAAGAGGGGCTGGCCCGAGACGATATCGACATAGATTCCGGGCCGACCCTCATTCCAGTATTGGTTCCTGAAAGCCGGTTCCGTGGCGTCGCGACGGGTCACCGCGAACTGCAGAGGACTCAAACGCGAGGCGAGCTCGGCCTCGGAGGGCCGGGTCCAGCCGGGAGGCGGCGGACCCTCGGACATATCGGAAAATCGATCCATCATCGGGCTCCACTCGTCGGCGGGAGGGCCCCGGATTCTTCGAAGCAGACCCGAATCCGCCGTAGATCCCGAAGATACCGCCGCCGCGGCTCGGAAGTGAAAGGGCACGGCTTCCCAAATCGGTCGATATGCCGATAATGAAGCGGGAAGGTATGCAATGAAACGACAAGCCGTCGCCTGCGCCCTGGCGGGCCTCCTTTCGATGAGCCTCTCTGCCGACGTGGAATTCCGGGGCCCCGATTTCTCGAAAAAGGGTATCCTCCTTTTTGCGGCCCAGTCCTCGCTCCCCGGGGGCGGCTCCTATGACGCCCTCTTCGCGGCCGATCCGGCGAGCGGGGACATCCGGAGCCTGAGCTACTATCCCGAGACGATCAGCCTCGTCGACGGGGGCAGGCGCCTCGAGATCCGCAACCGCTTCGGCCTCTTCCGAACCGACGCCGATCTCGCCAATCCCGCGGCCGTGGCCGGATTCCCGAATTTCGAGCGTGGCTCGCCGGTGGTCAACGGCAGTCTTCCCTCCGCCTCGACGAGTCCCGACGGCAATTGGGTGCTGCAGGACGAGGCGCGCTCGGCAGCCTACGGCCGCCTCGTCCTCTACGATTCGCGTTCGGGGGCCAGGAGCGTGGTCGTCGATTCGATCGAGTACTCGGTAGGCGGCGTGCCGGCGCGCTGGTCGCCCGATTCGCGCTACTTCGTCTACGCCAAGGGCGGGTCGATCTACTATTATTCGATCGACCAGCTCCTCTCCTCGCGGGTCATCGACGAGGGCTTCCGCCGGATCGGGCCGGGGCGCATCGAGGCGGTCCGCTGGTCCTCCGACGGGAGCCTCTGGTATCTTCGCGACAGCGCCCTCTACCGCATCCTGCCCGCCGAATTCTTCACCCAGGCCCTCTACCAGGGTATCGCCGGCATGGGCAATCTTGCCGGCAAGATCCCCTTTCCCTTCGATCCCAACTTCGACGACTACTGGGTCTCGAACGACGGCCAGCGCATCATATTTTCCAAGGGCGGCCGCAATCTCTTCCTCGTCTATCTCAATCCCGACGACTACGGCTCGACGACCAAGGTCGCCGCCCTCCCCTATCTCTTCCTCCAGGGAGGGACCCGCGTTCGGGACGTCATCTGGCCCCCCTTCGGGCCGGTGACGGTGTTCACGAGGACCATCAAGGGAGGAGCCACGACCCCGGGAGCCTGGCGCTTCGACGCTCCCTCGGATCCGAGCCTCATCGGCCTCGCCCCGAAGGTCGTCGAACTCGACACGGGCGGGGCCCTCGAGGCCCAGCTCTCGCCCGACGGGACGAAGATAGCCCTCGCCGGCCCCGACGGCGTGACGATCCGCGACTACGATACCTGGAAGCCCCTCGGCAGCCTCGTCGCCCAGGGGACCTTCCATGTGCTGTGGCGCGACGAGACGCGGCTCATTGTGGCAGGCAGGGACTCCATCGAGACCTGGGACAGCGGAACGGGCGAGCGAAAGACGATCGCGCTTTCCCGCGTCGAGGACTTCGGCTGGTCCGAAAGCGGCGACATCGTCGCGAGCGTGGCGGGCAAGACATGGAAGCGGGCGGGGCCTGCCCTCGGACAGGCCCCGCAGGCCTCGATCTCGGCCGGGGTCCCTTTCTCGACCTCCTGGGCCCCGACCGAGGCGGCGGAGCGCCTCGATCCCTCCACCTCCTCCCCCGACTGGCGCGCCTATCTCGACACGATAGCGACGGGGCCCTATCACAACGCGGTGATGATCAGGGATATCAAGGGGCTCGGTACGAGCCCCCTCTTCCCCCTCCCCAAGAATACCTGGGCCGCCTTCCCGACCCAGGACGATCCCCGCGATCCCGGCATCTTCGACCATGGTTCGCGAATCAGGGTGCGCGAGGTCTCCCTCGTCTTCGACGCCCTCGATTCCGCCGACGGCCTCGTCGGCATCCTCAACACCCTCGCCGACACGGGAATCAAGGCGACCTTCTTCGTCAACGGCGAATTCGTGCGGCGCGATCCCGGCGCCTCGCGGCTGCTGGCGGACTCCGGCCAGGAAATCGGCTCGATGTTCTTCACCACCGTCGATCCCACCGACGCCCGCTTCGGGGCCGACCGCGACTACGTGCGACGCGGTCTGGCTCGCGCCGAGGACCTCTGGTTCCGCGCCACCGGCAAGGAACTCTCACTCCTCTGGCACACTCCCTGGTACACGACGAATTCCGAGGTCATCGCGGCAGGCGCCTCGATGAACTATCTCTTCGTCGGACGCGACATCGATCCCCTCGACTGGGTCGGCCGTTCCGACGCCGCCCGCATGCCCGACGCCTACCGCTCGGCGCACCGCATCGTCGAGGACATCATGGCGAGGGTCAAACCCGGTTCGATTATCCCGATCAGACTCGGCATTCCCGACGGGGGAAGGGACGATTATCTTTTCAACGAGCTCCTCCTTCTCATAGACGATCTCAGGAGCGAGGGCTACGCCATAGTGCCCGTTTCTACCCTGATGAAACACGCCGAATAGCGGATCGGAGGACCGGTGGATCCCACGCGCTTTGAGCTTCCCTTCTCCGAAATCGACTTTTCCGTCGCGCCCGTCGAGGTCGGCGCGACAGGGGCCATCCAGAGGGGCATCACCCCCCAGGGTGCCCCCCCGCAGGGCCCCTCCCCCCAGGGTGCCGCGGTACATGATGGCGCCGCGGTTTCGGGCTCCTCCGCGTCCTGGGGCGCCACGGCCCCCTGGGGCGCCGAGGTGATCGGCCAGCCCCGGGCCCTCGAAGCCCTCAGGATGGGGGTGCGCATCAGATCGAAGGGCTACAATGTCTGGGTGTCGGGAGCCCCCGGCACGGGCAGGCGGACGGCCGTCCTGCGTGTCCTCTCCGACGAGCCCGGGGGAGTCGACCGCTTGCGTGACATAGGCTTCGTGTACGACTTCGACGCTCCTTTGGAGCCCCGGATGCTCTCCTTCGCCGCAGGCAAGGGCCGCGAATTCAAGCGCGAGCTCCATCGTCTGGTCGAGACGCTCAAGGATATAGTGCGGCTCCAGGCCGAGAGCGATTCGCAGAAGAAGGTCGAATCCGGCCTCGTGGCCGAGCGAGAGGAAAAGGAAAACGCTCGTCTCGCCGCCTTCGAGGCGGAACTGGCCGCGGACGGCTTCCGCGCGGTCCAGGTCGAGTCGGGCGACGGCGGCGGGGCCATGGACATCGTCCCCCTGACCGTCAAGGGCGTGACAGCCCTCGGCCAGGACGAGGCGGCCAAGCCCTCTGCCGGCGGCTCCGCCGGTCCGGCCTCAGGACCCGGCCTGGCGCCGACCCCCGCCGACGAAGACGCCCAGAGCCCCGATTCCGCCATGCCGGAGGAGACGGAGGAGACGGAGATCGAGGAGACCAGCTTCGAAAAACTCCAGGAACTGGTCGCCGCGGGCGCGATGAGCGAGGCCGACTACAACGACCTCCGCAATCGCTGGTACGGCCATATGGACCGGATGCGGGCCCTCTTCGCCGAGCTCAGGCGCGGCCGGGCCGAGCTGGATGACAAGCTCAAAGGCCTCCGCGAGGAGGCCATCGCCCCCCATGTCGAGGCCGAGACCCAGCTTCTCTCCCGACGCTGGAACGACCCGGCCATCTCATCGTGGTTGCGCAGCTTCCAAAAGGACGTCCTCGGCCACCTCTGGCTATTCCAGGAAGGATTGTCGCCCAGAAAGGCCGCGGCCCGCCGGAGGTCCCCCGCCCTCGGCCGCTACGGGATCAACCTCGTCATAGACCGGGGAAGCGCCGACCGCCCCCCCGTCGTCGTCGAGAACCACCCCACCCTCTCCAACCTCTTCGGCTTCGTCGAACCCAAGCCGGAGGAGGACGGCGACACCCGCACCGCCTACCTTCGCATCCGCTCGGGGACCTTCCTCCAGGCGGCGGGCGGCTATCTCGTGCTCAGGGCCGAGGACGTCCTCTCGGACGAGGAGGTGTGGGTGAGGCTCAAACGGGCGCTCCAGGACGGCAAGGTCGAGATCCAGCCCCGCGAAGGACCCTTCGGCGCCTCGGCCTGGCTCAAACCCGAGGCCGTGCCGGCCGACGTCAAGGTCATATTCGTCGGAGGAGAAGGCAGCTACGACGTTCTTTATCAGGCCGACCCGGACTTCCAGAAACTCTTCAAGATCCACGCCGAATTCGACTCGACCATGCCCCGGAGCGGCGAGGGCATCAGAGACTACGCCGCCTTCGCCGCCAAGATCGTCACCGAAGAGGGCCTCCTCCCCATCGATTCCGGCGGTCTGGCCGCCATCGTCGAGGAGGGCATGCGTCTCGCCGAGTACCGCGGTCGCCTCTCGACGCGCTTCGGCCTCATCGCCGACCTCATCCGCGAATCGGACTATCGCGCGCGCGCGCGCAAGGCCGCGGCCATCGACGGGGACTCCGTGCACCAGGCCGTGGCCGTCCGCGCCCGCCTCGCCAACCTCCCCGAGGAAAAGCTCGAGGAGATGATCGCGACCGGCGAGATCATCATGCAGATCGAGGGGAAGGCGACCGGCCGCATCAACGGCCTGGCCGTCCACGACCGCGGTTACTACGCCTTCGGCCTTCCCGCCGTCATCTCGGCCCAGGTGAGCCCTGGCGAGGGCGGCGTCATCAACATCGAGGGGGAATCGGGTCTTTCGGGCGAGATCTACGACAAGGCCGTCCTCATCGTCGAGGGCTTCATCAGGAGCCGCTACGCGAGGGATTTCCCCCTCGGCGTGACGGCCTCGATCTGCTTCGAGCAATCCTATACGGCCATCGAGGGCGACTCTGCCTCATCGACCGCGGTCTACGCCCTCCTCTCCGCCATTTCCGGCATACCGCTCAGGCAAGACATAGCCGTCACCGGCTCGATGAACCAGACGGGTCAGGTCCAGCCCGTCGGCGGCGTGAACGAGAAGGTGGAGGGATTTTTCCGGGTCTGCAAACAAGCCGGCCTCACAGGGACCCAGGGCGTCATGCTTCCTCGGCGCAACGCCGGCAACCTCATCCTCCCCCGCGAGATCAGGGAGGCGATAGCCTCGGGCAGTTTCCACATCTGGGCGGTATCGAGCATCGACGAGGGCCTCGAGGTCCTCGCCGGCATCGAGGCCGGAGTCCCCAACGACCGGGGGGAATTCGTCCCCGATTCCTTCAACGGCAGGGTGAGACGCGAACTCCAGCGCATGGCCAAGACGGTCAAGAACTACCTCGGCTGAGGGCGGGCCATGCTTGCCATGACAGGCGTCGGCCATTAGGATTGAACCACATGCAGGCGCGCCTGCGAAAAAAGTCCAGGAGGACGTATGGCAATACAGGAACTCGTCGTCGACGTGCCGCGGATAAAAAAAGCGGCGCATAACGCCATACCCCTCACGGTGACGTCCTACACGCTGCCCCACGAAATGGAAGTCTACGTCGCGGAGGTCCTCGAGGTCTTCCTCGTCGAGCTCGGCCAGGCCCGGCTCAAGGACTACCTCGTCTACTGCCTCCGCGAACTCGCGGTCAACGCCAAGAAGGCCAATACCAAGCGCGTGTACTTCGAGTCGCGGGGCCTCGATCTCGGCAACTCCGAGGACTACGACGAGGGCATGAAGTCCTTCAAGGACGACACCCTCGACAACATCCAGGTCTACCTCCAGAAACTCAAGGAGAAGGGCCTCTACGTCAAGATCATCTTCCACGCCCAGGGCGCCAACATAAAGATCGAGGTCCGCAACAACGTCGAACTGACCAAGGCCGAATACCTGCGCATCCACGACAAGCTCGCCCGTTCGCGGATGTACGCCAGCCTCGAGGAGGCGATGACGAGCGTCCTCGATCCCACCGAGGGCGCCGGTCTCGGCATCGTGATCCTCGTCCTCATGCTCAAGAAGATGGGTCTGTCCGAGGATTGTTTCGACATCTGGACCGAGAGCGGCGAGACCGTGGCCCGGATCACCGTTCCCTTCGCCGAGGCGCGGGTCGAGAGCCTCGACCTCCTCACCGAGCAGATCGTCTCCTCGATCTCGAGCCTCCCCCAGTTTCCCGAGAACATCACCCAGATACAGCGGCTGATCAACGACCCCAACAGCCAGATGATCGACATCGCGCACTACATCGCGACCGATCCGGCCCTGACGGCCGACCTCCTCAAACTCGTCAACTCGGCGGCCTTCATGATGTCGAAGCGGGTCAACGACATCGTCGAGGCGGTCAAGCTGGCCGGCCTCAAGCAGATCAAGATGCTCCTCTTCTCCTACGGCACCATCAAGATCCTCGGCGACAACACGGAGGAGCGTAAGAAACTCTGGGAACACAGCTACCGCGCCGCCTACTACGCCTTCAACCTCGCCCGCAACTTCAAGCCGAACAACAAGCTCCTCCTCGACGACTCCTACGTCTCGGGCATGCTGCACGACATGGGCAAGATCATATTCCAGGAGGTCCACCCCAGCCTCCTCGACAAGATCCGGGCCTTCTGCGTCGAAAAGGGCATTCCCGCCTCCACCTTCGAGGATCTCGCGGGCGGCATGAACCACGCGGAGATCGGCGCCCGCATCGCCGAGAAATGGAACTTCCCCGACTCCCTCGTGTCGGCGATCCGTTGGCACCACGTACCCTCCCAGGTGCCGATGCAGCACAAAGACGTCTGCTACACCGTGTACCTGGCCAACGTGATCTGCGAGTACGAGGAAAACGGCATGGGTTGGGATCAGATCGATTCGGCCGTCCTCTCGGACTTCGGCATCTCCAACGACCGGCAATTCCAGCAGGTGGTCGGCCAGCTCGCCGAGGGCTTCAAGCAGGAGTCGAGGCGGCTGGCGAGGGAAGGCGCGGCCCAGCAGAAGAAGTAGGCTGGGGCCCGGCGCCGATCCGCTTCCGGACTATTTGAATTTGTCGATGAACTCGATGAAGTACTGCTGAACGCCGTCGAAATACGAATCGGTGAGCGAAACGGCGGCGCTTCCGAGCCAGCGCCAGTGCCAGCTTTCGGGACGATAGCCGGTGATGGATTCCATCCCCTCGGGATAGGAGCGCGAGAATCCATAGGCCCCCGCCTTGGCGGAAAGCCAGCGGAAGGCCGCCGTGGTGGCGAAGATGTCGTCGATCGGGCTGAAGTCGAGGGCCGTCCCGAGCTGATGCTGGGACCTTCCCGCTTCGGCCGACTCGCTCCTGGCCACGGCCTCGCCGTAGGTTTTCACCTCCCGCGCGAAGACGCCCTTCTGATACTCCCACGAACGATAGGTCGAACCGGCCACGAGCTCTACCCCGTCCTCCTTGGCTGCCTTGACCATGGTAGCGAGGGCCTCGGCGGCGCCCCGTCTCAACGCGAGCCCCTTGCGAGCCGTGCGGATGAGACCATCGAGGGATACGAGATCCCCAGGCACGAAATCGGCGCCAAGAGGCGGGGCGACCTTGTCGACCCGGGCGAAGCGCCCTGGGTCGATGGAGCGCTCGGCGAGGACGGTATCGAGGCCGGAGAGGAAGGCCTTGGGCGAAGCCTCGATTCGGGATCGGATCGAGGCGGCCTCCGCGGCGCCCATGTCGGAGGCGGCACGATCGAGGGCCTCGAGGGCCACGGCGAAGCGGGGATCGGCCGCGGCCTGGGCCGGGCTCGGGCGGTCGCTGCCGGCCGTCGAGGCGCCCGCCGCCCCCGAGGGGGCCGCGGCTGCCGTGGCCGAAGCGCGTGCGCAGGAGGGCAGAAGGGCCGAGGCCAAAATCGCGACGAGGACGAAAGCCGGCCCCGTGGGCCGCCGGAGGCCCTTCCGCCCGGACGATGGCTCATTCATCGGACAGACTCCCCAGGGCCGCCTCGAAGAGCTTCTCGAGCCCTTCCTCCGTCGTCTCGGCGTGGAATTCGGGCCGCCAGGCGAGCTCCGCCAGGGTATCGCTCACCGAGAAGCAGGCGGCGATGGGCACATTCCTGAATTTCGCAATTGTGAAGAGGGCCGAGGCCTCCATTTCCACCACATGGGCGCCGGCGTCGCGGTGGCGGGCCACCTCGAGGGGCGTCTCCCGGTAGATCGCGTCCGTCGTCCAGCTGACGGCGGGCCGGGCCTCCAGGCCCTGGGCCGCGAGGGCGGCCGCGAGCCTGGCGGTGAGGGCCTCGTCGGGCAGGGCCCTCGCCCCCTCCGGCGCGTAATGGTAGGAACTGCCCTCGTCGCGAAGGGCCTCGACGCAGAGCACCAGCGAGCCAGGAGGCAGGTCCGGCCTGAGGCTTCCCGCGGTGCCCACGGAAATGAATCGGCGAACGCCCCAGGCGATGAGCTCCTCGAGCATGACCCCCGCCGCGGGGGCCCCCACGCCGAAGCGACCGGCGAGGGCCACCCGCCCCCCGGTCGAATCGAGGGCCTTGATCTCGCGCGAAAAATAGCCCTCGGCCTCCGTGGTACGGCGTGTGGCCATCACATGATCGAAGAGGCTGCGCTGGTAGGAGAGGATGACCGCCTCGGGGGCGGGGCCGGCGCCGAGACCGCCTCGAGCGCGAACGTAGCCAATGAAGTCCGTGGGATTGAAGAAGGGCTGTGAAGCGAATTTATCCGCGATGAGGGGAACCGACATGGGCCCGAGGATAGACGGTCGGGGCCCTGCTCTGCAAGGAGAGGGGGACTGGCCCTTCGGGACCGGCGCCGGCCTCGGAACGGGCACAGGCCTGGAACCCCGCTGCCTCGTCGCCCCCGCTGCCTCACCGGTCCCGCCCATGCTAGCATCGCCCCATGCACACGAATCCATTCCCCGAGGGCCAGGTCCCGGCCGCTGACGCCGCGCTGGCGAACGACGCCGCGCTCGCGACCGACGGCGCGCCGGCGACCGATACCAAGCCGAAAGCCGCCCCCAAGGCCTCATCGGCGCCGGATCCCGCCACAGGCGAAGAGGCCGCGGGCAGGGCCTTTGCCGAACTCTATCGCATCGTGGCAAGGCTCCGCGCCCCCGACGGCTGTCCCTGGGACCGCGAACAGAGCCCCGAAAGTCTCCGCGGCTCCCTCATCGAGGAATGCTACGAATTGGTCGAGGCCATCGACGAGGCCGATCCGCCCCATATCGCGGAGGAGGCGGGCGACATCTTCCTCCTCGCCACGATGATCTCCTATATGCACGAGGAGCGAGGAAGCTTCGCCGTCTCCGAGGCCCTCGCCGGCATCTCCGAGAAACTCGTGCGCCGCCATCCCCACGTCTTCGGCGATGTGGTGGCGAAGGACTCGGCCGAGGTCCTGCGCCAGTGGGGCGAAATCAAGGAAAAGGTCGAAGGCAGGCGCAAAAAGGATTCTATCCTCGACGGGGTTCCCGCCTCCTTTCCCCCCCTCGAAAGAGCCTACAAGCTGCAGAAGAAGGCCGCAAAGGTCGGCTTCGACTGGCCAAGGTCGGCCGACGTCTGGGCCAAGGCCCGCGAAGAGCTCCACGAGGCCGAGGCCGCCTGCGAGGAGGCCGCCTCGAGGGGCGACCGCTCCGCACTCGAGGACGAGTTGGGCGACCTCCTCTTCTCCGCCATCAACGTCGCGCGCTTCCTCGACATCGATCCCGCCCTCGCGCTCCGGAGGAGCCTGGCGAAATTCGAGCGCCGTTTCCGCCATGTGGAGAGGCGGATGGCGGAGGCCGGCAGACCCCTCGATAAGACCGCCGAAGCGGCAGCCACCCCCGAAGAGGCGGCGCGTCGTCTCGCGGAGATGGACCGCTATTGGGATGAAGCGAAGCGGGACGAGCGCGCATAGACGGTCGCCCGGGTATCGCGCGGCTCCGACCGCCTCAAAGACCCCTGTCGAGGGCCGCGGCCAGGGACTCGGCGTCGCCCGCGTCGCCCGGAGTCAACATCGCATAACCTTCCTCGTCCATCGCGATCACGAGGGCCTTCTTCCAGCGGCCCACCGCCTCGCGGAGAATTCGGAGCAGCCTCGCCCGCAATTCCGGGTCGTGCCGATCATGCACCATGAGCTCGAGGTAGCCGTCGCCGAAAAGGGTGGCCGAAATCCACCTGCTCGCGAGCACGAGCTCGCAGACGTTGCGCGCGCCCCTGGCCAGATCGGGATGCTCCGCGAGCCAGGCCTCGTGAAAGCCCGTCACGCGGTGGATCCTTCCGTCGAGCTCGATCCAGCTCGCGCCGGGACAGAGGGACCAGGGCGGAATGTCTCCGTCTTCGCCGGCCACTAGAGTCCTCCCCAAGCCGGCGCGTCGACGAAGGCGCCGAGAAAGGACTTGAAATGCTCCGGTTCCGGCGATTCGACCGCCCCCCCCCCGGGCAGCACAAGACGCCAGGACTGGAGGAGGAGGCGCTTGAGACCGGCGGTCTTGCGAAGTTCCTTGTTGAGCGGGAAATCGCCATGGGCCTCGTCGCCGAGGATGGGCATTCCCGCCCCGGCGAGTTGTAGCCTGAGCTGATGCATGCGACCAGTGCCGAGCTCCAATTCGAGGAGGGAGAATCGGGGTGAATCCGATGCGCCTGTCCTTGAGCCTGTCGTCGAGTCGGCCCTCGTCGCTCGAGAGTCCGTCAGGCCGTCCCCTGTCGTGCCGACAGCGGGCCGCATGGCGCCGAAACTCCCGACAAGGCGCCAGCTCGCCCGAGCCTTCACCATCTCGCCCCTTACCCTGACATCGGCGTTCAGCGGCCCCTCGGGGGACCGGGGAGCTCCCGCGACGACGGCGCGATAGAACTTGCCCAGCTCCCTGCCGGCAATCATCTCCGTCCACCTCGAGGCGGCGCGGGCGTTCCTCGCGACGATGATGCAGCCGGCCGTCTCGCGATCCAGCCTGTGCACGAGGAAGGGCCTGAAGCCGAAATCGCGCTCCACGGCCTCGACGAGAGACAGCTTTATGCCGGCGCCTGGCTGTGTCGCGAGGCCCGCGGGCTTGTCGATCACGAGGATTTCGTCGTCTTGCCAGAGTGCCGTCAACATTGGGCCCGACTATAGTGAATGCGGGGGGAGGAAGCAAGGGAAGGCCGACTCGGGTCCCTTCATTGACAAGCCGGTCCCTCACCCCCATGATGCACGCCGAGATGGCTGAGGGATCGAGCGGAACGAAGGCCGCGAGGGGCGAGGCGGGGACAACTTTGGCGACTCGCGACAGCCACCTTCGCAGGGCCTCGCGGAGGCGCTACGCCCTCTCGATCACCCTCGCCCTTGCCCTCGAAGCCTGTCTTGGCCTAGGCCTCATGCTTGCGGGAGGGAAGCGCTGGGGCGCTGGCGTGGATTTGGACCGCCCTCTGTGGGTCGATCTCGGCAGCCCGGCGATCGGCGAAGGCCCGGCCACGAGCCAAGGAGGCGGGGGAGTCCAGGGGGGCGGGCCAAGGCCGTCGCCAAAAAGAGCAGCCCCGATCCCGCCCTCTGCCAGCCCCGGATCGGCTGTGACCTCCCCGGCCATTGCCAGCCCGCCGAAAAGCGCGCAGAACTCGGAGAGGGCTGACGATGCCCCTCCATCGAAGCTCCCTGCCCCTCAGTCGCCGCCCTCCTTCACCCCCTCAACCGAGCCAGGCCCCGCCGCCCCGATCGCCGAGGCAAGCGGCACCGGATCGGGAAGCGGAGGCGGGATCGATGCCTCTTCCCGTGTCGCCTCGGAGCTCGCCGCCTTCATCGAGTCGCACAAGAGCTATCCCGAGACGGCCAGGCGACGAGGGACCGAGGGAACGACGAGACTCGCGATCTCGATCGACGCGGCGGGCCGCCTCCTCTCGATACGCAGCATCGAAAGCTCGGGCTCTGCCCTCCTCGACGCCGCCGCCGAAGCCCTCCTGCGCTCGGCCTTTCCCCTCGAGGAAAGCACGGGAGAAAGGCTCGAAATCTCCATCGCCGTCCGCTACGTCCTGACGAGGCGTTGAAGCGGAGCCATGGCCCCAGCCGTCGGAAACGACCGGGGCCGACCTGCGCTGCGGAGGCGCGGCCCAAGGGCGGCCGCGAAGCCCCCGGAAGCGCCGCTACAGCTTGTACGAAACGCCCGCCGAAAGGCCGAATCCGGGCATGGGGTAGTCTGAATTGACCTGATAGACCGTATTGAGGAGGTTGTCGGCGGAAAGCCTGAACGTGAGCCCGCTCAGCGCCTGCACCGCCACGCTGGCATCGACGATGGTGACGGCCGGCAAGGCATAGGCCTCGCGTGCGCTCCAATAGCGCGCCGAGACGAGGCCCTCGACCGGCCCCAGAACATAGCCGATGGAAGCGTTGGCGCGATGCATCGAGAGCTTCGTGATCAAGGTCCCCGCCCAGGGCGAGGACAAACCTGTCGTGTCGAGGGGATAGTCGAACTCGTAGTGGAAGTTGGCGCGGAAGGCGGAGAGCCTTGCCGAGGCCGACAGCTCGGCCCCGGGGATAAAGGCCTGCCCCACGTTTTCGGGAACCCAAAAAGCGTTATTTACTATGAGATCCTGGACGAGACGGGCAAAGCCCGAAACATCGAGGGAAATCCCACCTTCGCGGAAATTCATTCCCGCCTCGGCGTTATAGCCATGCTCCGGCTTCAGGTTGGGGTTGCTCATGTAGGGATACCAGAGCTCCATAAAGGTCGGCGCCCGATAGGAAGTTCCGCCGGAGGCGCGGAGGCTAAGCGCCTCGCTGGCCGCCCAACTGGCGCCAGCCAAAAAGCTGAGGCCGGCCGGATAGTCGCTGCTCCAATCGTAGCGGAGGGCGGGCACGAACTTGAGGTTGCCAAAGCTGAGACTCGGCTCGACATAGGCCCCGGCGGAGAGCCGCGATGGCTGGCCGCTCGCGAGACTGGAATATTCGCTCGATTGCGTCGAATCGCTCGAAAGGCTTCCGCCGAAGCCGAGGTCGAGGGCCTCCGAAAGCAGGGCCTTCCCCCTGAAAGCGAGGTTCGCGTTGACGGAATCGGTCGTGCCGGGCCAGCTCGGATCGATGTACTCGAGCCTGGTCCAGGAGCCACCGCCCTGAACATCGACGGAAAGAAGACCTCCGGCCAGGGCGTCGCTCGACCAGCCGAGAGATCCGCGGAGGGCCGAATCCTTTTCCCGCGAGCTGGGCGTCGCCCATGATAGCTGCCCCGGCACCCCCTCTTCCTGATAGGAACCCGAAGCCCTGGCGCGGAAATTACCCATGGCCATGGGAAGATCGAGGCCGAGATTGCCGGATCCGGACATGAGGTCCGCATTGCTCCGAAGCGCCGTTCCCCCATAGGGATAGGCATTGGCGGCCCTCGTTCCGTCAGCGCCGAAGCTGAGGCCCGCGCTACCGATCCGCGTGCCGCCCGAGACCGAAAGATGCTGGCCATCCACGAGGGCCGAGGCACCCAGGGCAGTGGGCCAGGCCGAGTTGTCGAAGGAAAGGGCGAGGCGATCGCCGCTCGCCTTCTTCGTCGTAATTACGACGACCCCGCCGAGGGCGTCGGGTCCATACACCGCGCTGGCTCCGGCCGACAGGACTTCGATGCTCGCGATCGAGGAGGCGGGTATTTGCGAGAGATCGGGGGCCCCCTGCTGGGCGCTGTTGAGACGCTGCCCGTCGAGGATCACGAGGACCTGCGACGAGGAGGAGCCGCGGATGTCCAAGGTCGCCACCGAGCCGGCCGGACCGCTCCGGTTGACGAAGACCCCCGCGTCCTTTTCGAGGGCGTCCGCAAGACTCTGGGCCCCGCTCTTCTTGATCGTAGCCGCGTCCACGACGCTGATCGTCGCCGTCGGCGCCAAGGCCGCGGGGCTATCCGCCGTCGCGCCTACCACGACCTCGCCGAGATCGACGCTCGCCGACTGGCCCCAGCTCGATGTCGCGCCGGCAAACAGCGCGACGAGCGGCAAGACCAAGCGCGCCGCCTTCTTCATAGTGCCCATTTGGCACTCCTTCCGGCCTCTCCATTCGGGGGCCTTCGCCATAGACCTCTGGTCCATGGTGTCGTGGAAGGAGGGTCGGACTATGCCTGTCGCAAGAAAGGAGACGAAGCCCGCATAAGAGAAAAGGATAATGCGGAATTCCTGAAACAGCTTCGCGAGCGCACCCGATGACGACCCTCGATCCACGAAGTTCCCTCGAGGGTGGTATCCTGGCTTCCGGATCGTCTGAGGTCGGGCGCCTTCTCGCGATCGATCCAAGGCTTTCGCCCTGCATCGAAACACAATGGCCGGCGACGGCATTGCCGTCGCCCTGCCCTCTCATCCCCGGTTACAGTGGCGGGACCGCCGCGGATTCTCACCGCGTTCCCAGCGAGCCTGACAGGCTCGCCATATCCCTCGAGGTTCGTCTGCGACTTCGGCCCAAGGCCTAACCGCTGCGAGAATCTAGACCGGCAAGCCCGGCCGCGTCAACTCGCCGCCCAAGCCCCTCCGTCGCCGACACGTCGACGGACGGTGGCCAAGGGTGAGCGCCTATACCATTCTCCGCATCGAGGCCACGGCGCTCTTCCAGAAGCCCGGCGAGGGATCGCCCGTAAGCTTGCGGAATTCCTCGGGCGTGTAGACAAGTATGTCCATTTCGGGAACGAGGTCGCGGAGTTGTTCGAAATCGAGGGCCCTTTCCACGAAGGGCTTAGTTGTTTCGACTACGAGGAAGACGTCGATGTCCGAGTCGCGAGAGAAGGCGGGCGTGAAGTAGGAGCCGAAGATCCATGCTTCCTCGACCCGGCCTTTCAGAAGACGCCGAAATTCACCCTCGAATTCATCGCGCGAAAAGCCCCCAAGAGGATCGCGCCTGTTCCAGACTATTATCGGCCCATCGCGCCAGACAATGATCCCCTCGTCACTCATCGATAGCGAGTTCCGCCCTCGCGCGCTCGATAAAATCGTGGGCGAATTCCACCGCCTCGATCGCCTGCTCTTCGCCGAAATATTCGAAAGGCGCTCCTTCCGCATAAGCGTCGGGATAGCGGGCCGAAATATAATATTGGTCCAGGCGCCTGGCTTTCTTGGCGAGGTCCCCATTGATAGCCAAGGCTTCTGCGATACGAAGGATAGAATGGCTGCGTACCTCATCGGCCCCGCGCGATAGGGCGATCGATTTGAGCGCCTTTTCCCCTACTTGCTGGCAGGTAAAGCAGACCTGGGACCAATGCTCTCCAGTCAGGGAGTCCTGTGCCCAGGCGAGATCGCTTTCCGCCTGCCTGAGCCAGTCACCTGCGCGGTTTGCCATTGCTTCTCCTTCGAACAAGACTAGCCCTGGCTTCCCCCTACGTCAAGAATTCGGCAATTGCCGATTCCTTAGAATTTATTTTCCTCTTTGGGAGACTTCGGTCTTGAATACGATCGGATCTTGACCATCGATATCCAGTTCCGCCTGAGCGAAAGTCGGATCGGAAATGCCCTTTGGTGCGATCACTACCAAGTAATAGATAGCTATCCCGCTTCGAGCTTTGAAATCAGCGTCAGGTAAGTACGAACTCGCAAGAACGCTTTTCCCCTTCGCGTCCGCGGGATCGGGGGTGTAAATGGCTCGACGGTCCACAAGGTCCTGTCTCGACAGAGCCTCGGCAATACGAGTTCCACTTCCATCGACCAACTCGGCAGTGGCTGAAATTCGCGTGGATTCACGAAGACTGAGAGAGAATTCGAAGACAAAGTACCTATCGACATTGCTTCGGATAAAGCTCGTAGGCGCAAGATAGGGATTGGTGGCGAATGAATTTCCGAAACGCGACAAGTCTTCCGGTCCAACTAGCCTAATTGTCGATACTCCGGATGGAGGTGGAGCCGACACGCAGGAAAAGGAAAGGCTGATCGTCGCTAGAGCTGCAAGCAAGACTAGACCACGATAAATTCTCATATTCTCCCCCGGATAATAGAAAAGGCCGGTCCCAACGGACCGGCCCAACGCTTTCTTTAAGCCGTAAAGGTCTTAGAAGCTAACGTCGTAGGAGAAGTTGCCGAACACATTGGTACCATCGTACCAAGCGGAAGCCTTGGCCGTGGTGTTGCCGGAAAGCGTGAAGGTGCCATAGCCGGTCGCGGTGTAGGCATTGGTGTTGTCGTAGGAGAAATCACCGCCAACCGTAACCTTGTCATTGAGGGCATAGGACACGTAGGGATCGACCATCCAGGCAATAGTGGAAGCGAGGGTGTCGGTGGTGTGGAGACCCACGGTGAGGGGGGCGAGGTCGTAGCTGAAGTCGCCATCGACGACGGGGGCGATGGTGGAGAGGTCAGCGAAGTTGGCCTCAACATGGAAGCCGAGCTTGTCGATTGCGGTCACGTCAACGCCAACATAGGCGGACTGGGTGGCGCCGAAGAAGCTGCCGCCGGCGACCATGTCGAAGAGCTTGTCCATCGAGTAAGCCATGCCGAGGTCAGCGGCCTTGAAGGCGGCGGAAGCGGTCGAAGAAACATCGGTGAAGGGTACGAAAGCACCGAGGCTAAGACCGGTGACCGGCATCAGGATGAGCTGAGCACCCTTCTGGCCGTCAAACGTGCCGTAGGCATTCCAGTAGGTCGCCCAGGTGTAGTCGTCGAGGAGGCCGAGCTTGAACTTGAGCATGTTGTTGAAGAAAGTGCCGTATACGAGGGACTGGGTGAGGTCGAGACCAGTAAAGCTGGTCTCCTGGAAGCGGAACCTGGCGCCGAAATTGCCATCAGCCACAACACCGGTGATGCGAGCACGGAAGGTCTTACCAGAGTTGGGAAGGTTCTTGAAGACGATGCTGTCATCGCTGCCGACCGTGAGGCCGGTGCTGACATAACCACTCCACGCGACCGTGGGAGCGGCGGGAGCAGCAGCCTGGGCCACGGCGCCGAAGCCGACGGCTGCAATAACGAGAAGAGCAACGAGAAGCTTCTTCATTGTGAAGTCCTCCTTAGCTATGCAAAGGGCTTGGACCAACGGTTCAAGTGATCCCCTTTCCAAAGTTCCTGGGCAGTGTAGCCTTCGCATTTTTCGGTGTCAAGTTTTTTTTGACATTCTTAACGATTCTTGTAACCTTCACCTGGCTCTGCAACACCAAGATAAAGTGTTATTCGGTAAAGTAATACGCCGAGTATGCCGAAGGAAATTTCAATTGTTCATCAATTGAACACGACAAATTAGCAATTTTTGTAAAGAAACCGCGCGCGCAAAACAGAAACCAGGCCAAGAGAATGGCCTCTGGGCCTGACAAGAGGTCCTTGATGGCGTCGATCATTCCGTCTTGGCGAGTGGCTTATATGGAGGTTTCGAGAGAAACGCCGCTTCAAAAAAACACCCCGGATTCCGCCGTCCTGCCCTAGGCAGACCCGATCGGGAAATCCGGGGCTCGCGCAGCCAACGCGAAATCGCCTTACTTTCCGACCTTTTTCGCGGGGGTCTTCTTGGCTCCGACAGCCTTGGCTGTCGAAGGCTTCTTTGCGGCGACTTTCTTGGCGGCCACAGGCTTCTTTGCCGCGACCTTTTTTGCCGCCACGGGCTTCTTCGCGACCGCCTTCTTGGCCACAGGCTTCTTCGCCGCGACCTTCTTGTCGGCGAGCTTTTTGGCCACGGGTTTCTTCGCGACCACCTTCTTCGCCGCGACCTTTTTGGCCGCCACTGGCTTCTTCGCGACCGCCTTCTTGGCTACGGGTTTCTTGGCCGCGACCTTTTTGTCGGCGACCTTCTTCACGGCCACTTTCTTGGCCGCTGCGGGCTTCTTGGCCGCGACCTTCTTGGGAGCCGCGACCTTTTTCGCCGCGGCCGCGGGCTTCTTCGCCGCGACTTTCTTGTCGGCCGCCTTCTTGGGAGCCGCCGCCTTCTTCGCCGGAGCCTTCTTCACGGCAGCCTCGGCCTTCGGGGCGCGGGGCTTGCGCGCAACCTTGGGCTTCGCGGGCACGGAGGCCGGAGACTCAGCGGGAGCGGGCATGGCGCCGGCGTTGGTAGGATCACTCATTGCAGAACCCTCCTTCTGGATTCTTTGTCGGGCGCCGGTCTTCCCGGCCGCCTGTGGATGCCTATTCGACGCCGGAACTTCCGGCGCGATTTTCTTTTCGAGCGACGCGTATTTCTTCGCGGCCGCCTCGGCGAGGACGGGATCGAAGACGCGGGCATCCCAGCCACGCGCCTTGAATTCCGCCATCGCTCGATCGACTACCGGACCGCTCGGGTCCGACGAGGCCGCGAAAGCGAGGGCGAGATGACCGAGACCGCAGCGCAGCAGGCTCGTGAGCCTTCCGTCCTCGTCCCTCCTCGCCTCGTGCGTCGACAGCCACGCGAGGAATTGCCCCTCGATGCCGTCGAGCGCCGCGCCGACGAGGGGTCCATCGACCTTGTCGAGAAGGCGCTCGAGTTTTTCGTGGACCTTCCGGTAGTCCTGGAGAATCGTCTCGTCGATGAGCTTCTCCTCGACGAGCCTGATATCCAGGAAGCCGACAGGAATCCTCTCAGACATCGCGCTCCCTCCTTTCGGTTTTTTCAGCGCTCGCCCTAATTGTAGCAACTATTTCAAAACGCGCAAGTGCGTCGTCGTTTTTGCGTCCAGATCCCCGTCGCTTGCGGAAGATTCTCTCCCATGGAACTATGATCGGCATGTTCAGCATCGTCATCAACAAGGGAGAACGGGTCGTGGAGGCCGAAGGAGGTCGCAGTCTCCTTACGACGCTCGCGGATTCGGGCATCTGGCTGCCGTCCATATGCGGAGGCACCGCGGCCTGCGGGGAATGCGCCTGCGCTGCGCGCGGATCCTTCGCGGAACCTTCGTCGGTCGAACGCGCGATGCTCGGCGACGAGCGGCTCGCCCTCGGAATGCGTCTTGCCTGCTCCATCGTCGTGTCCTCCGACGTGGAGATCGCCCTGCCCACCGAGCTTCTCGCGGTCAGGAGACGCAGGGTGGAGGTCGCTGCCGCGAGGAAAATCGCGAGGGACACGAGGGAGCTCGTCCTCGATTTCGGCGACGAAGCCCCCATCTTCCGCCCCGGACAGTATCTCCGCGCGGTCGTGCCTCCCCATCGAGGTCTCGACGAGGCCGTCCAGCGCGCCTATTCCTTCGCTTCGGCGCCGGGAAGCACTAGGGTCTCCATCATCGTCCGCCGCTCTCCGACGGGCCTCGCGAGCGTCTGGCTCCACGATTCGCTGCGTCAGGGCGACTCTCTCGACATCGTCGGCCCCTTCGGAACCTTCGGTGTCGACGAGGGGGAGGAGCCGATCCTCTGCGTCGCGGGCGGCACGGGCCTCGCCCCCTTCTTCCCCATTCTCGCCTCGATGGCATCGTCGGGAGTCATCGCCCGCCGCGATGTCGTCCTCGTCTTCGGCGTCAGGGAGGTCGAGGACCTCTTCGGCCTCGAGGTCTTCGAGACCCTCGCGCGACAGGCGCCGCGATTCCGCTTCGTGCCCGTCGTGCAGGAGCCCGACGCGACCTGGACCGGAGCCGCGGGCTCCGTCACCGACATCGCCGCGGCCCTTCTTGACGAGGCAGGGGAGGGGGCGAGTCGATGGAAGGCCGCGCTCTGCGGTTCGCCGGGAATGGTAAAAGCCTGCGAGCGCCTTCTCGCGCGCCACGGCATCCAGGGAGAGGCGGTGCGCCATGACAGCTTCGCGTGAGCGGTTCAAGGAGACGATCCGGGTGCTGACCTTCGTCTTCGAGCGCTTCGGCGAGCATGAGCTCGCCAATCACGCGGCCGCGGGAGCCTATGCCTTCCTCCTCGCGGCCACGCCGGCCCTTCTCATCGTGGCGGGCCTCGCGAAGCCCCTCCTTGCGCTGTTCCATGGCGCCGGCCCTGCATGGACCGGCCTGATCGCCAGGGTTTTCGGAAGCTTCGCGACGCCGGAGCGGCTGGCGCGGATCTATTCGCCGCAGATCGGCTCCCTCGCGGCCATCGTGGCCACCTTCTCCCTCATATGGGCCGCCCGTCTCTTCATCCTCACCGTGCAGCGAGGCCTCCGCGTCGTATGGGGGGTATCGCCCCTCGAAAAGCCGCTCAGGGACAATCTCCTCACCTTCGCCCTCGAATTCGCGGCCCTCCTCTTCGTGATCCTCGTCCTCGGGGCGGCCGAGGCCTTCCGCTTTTTCCTCGACTATCTCGCCCCCTCGGCGGGCTCGCCCGTCACCTTCCTCTCCAGGCTCGTGACCCGCGCCGTGCCCGGCGTCATTCTCTTCTCCTACGCCTACTTCACCTACCGCTACATTCCGCCCAAGGGTCCCCGGAGCCGCGTCGCCGCCGCGGCGGCCCTCGTTGCCCTCCTGGTCTACGGTCTCTTCGCCTCCTTCCTGTCCTGGGCCATCGATCGTACGCATTACGATCTTATTTACGGCGTACTCGGGGGGCTGGTCGTCGTCCTCATCAAGGTCTGGCTCTTCTTCATGGTCTATTTCCACGCCGCCGAGCTCGCCTTCATCCTCGAGCGCTACGACTCGCTCCTTTTCGCCCGCTTTTTGCGCTCCTCGCGGAAGCCCGGCGGGCGCGGGCGGAGGGGGCCGGGGCTCTTCGGCAGGCCGGAGCGTCTCCTCGCCCGCTACGGGAGGCGTTTCGAGGAAGGCGAAATCATATTCAGCGAGGGCGACGAGGGCGATGAGGCCTTCTTCCTCCTCGAAGGAGAGGTCGGCGTGTGGCTGGATGAGGGCAGGGGCCTATCGAAGGTCTCCGCCATCGGGGTGGGGGAGCTCTTCGGCGAGATCGCCCCCCTCATCGGCGAGGCGCGGACGGCGACCCTCGTCGCGTCGAGGCCCTGCGAAGTCGTCATCCTTCCTCCCGAGATCTTCGACCGCCTCCTCTCCACCGACGCCCTCGTGTCTCGGCGGGTGATCGACCTCCTCTCGCGCAGGCTCAAGGCGGCCAACCTGCGCCGCGAAAGCCTCGGCGGCGATGTCGATTGAGGCCTCGGCGGCCTCGGGCGGCCCTGGCGAAGCGCCTTCCATAACCCTACACTTGTCAATGTAAGGACGGTACGATGATCAATTGGAACGCCGAGCTCGCGAAGCGCCTCGCCTGCGGCGAGGATGAGAGGAGGGGTCTCGGCCCCCTCATCAGGCGCTTCATCGATCTTGCCCGGAAGGCGCGCAAGGAGGGCTATCTCGCCCTCGAGGCCGAGGCGGCGCAGACGGAGGATCCTCTTCTCAAGGTAGGGCTCAGGCTCGTCGCGGAGGGGGTTTCGGGCGACGACCTCGAGGATATCCTCGCGACCTATCTGCTCGCGAACGACGAGAAGGGCTGGCCCTTTCTCCGAGCCTGCGCCACCGTCGAGGGCCTGGTCTCGGTCGCCGCGGGCGACGAAAACGCCATCATGATCCGCAAGCTCGTGGCCTATTACGGCGCCGACCGGGCGCTCGCCCTCCTCCAGGAACTCGAGGGAGCCTCGGCATGATCCGCGCGGTCACCGAGGTCGTTTGGGACGAGATCGCGCGGCCAGCCGGCGTCTCGCGGCAAAAAAAAGACGCCATCTTCGAACTCTGCTGCAGGGTGGCGGCCATGGCGGAGCGCTTCCGCGAATCCGGAGGAGGGAGCCTCGAGAAGGATGCCGCCATAGAAAAGCGCAAGCTCCTCCGCTTCGGCCTCGAACTCCTCGTGGAAGGCGCCGATCAGGCCCATATCGATTTCGCCTTTAAGCACTCGCCGATATCCCTCGATCTCGACGCGGGCACGAAGCTCGAGCTCGCCGCGGTGCGCACGGGTCTTTCGGCCCTCGCGGCGGGCAGGCACCCGAGCGTCCTCCTCAGGCGCATGACGGCCGTGCTCGGGCCGGAATACTTCGACAAGGCCGGCGACTGGCTCGCCGAGAAGGCGCGCAAACGCAGGAAGCGTGACCAGAGCCTCCTCGTGCCCGGCGACCTCCCCGATCTCGTGCGAAGCCTCGCCCTCGATCCGCGATCCCTCGAGCGCACGATGCGGGCCGCCGGCCGCGAGCTGGCGGTGGCCGCCCTCGCCGGTTGCGCCCAGGAGAGCGTCGACCTCGTCGCCGGATTCTACGGTCCCGTCGGAGAGGCGGCCTTCGAGGACGACGCCGCGTGGCAGCGCGCGAAGCTCTCGGGCGACGAGATCGGCCAGGCCCAGAACGCCTTCGCCGAGGTGGTGAAGCGGCTCGAGGCCGAGGGAGAGCTCGAGCTCGGCCCCGAGGACGAGTTCTCGAGCGATCCCGCCTTCGTCCGCGAGCTCACGAGGGCGGTGATGGCCCTCGACGAGCGCTCGCTTCGCACTGTATTCAAGGAAGGAGACAGTCGCATCCTCGCGCTGGCGATGCAGGGTCTCGAGCCCCGCGCCCATGAGCGCATCCTCGGCCTCCTGCCGAACCGAGTGGCCAAGCGCCTCCTCGACGCGGTGGACGACGCCGCCATCCTCCCCCGCCGCGACGTCCTCCTCGCCGGCAAGACCCTCGCCAAGGCCGTGCTCGGCCACGCGGCCCTCGCCAAATCGGGCCCCCCCGAATCCCTCGAGAGCTTCGAGAAGGTGCGCGATTGGCTCGAGGACGTCGAGACCTAGTCGCCGGTGCGATGGGACCAGAGGTTTTCCGGCGCCTGCGACGCCGGAAAACCTCACGCGTAGGATCG
>DATKTD010000292.1:0-2547 GCA_035531315.1 Rectinemataceae bacterium
GATCGCCAGCCAACTCGCGGGGAAGGGGAAGAGGTCCATGCCGAGCTTGAAGCTCCATGCCACTCCCGAGAGTATGGCTTCGTAGTAGGGAGAAAGGGTCGCGGTGAGGGGGAAGGGCTCGATAGGCCTGAACTTAAGATAGCTCTCGACTCCGCCCTGTGCCCCGGTGTCGGCCAGACGCCCGAAGCGGAGGTTGAAGCCGACGTCGAGGGCCCCGCCCTCGCCGGTGGCCTTCTGCTGGTAGTAGGCGGGGTGGTAGAAGACCGAGAGGGCGAGCTGGCCCGAGCCTCCGAAACCCACACGGGGCTCGAAGAGAAAAAAGATGTCGTTGACGTCGAATCCGGCGACGGGATCCCATTCAGGCACCCCTACCTGGGCGTAAAATTCGCCAATATTTCCCGGAGCCACATGGAAAAGCAGGCCCCCACGGTAGATGCCGACGGCGTGGCCAGGATCCCAGGAGCTCCCGGCGAAGCCTTCGAGTTTGACGCTGCCGAAATCGACGAGACCCCGGATGTCGCTCGACCAGTCGCCGGTACCGGCCCCGAGGTTCGAATCCTGATAGAAGTAGGCGTAGACGTGGGAGCGGTCGCTCGTCGCCCAACCCAGGCGCGCGCCCGTTCCGTAGACGGAGTACAGGCCATCCCAGGATACGGTGGGGTTGAGCTTGATGCCGTTGGGGTAGACCAGGGGCCCGCGAAGTTCCGTGGCGAAGGGAGCGGCCCCGAAAAGCGTGACGAAGTCGTCCCCCGAGCAGAAGGTGTCGAGGGTCCCCACGAAATATTCCGCGTCGAGGGGGAGGCCCGCGACTCTTTTTGCCGTGACGGCCGCCGTCTTCAGCCTGAGTCCGGGCGCGTTGGCCCTCGCGATGAGGTTGGCGATGTCGGTCGTCGCCGTGCCCGTCTGCGCGAGGCTTCCCGATAGGGTCGCCAGGTCGCTTTCGACCTGGGTCGAAAGAAAATCGAGGCGGAGGAGGCCGGCGAATTTCTCGCCCCCGCCCACGGAGAGGTCGAAGGCGAGACGCGAGACGACGGGGAAGGTCCCGGTCGCGGCATCGTAGCTTCCATAGCTCACGAGTTCGAGGTTGTCGACGACGATGTTCGCCGCGAAGAGGGGTGCCCCGCCGAAAAGGCATGCCAGCGCGAGGATGGCTGTCATCGGGAAGGGCTTGGAGGCTCGTCTGTGCATCGCGGGTACTCCTAGCGTTTCGCTAAGCTTCGGTCGGTCGCGTCTTTCGTACAGGAATTCTAGCGCTCGATCGCGGGCTTCTCAAATCATTATCGGCGGAGTCCGGCGCCCTTCATAGGGCCTTAATGGGACCTTCGGGTCGATGCCGGGGGCCGGCTCCGGTCCCTTGACTCGACAGGCAGGGTAGATAATGCTGTAGGGCACGATGAGCGACTATCTCGACCCCAACAACGAGGAACTTCTCAAGGACTTTTTCGCCGAGGCCCAGTCCCAGGTGGAGACCCTCGAACAGAGCATTCTCGTGCTCGAAAACGACACGGGCAACCGCGACGCGGTGGACGAGATATTTCGTGCCGCCCATACTCTCAAGGGCGGTGCCGGCACCGTCGAGATGACCGAGCTTGCCGGTTTCACCCATATCGTGGAGGACGTCCTCGACGGCATCCGTTCCGGGAAGGCGACGGTGGGCGAGGAGCTCATCGACGCCCTTTTGGCCTCGATCGACATCATAAAAGCCATGCTCGACGCGCGGGCCGGCGGATCGGTCTTCGATGGGGACGTCGAGGGGATCAAGACCCGCCTCGCGCGATTCCTGCCCGCGGGTTCAAAGGCCGCCTCGAAGCTGGCCGCCGCGGCCGCCGCGGCCCCCGCGGCCAAGCCCGGCTCCAAGCCAAACTCGGCCGCCGCGGCCGCCTCGGCTCTCGAAGGCCTCACCGAGTACGAGATGCTCGAGCTCCGCGAGGCTGCCGGCGAGGATCGGCGGGTCTGGCGCCTCAGCCTCTCCTTCAATCCCGACAATCTCATGAACACGGTATCGGCCATCCATGCCTTCGCGGCCCTCCGCGACGTCGGAACCGTGCTAAAGACGGTCCCCGATTTCGAGAAGCTCTACGAGGACGCCTTCTACCCCAAGGTCGAGTACTTCATCGCCTCCGACAAGCCCGAGGAGGCCCTCCGCCGCAAGGCGATGATTCCCGAGGTCGTCGATTCCATCGAGCTCGTCGAAATTCCCCTCGCGAAGACCGAGGCGGGAGTCAAGGCCGCGCCCCTTCCCCCTCCCCAAAAGGCGGGGGGCAGCCCCTCCGGCGCACAGCCGATGTCTCAGCAGGCCTCCGCCCGCGTCGCCCCGCCCGCGAGCCCCGCGACCCAGGCCGCGCCTTCCGCTGGCCCGGCCGCCGCGACCCCGCTTAGGCCCGGCGCCGAACAGCTCGCGGGCCCGGGCGAGCATGTCGAGGAGGAGGGCGAGGCCGTCAAGGAAGCCCATCCCGACGGGCGCAAGGCGGCGGTGCAGCAGGGCTCCATTCTCCGCGTCGACTCGCGCCGCATCGACAACCTCCTCAACCTCGTCTCCGAGACGGT
>DATKTD010000293.1:0-17170 GCA_035531315.1 Rectinemataceae bacterium
GAGGTCCTCCGATTCTTCTCGAAGCTCAAGTGTCGGCTGATGCCCTATCTCTTCGCGCAGGCGGTCGAGACGGTGGCGACGGGGCTCCCGATGATGCGGGCGATGGCCCTCGAGTTCCCCGACGATCCCGGAGTCGCTAACCTTGACAGGCAATACCTCCTCGGCGACAGACTCCTTGTGGCCCCGGTCTTTTCGGCCGAGGGAGAGGCCGAGTGGTATGTGCCCGAGGGAAGGTGGACCCATTTTCTCGACGGAAGCGTGGTCGAGGGACCCCGTTGGTTCCGCTCGACCTTCGACTATTTCTCCCTCCCACTTTTCGTACGACCGGCCTCTGTCCTCGCGACTGGCCCGATCGAAAGTCGCCCCGACTACGACTACGCGGACAGCCCGACTTTCCATGTCTTCGAGGCGCCCGAAGGCAGGGAGATAGGGGCCGGTATCGTCGATGCGGCAGGTGAAGCCGCCCTCGGCATCGCGGTGTTGAAGAGCGCTACGAGTATCGAGGCCAGACTTTCCGGCCCGGGGCGTGGCTCGGCCTGGAAGCTCCATCTCCATGGCTTGAAGGGACCGGCCACCTCGTCGGCGGGCCGGCTCATCGTCGAAAACTCCGGAATCGTCGTAGAAGCGCCGGGAGGCATTGACCATATCCGCGTCGCATGGTGAAAAGGAGGGTGCCGCGTCGAGGCTTCGAAGCCCCGGAACACCGCGCGGAGGAACGGAGGATCGATCGCCCATGGAGCGCGTGACCCAGAAAGACATAGCCGACGCCCTCGGCCTTTCCCTCATCACCGTGCAGAGGGCCCTCAACAATTCGGGTTACGTGTCTGCCGAGTTGCGCGAAAGGATCGCCGACTACGTCCGGGAGGTGCACTACGTCCCCCACAAGGCATCCCAGGTCCTGAAGCGGAACCGGACGAGGCGTCTTGCCCTTTTCTCTTCCACCGAGCCGGCCTATTTCTGGGAGGATATTCGGTCCGGTGTCGAAACGGCCGCCGAACATATCAGGCCCTTCGACTATCGCGTCGATTTCTTCCAGGTCAGGGAGAATTCCTGCGACGAATTCGTCGGTCTCCTCGAAGAGGCGATCGCCGAGGGCCTCGATGGAGTCGGTTTCGCGAACAAGTGGCTCGGCGCTCTTCCTCGCGTCGAGGCCCTCCTGACTTCGGCGGGGCTGCCCTTCGTCACCTTCAATGTCGACGCCCCCGATTCCGGCAGACTCTGCCACATCGGGGCCGACGACAGGGCGGGGGGAAGGCTGGCGGCCGATTATTTCTCGAAGGTGCTCTATTTCCGCGAAGCCCCGCGAATTCTCGTCGTGGCGACCGAACCAGGAAAAGATGCGGGGGAGCGAATCGACCTCGACGCCTTTCGACTCGAGGGCTTCCTCGACGCGATCGGGACCAGGTTGCCTGGGGCAGAGCTGCGTTTGGCCCGACTTCCCCTCGCCCTCGGCCAAGCGGAGGCCACGAGGACCCTCGAGACCATACTCGGCTCCCAGGCCGAGGCCCCCGATGGCATCTATCTCATCGCGGCCTACAATCCGGCCTTTATTTCGATACTCGAACGGCTCGGCCTCGATCGTTCCTACAGCGTGCTCCACGACCTCGATAAGTCCGCTCTCCATTATCTCGGCAATCATCCCCTCATGGCTGTCATCTGCCAGAACCCCATTCTCCAGGGCTATGACGCGGTCAGGAGCCTCGAGCGGATTCTCGAGACGGGGGGACTGTCCGGCGACAAGATAGAAATTGTCCACAGCCTCGTCTTCGACGAAAATAAGGCCCATTACTCGAATGCGCGATTGGCCGCCGCGGACTCCGGATTCGACGGGTGAAGACCTGCCAGGCCTGGCGCAATCGTCTCAGGCCAGCAGGTCGATCCGCAGGCCCGGGAAGCCCGTGTCCTCGGGTCGCGAATAATAGCTCACGAGTATGCGCTTCTCCTCGGCGCGGAGTCTCTCTCGGGCCCGCTCGAAAACGACGGCTGGGGTCAAATACTGCGCGTATATCGGGGAAGCGATCGGATTGACGCCGGAAGTCCCGCCGCTTTGCATAGCGGCCTCCTCTGCCAATAGTTAGACAGAGGCGGCGGTCGCGCGGTTTCACCAGGTTTTCGACAAGGCTTTGCCCGGCTGGCATGGTTTAAATAATTAGTTCTAAACCTGCCAAAATCAGCGCATATTTATGGCATTCGACGAAGGCCCGATCGCCTGTTCTCGAAGCCGAGTTCAGGCTTTGGCACATCGTAGGACGCGAAGGGAATGAGGCCTTCCTATTGTCAGAACTGGCGGATGGGCCTCGTGAGTATCGTGCTTCCACTTACGCTGGTCGTTATAGGCGTCCAGCCGTAGGGGGAAGAACACAGGTAGGCCCAACATCCGTCGCCAATACCGTTGTTGTACTGCGTCGAGGATTCGAGATAGGCGAGGCTTATCGCGTAGTTGATGGAGCTTACCACATAGAGCATCTGGTTCGCTTCGATCTCACTTGGCATGAACCAATCGCTGTAACCATTCTGGCTATAGTTCTTGCAATCGAGCGCCATGTACGTTCCAGCCCCTTGGGCGGCGATGATCGCCGTCGTGTTGGCCAGGCCGTTGCCGAAATCCGTTCCCTGGGCCCCGGGAATGTTGAGCCGAACGCCCGTCGAAGCGTTTAGCCATTGATGGCCCGCGCCGACATTGGCGGATGCCGCCTCCAAATAGCGCCAGCCGTTGGAGTAGAATCCCTTGTCGTAGAACAGGTAGCCGCCGGCCGGCCCAATCGTGTTCGGCGAAAAGAGCTTGTTGGTGGCGGTGAAGGTCGCGGTAGCGCCGCCCCCATCAATAGCCGTCGCCGTGATGGTCGCCTGTCCCGCGGCGCTTCCCCCTGTGACGACTCCCCCGGCGACCGTCGCGGAGGATGTCGCGCTGCTTCCCCAGCTTGCGAAGGGCTGGGTGGCCGTCGCCGGACTGAAGATCGCCGTGATGGCCTCGGAGGACCCGGGAAGGAAAGTCGCCGAGCTCTTGCTCAAGGTAATGCTGGCGACCTTGACCCCCACCATGGTGGGGGTCGATGCCGTGCTGGCCCCGCCGAGTCCCGACAGGCTTTTGGCCTTGACCCAAACGTAATAATTGGAAAAATTGCTGAGGTTTGTCAGCGTGCAGGATGTACCGGCGATGTCGGTCCCGCCGTCGGCCGTGCTCGCCGGAATGGTCGGCGTGGTATCGCAGTAGACCTCGTAGAGGACAGCCCCGGCTACAGTGGACCATGACACTGCCAGCTGCCCGCTCCCTGCAGGGCCGCCAACCGCCGCGACCGTCGGTGCGGCCGGCGCCGCCGGCAAGGTGGCAAATTGGACCTGCTGCCCATATCCGGTGCCCAGGGAATTGGTGGCGAAGGATCGAACATAGTAGGTCGTTCCTGGGCTAAGGGGGGAAATGGACGAGGAGAATTCCCCAAAGGATGCGCTATTGGTCGTTTTCGAAGATGCGTCGGTGGGATTCTGGGTCGTACTCCAGCAGAGACCGCTGACCGTCACCGCACTGCCTCCATCGCTCAGAATATTGCCGGAACCCGTCGCGCTTGCCGTGGTGATGTTGGTAGGAGTCGATGTAGCCGCCATGACGGGAACTGTATTTTGCAGAGCCACTGCGACGGTGTAGGTCTTCGTCGAGCCATCTGCGGCCGTGATCGTATAGATCACCGGGTTCGAGAAATCCTGAGCTGTCACATTGCTGGTCTGGGTGACGCCAGAAACGCTGGCCGTCGCGCCGGCCGAAGTGGTGAAGACGGCTACGAGGTTGCCGCGATTCGTGGTCGTCGGAACGCTTACGGATACGGCGTCGGCGGAGATGCTGCCGATGGCTACGGGGTTGGCGATATTGAAAGTGGTGAAGTCTTTTCCCGTCGACAGCCCAGAGCCGGCGATAGTGAAGGTGAATTTCTGGTTGCTCGCGTCGTTCGTCGGAATGATCACGGTCGCTGATTTATTCCCGGTGGAAATGGGATGGAAATCAAGCGTCATTGTCGCGCTGTTTCCCCCATCAATCGTGGTCGGCGGTCGGAGGGGCATGGAAAACGTATCCGCCTCGGTGCCAGAGTTCATAGTGATCGCGATTTCGGAGGCGACTATCGCCAGCCCGGTCTTGCCGGCGTTTGCAATCGTGAGCGCGAGGGACGCGTGACTGCCCACCGAGGTGTTCGAGAAGGTCAGGACGGCGCCGGGGCTAAGCGTTGACCCCGACATGGATTGCATTACGAAGATCGGGGCCGTAGTCGCCGTCTGGACCGCCTTGACCGCAAGTGCCAATGGATTCGTGCATGCGCTAAGGACGAGGATCGTGGAAAGCGAGGCAATTACGGGCTTGATGAGTTTCGATCGGGAATATGGCTTAGCCACGAGGCTGCTCCTTGCCGCTGGATAGTACGTCCATTCTCTGGTCACTTATAGCCAATTGACCGCATCACCATCGACCTCGGCAGCCCGCGTGCTTGCCGGGGCCTTCGCCTGGCTAAGGGTGGAGTTTTGCGCGGCGATGGCCGGATCGAGCTTGCCAAGTCTCGCGAGGGTAGCCGCGACCACGTCGTTCTTTCCGAGGGCCGAGGCGACCCTGGCGAGGTTGATGAGGAGCTTGACGTTGTTGGGGCTCTGCACCGCGGCCTGCTGGTAGTATTGGTAGGCCCCCGCCAGGTCGGAGCGCATATAGTCGATATTGCCGAGGTTCACGAGGGCTGACACCGAACCGGCCCGCGCGGCGACCTGGAAATCCTTCCAGGCCTCGTCGAACCTGCCATATCTTCCATACAATACGCCGCGGTCGTTCAGGTATTTCTGCCTGGCCTGATCCGCGGCGGTCGGCTTGGGCCCCAGGGCGGCGATGCGGGCCTCGAGTTCGCGGCTCACTTCCTTCGCCACCTGAGCCGTGAAATCGGGCATGAAAGCGGCGCGAGCGGGCAGTGGGACTGTGGAACCGTCGGCGGGCAGGCCGACGGGGGCATAGGCGGACCAGGCGTCGTGAATGGGATAGAAGGCGGCCAAGCCGCTATCGGCATTGCCCTTCCATTCGTCCACGGCCGCCCTCCAAACCTCGTCAAAACCCTTGTCGCGGATGGTCGTTTCTATCGGAATCCAGACATGATCGTCCATGACGATGAGATCTCGGGCCGGAATCCCTTGCGCCGCGGCTTCGGCTTGGCTCAGCCCGAGATCGAAGGCCATGAAGATGTGGCCGGGAATGGTGATGAATGCGGTCTCGATGCTAACGGCCTCGAAACAGGAGGCGTACAGGACCGAGAGATCCGCGCAGTCGCCCGAGCGGAAGCCGAGGGTCTGGCGGGGGAACTTGAGATTGTCCACCGCAGCCTGGTCCACGACAGACTGGACGAAGGGCCGGTTTGGCGACAGGACATAGCCGAGGCCATAGGCTCTCAGCCCCTCGTGGATCGCCATTGCCGTCTGGAGGTTTTTGGGTACTTCAGTGTTGCGCGAATCTTTGACCGCAGCTATGAAGTTGCCGGTGAGGTCCAGGACCCAGGGGTCCTTGCTCGACACGAAGGCTGCCGCCTTGCGGTCGTCGTTCCAGGTTAATGCGTTGCGATCCTGGACGAGCACCGTGGCCGTCCGGCTGATTGAGCCTCCCTCGCCGTAGACGACGATCACCTCGGCCAATGCCTTCGTGGCTTCGGTCACCGAGAGGATGGAATCGTTGAAGAGGGCGGTAAGGGGAATCTTGACCGAGGCGCCCGGCGCCAATGAGGGGATCATGGCGCTTTCTTTAGGCGCATCCATGTATTGCTTCATGAAGACGCTCACGTGGACGTCCGTGGCCGCCTGCCTGCCGATATTGGTAAGACTCACCGTACCGATGGGATGATCGCCGTAGTACGATCGCAGGACGGGGAAGACGCTTTCGATTTCAGGGGAGGAGAGCCTGAGGAGGCGGAGGTGGTTTTCGCTCGCCTTGGCGACTGGCGGTGACCAGGACAGGCCGAGCGAAGCGCCTATGGCCCCGTACAGACCGCTTTTATAGGTGAAGGTCGCTTCCAAGCGGGCAGCGAAATCCTGGGCGAAAGTATAGTCCAGCCCGGCGCCGGTCCTGAGCGCAGCGTAGGCCGAGCTCGGACCGGTCGACAGCATCCCGTAAGACAATCCCCCATCCAGAAAGCCATCGAGAGAGAAGAGGGACCCGAGGGTGGTTCCCGTCGAGGCTCCAACAAGGAGGGTAAACTCCCCGAGGCCGCCGGGGACGGCGATACCCGAATAAGGCATAAAGCCCGCGTTCGTCCAACTTGCTCCGCTCCGCAGGGATAGGAAGGGGGAAACCCTGTAGCAGGCGGCGCCGGTGCCGCCAAGCACCGGACCGAAGAGGGTGTTGGTTCCCCCATCCCCGGACATCAGGGGCAGGAGGTAGGTCGGCGCGGCCGTGAAGGTCCAGGGGGAAGGGTCCTGGCCCAGCATGGGAAATGACGATATGGCGAGGGACAGGGCCGAGACGGCGAATGCCTTGTGACGAAAATTCATGGTGCCTTCTTTGACCACGGCTCCTGCGAAGCCCGCCGCTTGCGGGGACTATAGTAGGTGGCGGCATCCCATGCGGCCTGTTTCGCGAATCAGGACGCCAAAGCCGCCATGGTCAAATGGGACTATTCCTCCAAGGAGGCTCCATCCGGCGGTCCCGAGAGTCGCTTCGCCTCCTGGGCCTTTCTCCATTCACTCGGACTCATTCCTACGATCCTCGAAAACTGGCTGTTGAAGGAGGACTTCGACGAATAGCCCACATCGAGGGCAATGTCGAGAATTGACATATCCCGCCGCGCCAGGAGGAGCTCTCGCGCGAATTCTATCCTCCTCGCGTTGAGCCAAACCGGAAATGAGGAATGGAGACTGCTATTGAAGAAGATCGAGAGGCGGTAAGCGGGTACCTTCACCAGCACGGCAAGCGAGGCGAGGGACAATTCGGCGTCGCGGAGGAGCCCCGGGTCCGCTGTCAGCTTCTCGATGCGAGCGCCGATTTCCAGAGCCTCGTCAAACTCGAGCACCCTGTTCTTTGCGCGCTCGACGCATATTTCCTGCTTGGCCAGACGAAAGAGATCCGGCCGGGCAGACATGAAAAGGACCCAGGCGAGCATACAGCCTTCGAGGGCGATATGACCCGCCCGGTAGAGTGCGTTCGAATTCGCTGCCGCGCCCGCGAGAACGCCCAGGAGGGAGAGTACCAGGGCCCCGAGGCCGCGAAGGAGAATGCGCATCCCCGTTCCCGAACCGGCTATGATTTTCCCCGAATGTCTTCCGAGATGGATGGCGGCCATCGTCGCGATGACGGGCAGGATATAGATGGAGATGGCGGCCACCGCATGGAGAGGCCCGAGAGCCGCGCCGTCTTCGACACTGTTCGTGACGGGTCCCCAGCCAAGCAAATAATCGAGGAAGGGCAAGGCGAAGATAAGGACCGACCAGAAACGGCCGGCGCGCCGAGCGGGAAGAATCATGCGGTCGGGATCGCCATCATACAAGAGAAAGAGGGCGATCTCGAAAAGGGAGAGACTGATGACGTATATCGCCGCGACGATGACAAGATTGGCCACTTCCTCCGGGATGCGGACGAAGGGATCGAGTGCGCTTAGGAAAAAGAGGAGACCCACCGACGCGAATAGCTCCCCCGTGCGTCGTGTGATCCGGTCCCGCCCCGGGGCCAAATGATGCGAAACCCCCGAAACGATCAAAGAAAATCCGATCGATCCGCGAAGAAGATTGTAGAGGGCGTCCATACTATTCGTGGAAATCCACCTATCCCGGCCAGCGAAGATAGCCGCGCGGCATAGCCGTCGGCGGAGAAGCCATTCTACCTGCCTCAAGGGAGCAGACGCAACGAGAATAGCGCGGTCGAGGCTTGGCTTTTCTCGCCATATGGGGATGGGAGCGACATGGGGAAGCGAGCGATTTTTACGGCCCTGATGGACACGATGACCATCAAGCAAGAATTAGGCGGTCTTTGGCCGGTCTGAGAAACTCGTCTTCGCCGTCATCGCGAGCCGGTCCCGCTGGCCCTTTGGTCGTTGGCGGTAGTATCTTTTGCCCTCGCTAGGAGGAAGTCGCATGATCACGAAAAGAAGCAGCCTTTTCTTCTCCATGATGGTCCTTGCCTCTTTCCTGGGCCTTTCTGCCGAGAACCTGGCGCCTCTCAGCCTCGTCCCGACGGTGGATCCACTCCGCTACGCGGGACGATGGTACGAGATCGCCCGTTTTCAGCAGGTCTTCGAGAAAGATCTCGTCGCCGTCACCGCGGAGTATTCCATCCGCAAGGACGGTCGGATCGATGTGAAGAATTCGGGTTTCAAGAAGAGTTTCGACGGCAAGTACAGCGAGGCCCGGGCCTTGGCCTGGATACCCGACAAGGCGGTTCCCGCGGCCCTCAAGGTCCAATTCTTCTGGCCCTTCTCGGCCGACTATCTCATCTTCGGCCTCGATGACCAGGACTACAGCTGGGCCCTGGTCGGCGACAATTCGCGCAAGTACCTCTGGTTCCTCTCGCGCAGTCCCAGCCTCGACCAAGGGACCTACGACAGGATGGCCGAGATTGCCCAATCGCAGGGCTACGACCTGTCGAAGCTCTATGTCGTGCCGCAGAAGGCCCGCGACTGATCCAGCGAGGAGCCGGCCGCCGCCTCTTCGTGGCGGCGCCATTCGCGTCTTTGTGGCGACGCCACCTCAGCCCGATTGCTCCGCTTGACATCACTATACCGAACGGTATAGGCTGCCGGCGTGGATACGAAGCCGGAGGTACCTGGCGAGAGCCTGCCCTCAAACGACAATCGAGTCCTCATCATGGAGCGGGCCCTCGAGCTTTTCGCCAAACGAGGCTATGACGCGGTGGGAGTGCAGGAAATCGTCGGCTTGGCCCGGGTCACCAAGCCGACCCTGTACCACTACTACGCCAGCAAGCTTGGCCTCCTCGAGGCCATCATCGAAGACCGGGGCGGCAGGCTTCGACAGGAACTGGGCGAAGCCGCCCGCTACGATGGCGACGTGCCCCTGACGCTCGAGCGCATAGCCTTCCGGCTCGCCGACTTCGCCCGGGCCGAACCGCTGTTTTACCGCTTCCTTCTTTCCCTCCATTTCGCGCCGGCAGAAAGCGAGTCGAGGGTCGCGGCAGCCGACCTCCTCGATTGGCTCCATGCCTGTCTCACCGCGACTTTCAGGCAGGCCAAGACGCAGATCGGCAACATGCATGGTCGGGAAGCCCTCTTCGCGGCCTCCTTCCTCGGCCTGCTCAACACCTGGATAGGCATAGCCCTGAACGGCAAGGCCAAGCTCGACACGCCGACCCTGCGCGCCGTGGTTGGACAGTTCATGCACGGCATCTTTTCCTAATTACGATTATCTGACGGAATCATCCTTCGAGATGGCGGATGTGTTCTGCAATATACCTACCGGTAGGTAGTTAACGAGGAGGAGTTTCTCTATGGAAACGGACGAGACCCAAGCGGCTACACGCGAGGCCTTCCAGGATCCGACCTGGGCGCGCGAGGCCGTCTTCTATCATCTGTACCCTCTCGGATTGCTCGGGGCTCCGGGCCGCAATCCGGCCCTGGGAAATCCGCCACACGAGGCGGAGGAGGGGCCAAGCCGCATCGATGCCCTCCTTCCCTGGGTAGAACACCTGGTCGGCATGGGCTTTACCGCGATCTACCTCGGCCCGGTATTCGAGTCCACGAGCCACGGCTACGACACCATCGACTACTACCGGGTGGATCGGCGTCTCGGCGACGCGAGCGGTCTGCGCCGCTTTGTCGAGGCCTGTCATGCCCGCGGCCTCCGGGTCGTGTTGGACGCCGTCATGAACCATGTGGGCCGCGACCACCCGGCCTTCAAGGACCTCCAAAGCCATGGCAGGGCCTCGGCCTACGCGTCTTGGTTCGCCAAGCTCGATTTCTCGCGACGCGGGCCGGCGGGCGACGATTTCGCCTATGAGGGTTGGCATGGCCACTACGAGCTCGTCAAGCTTGACGGCTCCAATCCGGAGCTACGCGAGCATCTCTTCGGCGCCGTGGCATCATGGATACGCGACTTCGATATCGATGGCCTGCGACTCGACGCCGCCGACTGTCTTAGTTTCGATTTTATAGAAGAGCTGGCCGCTCGATGCGCCAGGCTCAAGCCGGAGTTCTGGCTGATGGGCGAGGTCGTGGCCGGCGATTATCGGCTCTGGGCCAGGCCGGGGCGTCTGCACAGCGTGACCAATTACGAGGCCTACAAGGGCCTCTGGTCGAGCCTGGTCGACAAGAACTACTGGGAGATCGATTGGACCTTCAAGCGCCAGTTCGGACCGATCACCGGGCCTGAGACAGGCATGTACCGGCAGCTCGCACTCTACAACTTCGTCGACAACCACGACGTGGATCGCGTCGCCACCATCCTCGGCGATTCGGCCCGCCTCAAACTCCTCTACGTCATGCTCTTCACCATGCCCGGGATACCCTCGGTGTATTACGGCAGCGAATGGGGCATCGGCGGGGCGCGGCGTCCCGGCTCGGATGAGGAACTCAGACCGACCTTGTCGCTCTCGGCGATGAGCGAAAAGGAAAGGATGGGAAGGAGCGAGCACCCGGCCCTCTGCGGCTGGATCAACAGACTCATCCGTCTGCGCGAAAGCCTGCCCGCCCTTCGACAGGGAAGCTACCGACCGGTGCTGGTCGGCAACGAGCAATTCGTCTATTGGCGCGACCTCGACGGTCGACCTCCGTCAGGCTCTCCCCGTCCGGGACTCGAGGAGGACCGGGGACCGGTCTTGGCGATCTTTAACCAGGCAGACGGTCCCAGTCGACTCCGGCTCGAGCTGCCGGTCATGGGATTCGAGGGGAGATCCTTGACCGACCGCTTCGACGAGGCATTTCGCGTTTCAGTCGAAGAGGGGCATGTCGAGGTCGAGCTGCCTGCGCGAACGGCGAGACTACTGACACCGCTTTGAAGTCGCCCGGCTTGGCTTCTCCGGGATTAGGCGCTAGCATCCACCAATGCCCCATGCGGGCGAAGCTGTAGGTGCGACTTCCCGGAGGTACCATGTTCGAGGATCCCGAGATCTATGTCCCCATCGCCTTCGTTCTCTCCTGCATCCTGATCGTCGCCCTCAGTCTCAAGTTCGGCGGGGCCTATCGGCGGAAGGAGAGAGCCTCGGCCTCCCAGCTCGCCTTGGCCCTCGGCCTCGAGTATATCGAAGGCCAGGCCGTCCTCGAGGCATCCTATCGCGAGGCGGGGCCGATGGGTGCCCAGGCCCTCGATTGGATCAAACAACATCCCGGCGGTCTCTTCGCGAGATTGGCCGCCTCGAATCCCTGGCGACTGGTCGGGGAGAGGGAGGGCGTCAAGGTCGAGGTCTTCCTCGAAGTACGCGGTTCCGGCAAGAACAGCACGACCTATACCGTCGTCAGGGCCATCCTTCCGCGGCCCTTCGAGGTACAGTGCCGCATCGCGCACGAGGGGGTTTTCACCAAGCTGGGCAAAAGCCTTTTCGGCCTGCAGGATCTCGAACTCGGCGATCCGGCCTTCGACGAGGCAGTCAGGATCAAGGCCAAGGACGGCCTGCCCATTCTCTCGCGCCTAAACAGATTCGAGGCCAAGGAGAAAATTCTCGCCCTCCTCGCCGCGAACCACGGAGCCTTTGTGACGGAAAAAGTGGTCCAGTGGGAAAGACAGGGCCATCATCTGAATCCTGAAACCCTCGCTCCGGCCCTCGACCTCGCGATCAGGACGGCCGCCGCCCTCGCATAAGACCACGAAGTCGCCGCCCCCGTGGGAGCGGCGCGATGCGCCTTCACCGCAGCGTCGTGTCGGCCAGGCTAGCTCACTTCCAGACGGCGAGGAAACCGCCGAAGACGACATAGGTGACCAGATACAAGGCGTTGTTGATGACCAGAACGATGGGCTTCCTTCCCTCGAACTGGGTGTTGAGACTGTGGGAGACGACGAAGGCGAGCCACAGGACCAGCCCGGTGAGGGCTCCCGTCGCGAAGTCCGAAGCCTTCACGCTATGGACGGCGACCTGGAGACCGTAGGAGAAAAGCAGGGTGGCGATAGCGGCGCCGCCCATGAGGCGGGGCATCGCCTTTCTGTCCTCCTCGGTCATCTCCTTCTTGTTCGGATCCATGCCCGTGGCGAGCTGCCAAGCCTTGAACCATGGCAGGGACGGCGAGTAATAGAGCCAGCTCAGGAAAAAATTGACCAAGGCCACGACGACGAGGGGAATCCACGAAACGCTGAAATCGAGCATGTTCATATCCTCCTCCCGCCAAGGTCATGAGGAGGGGTCGTAAAGTCAAGGTAGGCCATGCTCAGGGAGGGGGGCCACGATCGATGACAACAATTGCAGGGAATGATGATATCCCCTAATAGGCGGCCAGCCTCTTGCCGCTTCCACTTCAGCCGATGGCTTCACCAGGTCCTGGTCCTCGGCTATCCTCCTTGGATGAGCGCACCATACACCATCGAAATCCGGAGCAGTCAGAGGCTGGAGATCATCGACATCGGGGCCGAGCTCGAGGAAGCGATCGCCGAATCGGGCGTGGATGAGGGCATATGCCTCATCCAGTCCCTCCATACCACGGCTGCTCTCACCGTCAACGAGTCGGCCGACCCCGACGTCAAGAGCGACCTCCTCCGGCAACTCGCCCTCCTCGCTCCCCGCGACCCCTCCTTCCTCCACAGCGAGGGCAACTCGGACGCCCACATCAAGACGAGCCTCGTCGGTCCCAGCCTGAGCCTCATCATCGCCGGGGGCCGTCCGCTTCTCGGCACCTGGCAGACCCTGTACTTCTGCGAATTCGACGGCCCGAGACCGAGACAGGTCGTCGTCAAATGCCTGGCTGGATAAGGGGGAAGGGGCTTGGCTCCGGGAAAGTGCTTATAAATTGCTCCATTGACGCTTCTTGTTCCGAGGGATAGCCTTTCGCCTGGGCAAAATCCCCTCACCGATCGACTCTTTGGCCGCGGAGAGGCAGCGGTTTTGCTATATATGCCGCCGAGCAAATCGGCGTGGAGGTACATTGACATGGCGGAAAAACCGTCCGTTCGAGTAGATGCCGCAGCGGGACTCCCGCGCGGAGAGGCCCTTCTCCACGATCCCCTGTTCAACAAGGGGACTGCTTTCACCACCGAGGAGCGCGAGGCCCTGGGGCTGCGCGGACTCTTGCCGGCACACGTTCACAGCATGGACGAGCAGGTGTCCCGCGTCATGGACAATTATCGCGCCAAGCAGACCGACCTCGAGCGTTACATCCACCTCGTGAGTCTGCAGGACAGGAACGAGACCCTCTTCTATCGCGTGGTGACGGAGCACCTGGAAGAGATGATGCCGATCATCTACACGCCCACGGTGGGCCAGGCCTGCCAGAATTGGGGGCACCTCTTCAGGCGCCCGCGGGGCCTCTATATCTCCTACAACGACCGCGGCCATGTCGTCGAGCTCCTCGACAACTGGAAGCGCAAGGACGTCCGGGTCATCGTGGTGACCGACGGCGAGCGCATCCTCGGCCTGGGCGACCAGGGCGCGGGCGGCATGGGCATCCCGGTCGGCAAACTCTCGCTCTACACCGCCTGCGCGGGCATCGATCCGGCTCACACCTTGCCGATCATGCTCGATGTCGGCACGGAGAACCTCGGGTACCGGAACGATCCTCTCTACGTAGGCCTCCGCCAGGCCCGCGTACGAGGCGCCGAGTACGACGCCTTCGTCGAGGAGTTCATCGCCGCCGCGGAAAAGCGCTGGCCCGGTGTCCTCGTCCAGTTCGAGGACTTCGGCAACACCAATGCCTTCCGCCTCCTCGAGAAGTACCGCGACAGGGTCTGCACCTTCAACGATGACATACAAGGCACGGCCTCCGTGGCCCTGGCCGGCATCTTTTCCGCGCTGAGGCTCACGGGCAAGACGCTCGCGGATCAGCGCATCCTCTTCCTCGGCGCGGGCGAGGCCGGTGTTGGCATCGGGGAACTCATCGTCTCCGCCATGATCGACGCGGGTCTCAAGCCCGAGGAGGCTCGGAGGAAGTGCTGGTTCGTCGACAGCAAGGGACTGGTCGTGAAGGGGCGGACGGATCTCGCCGCCCACAAGCTGCCCTTCGCCCACGACTTCAAGGCCTGCCCCGATTTCCAGAGCGCCCTCGACGAACTCAAGCCCACGGCCATAATCGGCGTCTCGACCATCGCGAAGGCCTTCAACAAGGAGGTCATCGAGGCCATGTGCCGCTACAACGAGCGGCCCATCATCTTCGCGCTATCCAACCCGACCTCGAAGGCGGAGTGCACCGCCGAGGAAGCCTACTCGATGTCGAAGGGGAAGGCGATCTTCGCGAGCGGCAGTCCCTTCCCTCCCTGCGTCATCGGCGGCCGCACCTTCGTTTCCGGACAAGGAAACAATTCATACATTTTCCCGGGAGTGGGTCTCGGCGTCGTCGCCACACGGGCGAGCCGCGTCACCGACAGGATGTTCGCCGAGGCGGCCAAGGCCCTGGCCGGCATGGTAATGCCCACCGACCTCGAGCTCGGCCGAGTCTACCCGGCCCTCGATCGCATCCGCGAGGTTTCCGCCCATATCGGCGCCGCCGTGGCGAAGGTCGCCTTCGACGACGGCCTCGCTCGCGTGCCCCGTCCCGCCGACCTCCTCTCCTTCGTCGAGGCCGCGATGTGGGAGCCCGCCTACGTGCCTTATTTGAAGTGATCGAAAGGCCCCGTCGTCACGCGGAGTCGCGGATCGAAAATACGACGACGGGGCTTTGCGCCCGACTCCGCGAGGAGGGCCTGGATCGGGAAATACGAGGTCACCTTCGATGAATTCGACGCCTACTGCCGGGCGACCGGAGCCCCTTTGCCGGACGATCGGGGCTGGGGACGGGGGAAGCATCCCGCGGTGGCAGTTGGTACGACGGGGTCCGAAGTATCAGGTCGGCCTATCGCTTTCCGACCGGCCCCGATTTCAGGGGCAAGGACCAGGGCTTCCGCCTGGTCAGACCCTGAGGTCTCCGAGGAATTCCGAACCTGGCGCCACGGCTGTGACGAGGAGCCAGTCGCGAGCGCGGGTGCAGGCGACGTAGAAAAGATGCCGTTCGGTGTTGAAGAGCTCCTCGAGGTCGGACTCGTCGACCGCATCCTCGATTCGAGACTCGAGGGGGAGAACCTCGTCGTCGCAGGTTATGACGACAACGGCGCGGAATTCGAGGCCCTTGGCGAGATGCATGGTGCCTATGGAAGCGAAGCCCGCTTCGAGCTCCGAGATCCACAGCCGCATCTCCAAGCCTCGCCGCAGGATCTTCGAGGTACCCCCCCCTACCTCGGAAGTGGGTCTAGGCCTTCTTCTTGGACGTCCCTCCAGGGAAGCGGGCGGAGAGGTCGTCATAGATGGTCGACGCGTTGGGCGCCTTCACCTTGGCGGCGTTCTTGACGTTGGAATAAAAGACGAGGGCTCTTTGGTAGGCTTCCGAGCCCGAGAGGGTCATGGAATCGTTGAGTGCGTCCGTAATGGGGTTGAGGCCCTGGGCAAGTTCGCGGAGGGTCTGGACGGCCCTGGTGTCGGTGGCCATCGCCCTGAGGTCGAGGAAGTTCGGCACGAGCTCCCGGTTCCGCTCTCCGTACTTACTCAACCGGCAACTTTATAATTGGTAAAACTCGCGATCTTGTCCGCGGTAGCGGGCAAGATCGCGAGCTAAAGCATTACCTTGGTTGCCGGTTGATTGAGAGCCTTCTGGACGAATGCCACTGTCCTGTCGCCCATTTTCGGTAGCTCGAGCCTTTCCTGGGCGTTCAGGGTCCTGAGGTGCGGCAGGAGCTTCCCCTTCAGGGTGGCGATTGATGCCCGGATCTCATCGAGATCCGACTCGGGAATGACTGATCCGGCAACTCGGACACGTCACTCTCGTGAATTCGGCACGCAGCTGCGCGCCGAATTCATGAGCTAAAGCATGGCTGTGGTTGCCGGTTCAGCATGCCCTCCTTTTGAAAAGATAGAGTAAAGTTTATATAGCTGAATCGGGATTTCAAGAGGGAGGGCTTTGGTGTCAGACCCCGATAGGCGAGGAGAGGTCCTTGCCCGTGGCGATAAGGTGTCTATGTTCGAGCCGGGACGAAGGTGGCACCCACGCCCCAGCTCGACATGAAGGTGGCGAGGCAGGCTGCGAAGGAGCGGGGGAGGCAGGGGGCGGCAGTCCAGATCACTCGGCAGACAAACTTTTCAGGATTTTTCTGGCAAGCGACTCTTTAATTTCGGAATGCCGCGGAAGAGCTTCCACGATGCCCGTATGCGGATTGATCCAGAGCGAATGGGAAGCGCCTTCGCGTTTCAGGTAGCACCCCGCGATGCGGAGTTTGCGCTCAAGGTCGAGGCGCTTCATCCCACGAGGAGCGACTCTCGAATGGCATCGCTCGGCAATCCTCGCAGCATGTCTTCCCGCCTATCCTCGAGTATCAGTTCGACCGCTGCCCGGAGGCTGTCCTTGGCTTCGAGGATGCTTTCTCCTTGTCCGTTGGCGCCAGGAATTTCAGGACACATCGCCCAGAATCCGCCTTCAGGCGAGGCTTCGATAATAGCCGTGAATTCCGCTTTCATTGTGTCCCCCTTCCCCTGCCTCACTATACTCCGACACCTGCCTGCAGTCCACGCGGGGTCAGCCCCCTCTTCCCCATCCCCGCCAGCAGGGCCGCGAGCAGGGTGAGGCCGACGAATGCCAGACCGGCCGAGGCGAGGGAACCCATGCGATAGGCGAGGACGGCTCCCCTTCCGGCGGCGATGAGGGCGTCGATGAGGGGGGCCGTGACGAAGGTGGCGCCTAGTCCCCAGCTCAGCATGAAGGTGGCGTTGTAGGCCGCGAAGTAGGCGCCGCGCTTTTGGGGAGGGATGAGGGTGGAGGCGAAGGCGTAGGAGGCGGGGGCGAGGAGGCCGTCGGAGAGGCCCTTCAGGATCGAGAAGAAGTAGATGAGCATGAGGCTCGGCGCGAGCGCGTAGGCGAGGAGGTAACAGAGGCCTGCCACGCCGCCGACGAGCATGAGGAGCTTCACGCCGAAGCGACGCACGAGGAGTCCCACCGCGAGGCCCGTGAGGATGAGGGCCACGGATTCCACGTTGGCCGCGAGGCTGATGTCCTGGGCTGAGGCGGCGAATCCTTCGCGGAGATCGAGGTACTGGGCCTTGATGGCCATGAGGCTGTTC
>DATKTD010000294.1:0-2524 GCA_035531315.1 Rectinemataceae bacterium
GAGGCCGTAGCCGAGGTTGTCCGTCGCGAAAGAGTCGCCGACGGTGAAGGCTCCGCCGTACTTGGTGATGCTTTTGGAGTACGACTCCTGTTTCTCCTGAGCCTGCAGGATTACGGCAAATAAACATAGGGTCGCGAACAGCATATGGCGTTTCATTTAGTTCGTCCTTTCCTTTCTCACGCCTTTGGTGAGTATCCAGATTGCGATCACCAGCTCGAAGGGGGCGTAGACCGCGAATAAGAAGAATGGAGCCTCGGTGCCTAAGAGACCCAAGGTGACGCCGGCGATGACGCCCAGAATTCCCACCAATCCCCAGATGGCCAAGGGCCTCGCGACGGAGCGGGTTTTCAGGAGAAGGGCGTAGAAGATCGTCAGGCTTAGGCCGACGGCAAGACTGTGCATCTTGGCCGAGTACTCGATGACTTCGTATATCATCCCGGCCATAGGGCCCAAGGAGGCGGGGCTTTCCGCGGCGAAGAATTGTCGGCTTATGAAGAGGAGCGCATAGAGCATGGTCATCTTGACCGCGAGCAAGGCAGCACTCAAGACGTAAAGCCCGAAGGCCGTCAGCGCCATTCCTTCGTTCTGCCTTCTCACGGTCGAGTACAGCATCGCGCCGAGGAATATTACGCCGGCTGCCGTGATGAAGTCCACGAGGATGTCGAGTCGGAGGAGTCCCGCATTTCTGACGATGTTGGCCATGATCTGGTTGATGCTCAATGGCGAACCGAAGGCCTGCACCCCCGTGGCCCTGGGGAACATGAAGACGCCGCTCGTGAACGATGAAATGAACTGGACCAAAAAAGCCAGTCCAAGAAGACGCGACTTATTATCTGTTGGTTCCATCGATTCCTCCATCTACCTGGCCATGAACATAAAGGTCGCCTTCTTCGGATCTCCTCCGAAGGAGCCGACGTATTCGAGACCCGACGGGGCGAGTTTGAAAATCCAGTAATTGTGAAATTTGTAAATCATCGATACAATTCCACCTAAATTGAAGTCGGCGACGACATAGTTTTGCGAATCGGGGAAGGCGGCCTTGAATTCGGCCGGGACCTCGTACTTGTCGCTCAGGCTCCACGGTGTCTTGGTTTCGACCAGCCTCGTTTCCATGTCGATCTCCATCGAGCCATCGGGAGCGAGTCCCTTGAAGGCGAATCCATCGCGGATTCCGCTCTTCCAAGCCTGCCTGATGAGATTCACGTATTCCGACATGACGAGGTTGTTGGGCTTGAGCGGCAGATTTTTGACGGCAGGTTCCTTTCCTGTCGCTTCGGTGCGGAAAGACGCCCGCCTGCGATCGGGGCTGATCGTGACAATGTAGATCTTTTTGTCACTGGCGTTGTCGGAGGTTATCGACGCGAGGGAGCCATTTTGGAGGAAATCCGAATGGGAGGTCTCGTCGGGGCTTGAATAGTCCCGCGTATAGGAGCCGTCGGGACGCATCATGCAGGTCGTTTTCGCCATGGTCTTTTTGAAGGCGCCGGGACCTTCTCGCGTCAGGACCACCGCCACCGAGTCCCTCTCCGGCGGCAGAGGCCGAATCCAGATCTTGGAGGCCCATTGCTCCAGACCATCCAGGGCGAAGGTCGGGATGACGAGGGCCGCCATCAATGCCGCAAATAGCAACTTCATAATTGCCTCCTAAATGCCGTATGTGTTCGTGAAATTCTCGGTATTCTTCATGCCTTGGCCTTGGCGCCCTCGCCGTAGCCCTTGACGATAAGCCAGACCGCAAGAACCAGCTCCTGCACGAGGATGGGAAGGGCCAAAGCAAACTGAGCCGGCGAAAACGACCCGAATAAACCGAACATCGCCATGAATGCCGAGACGAGAAAAAGAAGGAGTCCCAGCATGCCCCAGACGGAGAGCCAGCGCGGAACGAGTCGCGTTCTATAGAAGACCGAGTAGTAGATGAAGGCCCCTACGCACCAAGGGAAGACCGCGGAGCCGTTGGCCGCCCAATCCCTCACCGCCTTGATCGCCGCGCCTGCGGGCTGGAAAAACGAGTCGGGGGGACTTCCGGCCTTCACGAATTCCTGACTGAGGGCGAGGAGGGCGACGAGGACGATGGCGCCGACAATCTGGAGCGCTCCCTCGATCAGGCGGAAACCCATCGCGGCGAGGGCCAGACCCTCCCCGTGACGCTTCAGGACAGGGTAGAGCGATATCCCGATGCCTGCGCAGGCCAGCCCCAAGAATAGGATGTCGAAGAGGGCCAGGCCGAGAATTTGCGCGCTGTGCGTCGCCATCGTAGACAGATAACCCGGGGAAGAAACAAGCGATCCCCAAAGAATCCCTCCGATGATCGGTGGCACCGTGCCCAGGATGAACAAGACGCCGGTGATCCGCGCGTTTGCCTTGGAATCGATCATGCTATTTACCCCTTTCCCGGTTTGGCTCCGGGCCTTCCATTATTTGAATGGAAACCAAGGTGAGGCCCAGATCCCTCACGCTTCGTATCAGACCATGCAGCATCGCCTGGTCTTCGACCCTTCCCGACAGGATGCATCCGCCGCCGGCT
>DATKTD010000295.1:0-7642 GCA_035531315.1 Rectinemataceae bacterium
GTGCTCGAAAGCAAATACGGGCTGCTGCGTTTCGAATCCCTCGGCAAGCCCTTCGATCCCCATGTGCACGAGGCCTTGGCGAGCGAGCCCGGTGAGGTCGAGGAACCGGAGGTCTCCATGGAATTCCTGCCCGGCTACAAACTCCACGATCGCGTGGTCAGGAGCGCCAAGGTGAGGGTCAGGATGCCGACTCCCAAGGCTGCCCCGCAGGCTGGGGCCGCCCCGTCGGATGGGGCGAAAAACGTCAACACGGGCGAAGATGGCACGAAAACTGATGCCGAAAGCCTCGCAAAATAGTAGATTAATCGAGAATTGAGTCCCGGAGGGCTTCGGCACCGGGCCCGATTCCTCGCTTTCCGCCGCATGCGCGGAATCAGTATTTTACCGAAAGGTCGGCGTGGGCGCCAGGATGACGCGGCCCCGTCTACATGAAGCGTTTGAAGGAGCTTGAACATGGGCAGGATAATCGGAATCGATCTCGGAACGACGAACAGTTGCGTTTCGGTCATGGAAGGCGGCGAGCCCCTCGTCATCGCGAACTCCGAGGGCGGCCGCACGACACCTTCCATCGTGGGCTTCACCACGAAGGGCGAGCGCGTGGTCGGCGCCCCGGCGAAGAACCAGATGATCACCAATCCCGAAAACACCGTCTATTCGATCAAGCGCTTCATGGGGCGTCGCTTCGACGAGGTCGGAGCGGAGGTCAAGCTCGTCCCCTACCACGTCGTGGACAAGGGCGGCACCGACGTCCGCGTGGATGCCGCAGGCAAGGAATACAGCCCGCAGGAGATTTCGGCCTTCATCCTCCAGAAGATGAAGAAGACCGCGGAGGACTATCTCGGCGAGACGGTCAGCGAGGCCGTCATCACCGTTCCCGCCTACTTCAACGACGCCCAGCGCCAGGCCACCAAGGACGCCGGCAAGATCGCCGGCCTCGAGGTCAAGCGCATCATCAACGAGCCGACGGCGGCCGCCCTGGCCTACGGCTTCAACAAGGATCAGAAGAAGGAAAAAACCATCGCCGTCTACGACCTCGGCGGCGGCACCTTCGATATTTCGATCCTCGAGCTCGGCGAGGGCGTCTTCGAGGTCAAGTCGACCAATGGCGACACCCACCTCGGCGGCGACGACTTCGACCGCCGCATAATGGAGTGGCTCGTCGCCGAGTTCAAGAAGGAAACCGGCATAGACCTCAGCCAGGATCGCATGGCCCTCCAGCGTCTCAAGGACGCGGCCGAGAAGGTCAAGATCGAGCTCTCCAACGTGCAGTCCGCGGAGGTCAATCTCCCCTTCATCACCGCCGACGCGAGCGGCCCGAAGCATCTCCAGAAGACCCTCACCCGCGCCGCCTTCGAGCGCATGATCGACGACCTCCTCGAGCGTTCCAAGACCCCCTGCACCAAGGCCCTCTCGGATGCCGGCCTCACCGCGGCCCAGATCGACGAGGTCATCCTCGTCGGCGGTTCGACCCGCATCCCCAAGGTCCAGCAGATCGTCAAGGACCTCTTCGGCAAGGAGCCCTCGAAAGGCGTCAATCCGGACGAGGCCGTGGCCGTCGGTGCCGCCATCCAGGGCGGCATCCTCGGCGGGGATGTGCATGACGTCCTCCTCCTCGACGTCACCCCCCTCTCCCTCGGCATCGAGACCCTCGGCGGCGTCTTTACCCGCCTTATCCAGCGCAATACGACGATCCCCTGTCGCAAGAGCCAGATCTTCTCGACGGCGGCCGACGGCCAGACCGCCGTCTCGATCCATGTCCTCCAGGGCGAGCGCGAAATGGCCACCCAGAACCGCACCCTCGGCCGTTTCGACCTCGTCGGCATTCCCCCGGCCCCCCGCGGCGTTCCCCAGATCGAGGTCACCTTCGACATCGACGCCAACGGCATCGTCCACGTCTCGGCCAAGGATCTCGGCACCGGCAAGGAGCAGAAGATCCGGATAGAGGCCTCGGGCGGTCTCAATGACGGCGAGATCGACCGGATGGTCAAGGAAGCCGAGGCCCACGCCGCCGAGGACAAGCGCGAAAAGGAAAGGGCCGAGGCCCACAACGAGGCCGACGGACTGGCCTACCAGACCGAGAAGTCCCTCAAGGACTACGGGGACAAGATCTCGGCCGAGGACAAGGCTGCCATCGAGGCGGCCATCGCCGATCTCCGCAAGGTCATGGACGGCACGGACGTCGAGCTCATCAAACAGAAGACAGAGACCCTCAAGCAGGCTTCCTACAAGCTCGCCGAGGAGATGTACAAGAACACGCAGGGTTCCGCCCAGCCGGGGCAGGATGGCGGCGCGGGTCCTCAAGGCGCAGGGCCCTTCGGCTCCAAGCCCTACGAGCCGGGCCAGGGGGCTTCCTCGGGTCCGAAGAACGGCAGCGCCGACGATGTCGATTATCGCGTCGTCGACGAGGAAGAGAAGAAATAATTCAATCAGGCAACCGCGAGGCGCCCGATGGTGATCGGTGAGCAGGGAGGGTTTGGGCGGGTAGGGAGGTCTTCTCCCTGCCTTCCTATGCCTTCTTCCTCCCTGTTCTCTCCCTTCCCAAATTCTGTGCTCTCTGTGGTGAATCGTGGAGACCCAATTGGCCAAGCGTGATTATTACGAGGTCCTCGGCGTCGAGAAGGGCGCCTCGAAGGACGACATAAAAAAAGCCTACCGCCGTCTCGCCATCCAGTTTCACCCGGACAAGAATCCGGGCGACAAGGCCGCCGAGGAGAAATTCAAGGAGGCCACCGAGGCCTACGAGATCCTCGGCGACGACGAGAAGCGCCAGGCCTACGACCGCTTCGGCTTCGCGGGCGTCGAGGGCATGGGCGGAGGCCAGGGCGCCCACGATTTCTCGGGCGTCTTCAGGGATTTCGAGGACATCTTCGGCGGCTTCGGCGACTTCTCGAACATCTTCGATTCCTTTTTCGGAGGCGGCGCGCGGCGAGGCGGGGGCGAGCGGGTCCAGCGCGGCTCGAACCTTCGCTACGACCTCGAGCTCTCCTTCGAGGACGCGGTCTTCGGCATGGAGACCGATATCACCTATTCGCGCCACGACTCCTGCAAGACCTGCAAGGGCTCGGGCTCGACGGATGGTTCGGGCAGGCGGGTCTGTCCGACCTGTCAGGGTTCCGGCCAGGTGAGACGCTCCTCGGGCTTCTTTTCCATCGCCCAGCCCTGCCCTACCTGTCGGGGAGAGGGAGCCGTCATCGAGCATCCCTGCCACGACTGCGGCGGCTCCGGCCTCGCGAAGAAGAAACAGAAGATCCGCGTCACTATCCCCCCGGGGGTTGAGGACGGCAAGCGCGTCGGCATCCCCAACCAGGGCGACTCCGGCCCCAATGGGGGCGCCCCCGGCGATCTCTATGTCTTCATCCATGTCCGCCCTCACGAGTACTTCGAGAGAGACGGCAACGACCTGTATTGCGCCCTTCCAGTCGGCCTGGCGATGGCCAGCCTCGGCGGGGAGGTCACCCTCGAGACAATCGACCACAAGAAGGTCGCCGTCACCATCCCCTCCGGAACGCAGAACGGCACCCTTCTGCGCGTGCGAGGCGAGGGGGTTCCCAACCAGAACGGGAGGCGCGGCGACCTTTATCTGAAGATCGTCGTGAACATGCCGCAAAAGCTTTCCCGCCGCGGGCGGGAGATCCTCGAGGAATTCCGCAAGGTCGAGGGCGAGGATACCCAGGTACACCCCGTCAAGCTCTCCGAGCTCAAGCGCTGAGTTCGCGGTTGCGGGGCGGCAGCCCCTCCGCGATACTCATAATGTGAAATCCGACGATGACCTAAGTCGAGGCCACGTTTCCGCCGATATTGGATCGGGAAGAGCTGCAATGGCTTCACGAAACGGAAACGCGATCGCCGAAAATGATCGCCGCCTCATCAAGGATCACGCATCCTACGTGCGCGAAGCCTTGTTTTCCTGCGTGACCCAGACGCAGGTGGAATGCTCCGTCGCCTTCGCCCGCTATCTCAGCCTCGCCGGCCTCAACGCCGAGAACTATTGGCTCTTCCTCAGACTCGTGATGACCAACAATCCCTGGGTGATCGACGAGATGCTGCACGACAGGGAACCTCGACTGCTTTTCTCCACGATACGACCAGACACCGAGCTTATCGAGGCCGCCTTTCAGACCCTCTTTTCCCGCCATCCCGAGGAGCTGTACCCCCGGGCCCTCGAGGCCCTGCTCGGCATCATCCAGAGCGCCTACTTCGACGCGGATGACGGCTTCAGGATCAGGAAGCTGTCCATAATGGACATAAACGCCCTCGGCAAATTCCTCCTCAAGGACCAGCCCCAGGAGCATCCGCAAAACCGCCTCATCCTCGAAATCCTTGACAGGATAACGAGGCTTGGCGACTATTATGGCGAGCCCGACAAGAGCGTTCTTTCGAAACACGCCTTCAACGTGCGCTTCGCCTATTTCGATCGCACCCGCGAGATGATCGACGCCATCCCCGAGCCCCTCCTCGTGAGGGTGGCCGATCGCAATGGTGTCGCCCCCGAGGAAGACTACGCCGATCTGGTCGCCAAGCGCCGCGAGCGCAAGCGGGACAGATCCGGCCGTTTCATAAAGGAATTTACCGGAAATGCTTCGAGCGACGGCGCCTCGATATTCAAGGAGGCGAGTCCCGCTTCCAGGGTTTCCTCGGCGGATACCGGCGCGGATGGGGCTAGGACAGGCTTGACCCCACAGGCCAAGATGGCGGCCGGTGAGACTACCGGCGCGACTACCGGGTCAAAGGATGTGGGGGCGAAAGCGCTGACAGCGAAGCCGGCTTCGAAAAAGCCAAGCCCGGCAGTTGTGCATAGCCCGAAGGCGCCGGCGCCCAAGGCGAAGCCGCCTTCCGGCAAAGGGAAGCCGCCCGCTGGCAAGGCGAAAAGGCATTGATGTTTCCGCCTCCGTCAGGGGGAGGATCCCATGAGGAGGCGACCATGGCCCGGAAGGGCCCTATCGACAGATTGCAGGAAGGTTCGGCGCCGTCGTCGGGCCGCGAAAATACCACCCTACCCGTCGCGACGCGTATCGAGGCGCCGGTCGGCGTCAAGCTGGTCGAAAAGGCGATAGAGACCTGCCGACTCTGGCGAGATCGTCCCTCGAACCCAGCGGGGGAGCCCGGCGGCCTTCTGGATTTTCCCTCGGATCTCCGTCCGATAATCATCGGTGACCTCCATGCCAACCTCGAAAACCTTGTCTCTATCATCGATCACGGGAGCAACCGCGAGGATTTCGAGGAGGGAAGGGCCGCCCTGGTCTTCGTGGGCGACGCGATGCACGACGACAGGACGGGCCACATGAAGGAGATGGCGACCTCGGTCGAGATCTTCAACTACATCCTTCGTCTCATCGTAGAACATCCGCGAAACGTCTACTACATCCGGGGCAACCACGACACCTTCGACGAACGCCTGCGCAAGAGCGGCATCGCCCAGGGCCTCGAATTCAAGAAGGCCCTCCTCGAGGCCGAGGACGCCGATTATGTCGCGGCCACCCAAGGTCTATTCGACATTCTGCCGATGTTCATCATCGGCGACGGCTTTGTCATCACCCACGCGGGCCCGCCGCGCGGCGGCCTCGTAAGGGAGGAGCTCATCGATATCCATCGCTATCCGGAGAAGTATCACCAGCTGATGTGGAACAGGGTCAACGAGTACCACGGCACTCCCAGCCCCAAGGAGTACGGCGAAAAAGATATCAGGCTCGTCCTTTTCCAGCTCGGCCTTCCCGAGGATACGCCCTTTATCGTCGGCCATAACCCCCTCTGGTCGGACGGCAATCAGACCGGGGTGTGGCTCAACGTCATCGGCATGAAGAACCATCACATCATCTATTCCGGTTCGGGCAGTCAGGCCCCTTATTTCACTATCGAGGCGGGTTCCCTCGTCGTCAGGATGGCCGGACGCCAGAAACCGGAGGTCTACAATTATGGATGAGCGCGAGCGTCTGGCTGCCGAGATCGGCGACGAGGACATAATCGACTATTTCTACCTGCGTTTCGGCGCCGAGGAGGTCCTCGACAAGCTCGAGGCCCTCAAGGTCGAAATGGCCGTGTCGCAGGACCTGGTGCCTTTTAATGCCCAGGTCAAAGGCTATTTCGGGGCCGTCGACGATGCGGGTCATCCATGGATACTCAAGCCCGCGGTCGATCCGAAGGAAATCCTCTACCATAGGACTTGTACTCTCTCGTATCTGCTGGACCACTTTCTCGGCAGCCTTTCGGCGCCGACGACGGTCTTCACGATCGGGGGGAAGGTCTGGCGGGCCACCAAGGTGATCCAGCACGCCATGCAGATTTCGTCCTACGACTACTTGCAGCAGCCCTTCATCGATTGGCTCCGGGCCGATCTCATCAACCGCTGGGTCTCGTTTGACGAGGATCGCAATCCGAACAATTACCTCGTGATCCATAACAAGGCTACGAAGCCCTTCCTCGTGGCAATCGACTTCGACAAGGCCGATTTTACGGCCACACAGATGAAGATCACCGGCAATCAGGAAAAATTCGGCTGGCATCGGACCGAGAAGACGCGATTCCTGACCCTCCTGCGACCGGACAACTTCGAGGGCGTCTCTATCGAAACCTTCGAGGCGCGACTGTGCGCGCTGATGGCCATACCCGAAGAGGCTCTCGGCAGGATCGCGAGAAGGCTCGTGGAGGGCTGGAGCGACGATCCCGCGGGTCTTTCGGCCACCCTCGTCGCCAACCTCGTCGCGAGGCGTAATTACGTCGACGGCTACTTCCGGACCATGTTCAAATCGGCTTCCGAGACGAAGAGCGCCTGCAACGACGACGACTATTCGATGTTCGGAGCCAGTTTCGTTGCCATGCATAAGGGCAAAAAGTGATGGGCGGGCCGAAGCGCCCTTGACGGCACATATGGGCCGACCTACACTTTTTCCAGCGCTTCAATATATGCGTTCGTAGACATCGGAGGTCACGATGGATAAACAGACCGAGCGGGTCATCGAGAGGACCTGGTCAAAAGAAACGATCATGCAGGTGGAACTTGGGATCGTGCAGAACATGCTCGGATCCCGGACGGAGGAGGCTGTCGAGGGTTCGGTCAGCTTCGCCCGTTTCCTGAGTCTTTCGGGTCTGAACAACGACAACTACCCGTTGTTCCTCAAGCTTCTCGAGGTCGAGAATCACTGGGTCATCGACACGATGGTCGCCAAGAAGGATCCCTTCCTTCTCCTCTCCGCCATCCAGCCGAACAGCTATCTTTCCTTTACCGCCTTCAAGCTCCTCACGAACTGGCATCCGGGCGGCATCTACCCCGTCACCCTCTCGGTGGTGCTCGGCATGCTCCAGGGCTGCTTCGCCTCGGCCAAGGACGGCTACAAGATCTATGCCGTCTCGATCAACGACGTGAACAACCTCGGCAAGCATCTCAACAAGGAAACGGGACAGGACGATCCGAACAACAGGACCATCCTCGACATCCTCGATCGCCTCGGCTCCCTGGCCGGAACCTCCCAGGATCCCGGCAAGGAGCAGATGGCGCGCCAGGCCAACAACATCAGGACCTTCTACTTCGACAAGCGGAAAAAGATGGAAGACATCATCCCGCAGGTCCTTCTCGTCAAGTCGGACTACGTCGCGAAAGAGACGGCTCCGCGCATGCTGTACGTGGACTAAGGTCGAGGAAAGGAGC
>DATKTD010000296.1:0-8680 GCA_035531315.1 Rectinemataceae bacterium
TACGCGACCCCGAATGTAACCTATGCTGAGCGATTCGCAGAAGACAGACAAGTGTTACGTGCTGTCGCATAGAAACCATGGGAAGGACTGATCCACCTTACGATTCTTAAAGAAATGTGTTGACGAAAGGGCTCAGCATACCCTTCCCTCTCCCTCTCCTCTTCCCCCTCCTTCAAAAAAAAAGCCCGGCAGCTTTCGCCCCGGGCCCTCTCGTATCGTTCAACGCCACACTTATTCCGCCATCGTCCCCCGCTGCTTCGCCTCGACGGTGTTGAGAATATTCATCAACGCGTCCTTTTCTATCAGATCGATCAAACGAGCCTCGACGAACTTCTTCGCCTCGTCCGAGTAGGTCCCCGCAGAGATGCAAAAGCCCTTCCCCGCCTTCAGGTCCTTCACCCTGGCATGGAACTCCCGCACCACGAGCTCCCCCATCACTCCGCTCGCCCTGATGTAGCGGAAGAGCACGATGTCCGACCACTTCGACGTCTCGATCTCGGCGAGTACGTCGGCCCAGTCGTTCTTGTTCACGGAGATGTCGGTGATCTTCACCTTGGCCTTCGGAAAGAACATCAGCGTGATCTTGCGGCAGAGGGTCACGAACTCGCTCGCCGTGCCGAGGAGGTAGACCTTGAGATTGCGGTTCGAATTGAGTTCGCGGAATTTCGCGAGCAGGGCCGGTACGTCCTTGTAACCGGGCGCCAGCACCTGTATCTCCCCGAGGAGACTTACGGCCTTTCCAATCTCATTCGCCTTGATATAAGCCGCCGTGAGCCGGTACTTCAGTTCGATTGCCGTCTCCGGCTTGATCTCGACGTGCTTGAGCCCTATCTCGAAATCCTCGATCGCCTTGTCCGTCAGGTGCTGGTTCAGCCGTACCGTGCCGGCGAAGAGGGCCGCCTGGGGACCGAAGGTCGGGTCCGTCCTGAGATGCGAAAAGATCTTGAGGGCCTGGTCCACGCCCCCGAGCTCGTAATTGCATTCGGCCAAGGCAAAGAGCGACTCCTTGTCTTCCGGCGAAAGATCCAGGGCCCGCTTGAGCGAGCCGATGGCTTCCTTGAACTGCTGAGTTCGGAAATACGAGTGGCCGAGATAGCGCAGGGCCAAGGTGTGTTCGGGATTCATCGCGACGGCCTGCTTGAGGAGGCCTATCGCCCTTTCGTAGGCCTTGCGCTGATATTCGAGGTAGCCGAGGTTGAAGTTGACGTCGAAGTCGTCCTGCCGGATCGTCCTCGCGATCGTCAGCGCCTTATATGCATCGTCGAGACGATTGAGTCTGAGCGACGAAAAGCCCAACCGGGCGTTCGCCATGAACTCGTCGACCTCCGGGTTCCCGGCCCCGCAGTCCACGAGCTCGCTATAGTACTTGAAGGCCTTCTCCCAATCTTGGTCCGACCAGGCTACCCCCGCGATCGCGCCGAGGGCCTCGAAGTCCTTGGGATTGGCGGCAAGCTTTCTCGTCGCCTCCTTCAGCACCTGGGCCCTGTCCCTGGTCTTGCCCTTGGACTTTCCCGGCGCTCCCGCCTGGGCCTTGCCATCCTTTGGGCGTGAGAGAATCGACGACATGATTATCGCGATAAAACCGAGGAGGACGACGATGGCGAGAACGGGAACGAGCGGCGACATTATGCTCACATTTTCGAGGCTAAGCGCGCCCCTGTCAATCGTCCCCTGTTTTCATCGCCGGCCTAGAGCCCCAAGCGATACTTCCCGCCAAAGACGATCCGGCCGAAGAATTGCGTATTCCCTGCCACCGGCGCCCAGATCTCCGCCGTCGAATCGATGACCTGGCTCGAAGAATAGCTGCCGATGGGGCCGCGTAACTCGAGGGCGTCGAAGGCCAGCCCGCCCATCACGGAAAGGAGGAGGGTGAGGTCCCCGAAGGATCGCGAGGCATCGACCTGCGCCAAAAAGCGCTTTTCGAGCACCGGATCGTCGAGCCATTTCGTGCCGACCGGCCTGCTCGTCAGGTCACCCCAGGCATTGGCGGGGCTGTTCGATCCGGCCAGACGGAACTCCCCCAGGGCCCTAAGGCCTAGGCCGACGAGGGAGCCGCGCCAATCGGCCTGCACGGCCAGGTTATTCTCCCCGTACTTGTAGCCGATCGCGTTATCCTCCAGGGCGAAGGCCTGATAGGATGGGGTCGTGGTGCTCCAGTCGTTCTCGTAGATCACGTCGGGATAGTAGGTATTGCCGTCGGCCTCGTTGCCGATCGAAGGCTCGAAGGTGAACTTCGTCGCCATCGCCGCGTAGAGGCCAAAACTTCCCAGCTCGCTTTCCATCCGCCCGCCGGCCTCGAGGGCGATCTTGTTCGGGTTCGTGTCGCCCAAGATCCCCACATCGTCGATCAGGACCTGGGCGTTCGCCTCGAAGACTCCCGGTCGTTTCCAGCTTACAAAGCCGCCCATCATCGTGTTGTCGTTGAAGGAGCTGCCCGAATAGGACTGCCAGGGCCTTCCGCCCGTGTTGCGCACGTATTGGATAAAGTACGAAGGCAGGGGCAGGGCTAAGTATTCCACGTCGAAATAGCGCCCCTGGTACACGATGCTGTCCTGGTAGCCGAAACTGAACTCGCCGAAGCGCATCCCGAAGACCTTGTAGTTGGCCCCTCGATCGGGGAAGTATCCCGAGCCTCCCTGCGCCGCCATCGCCGTCCAGGTCGGCGTCGTGGCGGACGACGCGTTTTCCAGGCCGATCCACCTCGACTCCACGAAAATGCGGCCGTCGTCATAGAGAAGGTCGCCCGACATGGCCGTAAGCCCCGTCGAGTTTATAAAGAGCGAATAGGGCGAATCGACCTCGTCGTGGCTCCGAAATCGCCCCGCGGAAAGACGCAAGCCCTTCCCGTGCAGCACCACCCCCGCCTCGTCGATGTAGGCATAAATCGTCCCGAATTTCCCATTGCCGAGGTCGACGAGCTCTGCCCCGTACTTCCCGTCGTTATGCCCCGAAAGCTCGCCGACGAAATCGAAGTACGGCGAGCCGTAGAAAAGCCGAGCGTCGAGGTCGAAGGAGGCCGGATACTTGGCTTGGCTGTCGTACTTCAGGTCAGGACTGACAGTGAGGACGAGGCTCTGGCCACCATCCTGCGCCCCCATGGCCCAAGCCGCCCCGATAAGCAAAGAGAGGAGGGTCGAGGCCCGCCTCGCCCTCGCGCTAATGGTATTCTGCATTAAAAAGAACCCTCCATGGCAAAGCGCTCCCGATCAAGACCGCGAAACGGCGAAATCGCGAATGCGTGTAAAGGGACGCGATAGCTCCTCTTTCACAAGGCCACCCCCGTCTCCCGCGCAATCCTGACAATCCTTCTTTCGTCTCGGCGATCGGCCTCCGATCCGGCTATCGGCGCGAGAATGAAATCGATCTTCCCTTCCCCAAGTCTGAGATGCATGTCGCTCAAAGCTTCGATCTTATGCCGAACCCCGAGTTCGATAGGCTCATCGCTTTCGACGAGTATATCGATGTCCCCGCCGCGCTGTCCGTCGTCCACTCGCGAAAGAGCGGAATGACAACGGACACGGCGGAATTCGGCATGACTAATCCTCTGGTTTCTCGTGCGTGAAGAACTGCACCCCATGTTTGTTGAGAAAGTGGAGCGCGACGAAGATGCCCCCGCTCACGAGCCAACCCGCGAACATCAGTATCAGGCTCGTCTTCGGATCTGCATACACCGAGGCGAGCACCGAGGCCCCGAGGATTATACTCAGGCCGTAGATCAGCACGAGAATGCTCCTCGTCGAGATGCCCAGGCCAAGGAGTTTGTGGTGGACATGGTAGCGGTCGGGCGTAAAGAAACTCACGCCCCGTCGCCAGCGTCTGAGCATCGCGGCAAAGGTATCGAGAATGGGAATAAAGACGATAGTGATCGCGGGTACGAGGCGCATTCCGCCCGCCGTTCCACCGTCGGCGAGGAGGGGCAACACGGCGAGCATGTAGCCGAGGAGGAGACTCCCCGAATCTCCCATGAAAATGCTCGCGGGCGGGAAATTGAAAAACACAAAGCCCAGCACCGCCCCTCCAATGCTCGCCGCTATCATACCCTCGAAGCGAAGACCCGACTTGAAAAGCAATATCCCCCACACGGCAATGCCGATAAAGGCGATGCCGCCCGCAAGCCCGTCCATCCCATCTATAAGATTGAGCGCGTTCATCACCCCGACGATCCACAGCACCGAAATGATGGGGCCGAAAAAGCCGAAGTCGATGCGTCCTATGCCGGGCAGGGTAAGCGTCTCAAAGCCATAGCCTGCTGCCACCACCCCTATCGCCACGAGTATCTGTATCAGGAATTTGAACCGAGCGCGAAGGTTCCGAAAATCGTCCATAAGACCCAGGCCATGGATGGCCAGGGCTCCCAAAAGCAGAATCCCGATACGCCAAGAGGAAGGCGGCGCCAGCCCCGTTAGATAGAGCACGAGGCTCATAATCACGATCGAAACGAAAAAACCAAAGGCCATACCGATGCCGCCAAGCCGCGGTATTTCTCCCGTGTGGATCTTGCGCTCGTCGGCCTTGTCGATCCAACCACGGTGTCGTGCCACATGCCTGATATAGGGAATGGTAAGGGCGCTGAGAAAGAAGGCTATTACGAAGGCGGCAAAGTAGATCATGTTTTTCCCTTATGTATGGCCAAGCGCTTTCTTGCCTCAGCCGCGCTTCGTCGCCGCGCGCAGCTTGGCCATCGCCGCGGGGTCGCGCCTTATGCCCTCGACTGCCTCGATTAAAAATGCCCCGACAAGGGCCACGAACATGATGCCGACAAAGGCGAGAATGGCCTTCTTCATATAGTCGGCCACAATCTCGCTATGGGGGATTATGCGAGCGAGAATATAGGCTGGTTGCTGCACGGCAATAGCTGGCTCCCTTCCCGACAAGAGTATTTTTGCACCATTGTATGAGGTAAAGCCGCTAATTAGCTCACTCACGGTAACGAGGGTCGTAACCTTGTACCCGAGGAATTTTTCAAAGCCATCGACTTGGTTCTGCATGACGGGGAAGAGGGTTGACTTTAGGCTATCCGTAGCCAAAGGAACGAGGGCTGCAAGAAAGGCCAGAGCCTTCCCCTCGTCTCGGTTGCGGAAGTTGACGCGCACCGTCGGCCCCTCCTTGGCCACGAAGAATACTTGATTCTCTGGTCGCAATGCCTTTTCTTGAAGGTCCTTGTTGTCGACAAGATATGAACGGATGGTAAGCAGAGCCTCGGCCTCAGTCGTGGGGTCGGTCAGCGACACCTTCATATAGCTCTGGAAACCCGCGTTTTTGAGTGCCTGGTACAATAACACGGGATCTCTCAGAGAAAAGACCACCCTGTCCGCGGCATCCGGCATGGCATTGAGCACGAGTGGGCTAAGGGAAAGTGTTATGCTTGCCTCGGAAAGTGAATCTTTTTTTATCTGGGCCTCTTTCCATGAGGGATAGAGAAAGTAACCGACGGCAGCTAGAACGAGTGTTCCGGCCAAAACGGCCGTCAGCCACTTCCAGTGTTTGAGGAGCACCGCAAGTATGTCCACGAGGCTGATTTCCTCGTCCCGATGCTCTGTTGCGTTCACGTCGTCTTCAGCCATTGCCTATTCCCCGCTTTCGACTATTCTATGCTCTAAAATTAAAACTCCGCTTAAAAGCCGCTCTCTATAGTTACCACGACAAGACAGGCGATCCTTCGCTTCTTCGAATCGACACCGTTCTGCACATAGTAGCCCTCCGAGGCCCCATAAGTTGCAGGGACGGCTACCTTTATGGTCACGTGGTTCCAAGGCGAATCGCTCAAACCCGCCACCACTATCCCCGAACCGTCCACAAAGGCATGGAGCCATTGGAGGCCACCGCTCACACCCGTCCCGAGAATATGCTGGAGCGCAAACACAAGCCCAAGGGATTGTCCCGGCGTCCCCCCTGCCGTGGCGCTCGAAAGGAGGCTGTCGGTGCTCGTGGCCCACGACGATGCCATCGAAGAGGAGCCGTTCCAATACCACTCGCCATAGACCTTAAAGTCGCCCCACTCGCGGAAAAATCCCGCCATCGTCTGGAAAGTGGGATCGGCGCCATTCGAGCTCGCTACCCCATCGGCGAAAAGGTCGGTGCCAAAGAGGGTCGTCTTGAGGGACAGGAGCCCCCTAGCCCCCGAATAAAGCTGGTAGCGCCCTCCGAACCCAACCCTGAGCCCCCCGAAGACCATGTCTGTCGTCGCTCCGACGGCTATTTCCCTCCAACTCGGACTGCTGGCTGTGGCGAAGAAGGAGGGCTGGGCCAAGGCGACGAATGAAAGACCCGATAGCAGGGTCGGGAGCGAGAGCCTCAGGGCAAAGCCGCTCGAGGCGTCGCTCACGAGGTTGCCCGGCATAAAGAGCCGTCCCTGACCCCAGCTCATGCCGAATTGGCCAAAGCGGAGATAGAGGCTATCGTTCAAATTATAATCGCCGTAGAGTTCCGAAATGGCTATCGAGGAAAAATCCCAGACATAGGATCCGCTCGTGCGAGGGTCGTAGGTCAAGGAAAATGTTCCGGCGGCATGAAAGCTCGAGTCGGGCCGGGCGTCGAAGCTCGCCGTCGTCGTGCCCAGAAAACCCACGCTCGTCGCAAGGCCGGCCCTGGGATCCGCCAACTCGGGCCACTGGGTCCAACCCAAGCCCAAGCCAAAACTCCCCGACAGATCCCCGCTAACCTTGGTTTTTGGCGCGCTTTCGAAGGTCGCTCTATAGTCCGCCCCGCTATCGGCTGTCGTCGTATCACCCTCGGGATTGCTGAAGAGATTGTCCACGCCGGAGCCTGGGTCGCTCGATGTACTTGCATCCTGGGCGGAGAGCCCTCTCATCGATCCAAGGGCCAAAACCGCCGCGACAAGAACAAGGGGAGCCCGCCTAAAGGGCCCTCCCCTCACTGCGAGACCCTTTCAAGGTAATCCTTGGTGTATACCGAGTCGGGCAGGCCCTTGAGCGAGGGTTTGGAAATGGTGACGGTAGTCCGCTCGTACTCCGTCCTTCCGCCAATCACCCTCGATTTGAGATTGTCGACGATGACCATCATGAGGGGTACCCAGCGATCGCCCACCCTCTGATAGGTCGGGATGGCCGTCGTCCGCATCAGCTGGCCCGAGAGGCTGTAGTCCTCGACCTTGCGGACGAGATCGTCGCCTGAGGAGACCCAGATCCTTTGTTTTGGGAAAGACACGCTGTCGTTCCTCGCCTCGAGGTCCAGCACGGTGCAATCGAACTTCCCGAGCTGCTCCCGCCGCGAGGCGACAGCCCTGTAGTCTCCCGAAAAATCCGAACCGTTGAAATCCGAGGTGCGTACGCTCGAGTTCTCGAAGCGCTCCTTGGCGCTCGTAAAGGTAAAGCTCTTGCCCACCGGGTCGTAGAGCCAGAGGTTGTCCCCAACCTTGAGATAGCCCTTGCCCTTGTCGATCTCCGGCTCGAGCACGAGCACGAGGAATTCCTTGTCGCGATCGCGTCGAAAGATCACTGCCCGGGTCGTCGACATCGCGCCGCCCGGGTCCCTCTTCACGATGAGATATTCCGCCGAAAAGTCGGTGTCGGCAAAGGTAACCTGCTTGTCCACCCTGGCAAGAAGCGAGGCCGATTCGCTATCGCTCGCCTGGGCCCAGAGCGTCATCGAGGCGCCTAGGGCCAAGCCGATGACCGAGGCCACGAGAGTCTTTCTGCGCATGTCTATCCTTCCGTCCTCAATGCTTCGGTTCATCCTTCGAGCATCCACGACAGGGTCTCCGTGATGGAGTAATTGGGTAGGGTCCCCAACGCCGTTTCTATCTTGGCGCATGACCCAATTAGGACCTCTACCTCATTGTTTCGAACAAAAGCCGCGTTTTTGCGAATTTCGGGATGATATCCCGTAAGCCCTTCAGCCACGGAAATAATCTCGCGCAGGCTCATGCCAACGCCTGAACAGATATTGTAGATCTCTCCCTTTCCGGAAAAGGAAAGCAGCCTCGCATACGCGGTGGCTACGCGCCTAACGTCCGAAAATTCTCGGACGACATCGATATTTCCCAATTCGATGAAAGGAGCGTGTTGCTTGAAGTGTTTCACGATCTTAGGGATAACGAACCCCTCGCTCTGGCCCCTGCCTGTATAGTTGAATGGCCTTATAAGTGTTATTGGTAGCTTATCTAAATAAGTCTTTGCAAGAAATTCCATCGCCAATTTAGAGACTGCATAATCATTAGCCGGGGCCGGTACCGTCATCTCATCAATAGGACGCCCTCCCATGTTTCCGTAAATAGTCGCGCTACTCGCCAGCACAATTGAACGAATCTTTGTGTTGTTTTTTGCGAGCGCCTCCAGCAAATTCCGCGTCCCCATGATATTCGTCTCGTAGATCTCGCCTACATTCTCATGCATTACGCTCGAAATTCCAGCAAGGTGGATTACCGCACTAGGCGCAATCGCTCCTATTTCCCTGATGACTTCATTCCTGTCTAGGAGATTGCATGCGCGAGTTTCCACCGCTCCCGTCGCGGATGCTTGCCGATCCAAGCCTATTACGCGCCAACCAGCAGCTTCCAAAGCCCTCGCCAGATGCTGCCCGGTGAAGCCCGCTAGCCCGGTTACAAGAACGACTGGCAATTCTTCAGAATGACCAGCCATCGCGATTCCTACGGAGATCAGCCTGTACCATGAGGGCGCAGAGCTTCTCAAGGCTCGTCTCTGCTTTCCAGTTTAGCTCC
>DATKTD010000297.1:0-7116 GCA_035531315.1 Rectinemataceae bacterium
CCATGGCGATTCGGACTTCCCCCATGAGGGCGAGGCCCCCGACGAAGAAGGTGACGAGGAATCCTGGAATCTCTCGCGGGAACTCGAGGAAGGTTCGGCCCGCGACATCGAGGGCGTAGACATCCTTGAGGTAATTGTTGAAGACGGCCTGATTGACGCAGGCGCCGAGGCCCATGAGAAGGCTCGCCAGAAGGAAGAGCCCGGCATCGCGATCGTGGGCGATGCCGGGCCTGCCCTCCGCGCGGTCGGCGAAGGAGATCGACCAGGGCGGCAGGCGCACGCTTTCAGTCCTTCGACTGGATCCGCGCGATCGAGACGCGCCAGGTCTTGTCCCCGGCATCGATGTCGCTCATCGCGCCCGATGATCCGGGAATGGCCGGCCCGGAGGCCCAGGAGGAGGATGTCGCGAGGGTTTCCTCGCGGACGAAGTCGCCGAAGGCCGCGAAGGCGCGCTCGAGATCGTCGTCCCCGGCGACGACCAGACGGATGCGGTCGGTCACCTCGAAGCCCGAATCCTTGCGAAGGGTCTGGACCCCGCGTACGAGGTCGCGCACCCAGCCTTCCATGAGGAGCTTTTCCGTGATCTCGGTGTCCAAGGCGACGGTGAGGCTCCCCTCGTTGAGGATCGAAAGCCCCTCCTTCTCGCTGCGACGGATGTCGAGTTTCGTAAGATCGAGGACGACCGTCTTCCCCGCCACCTCGATGGAATGGGAGCCGCCGCCGACTATGGTCGCGAGAAGTCCCGCGGGGAGCCGCTCGATGAGATCGGCCGCGGCCTTCATGTCCTTTCCCAGTTCCTTCCCGAGCACGCGGAAGTTGGCCTTCGCGGAATATTCGACGAGGTCCTCCTCGTTCTCCCTAAAGACCACTTCCTTGACATTAAGTTCCTCGCGGAGAAGCTCGACCATCCCGCCGAGCACCCGACGCTCCTCCGCGTCCCTGGTGACGAGGTGGACGGAGAGAAGGGGTTGCCGCGTCTTGATGTCCTTCTGCACGCGGAGCGCCCGGCCGAGGGAGACGGCGCGGCGGGCGAAGGCCATTTCCCGCTCGAGCTCGCCGTCGCGGAGGGATTGGTCATAGGCCGGCCAATCGGCCAGGTGGACCGAGGCGGGCCATTCCGGACGCCTGAGATTTCTCCATATCTCCTCGGAGATGAAGGGGAGGATGGGGGCCGTCGCGAGGGACAGACGGACAAGCACGCGGAAGAGGGTCGCGTAGGCCTCGCCCTTGTCGAGATCGCCGGTCGGATTCTCTGCCGCGCTGCGCCAGAATCGTCGGCGCGAGCGACGGATGTACCAATTATTGAGGAGGTCGATGAACTCGACGAAGGGGACGATCGATCCCTGCATGTCGAGGGCCTCGAGGCCCTCGCCGATATCCTTCACCATTTTCTCGCAGACGGAAAGTATCCAGCGGTCGAGGGGATTGCGCGCCATCGCGTTTCGTCGGGCGGTGGAGGCTTCGCCGTAGACGGAATCGGCGGCGAGCCGGGCCTCGGTCCCGAACTTCTCCGGCCAGCCGTCGATATTGGCGTAGGTGACGAAAAAGCCATAGGCGTTGCGCATGGGGAGAAGCACGCCCTTGAGGACCTCCTTCACCCCCTCGTCGGTGTAGCGGAGGTCGTCCGCCCGAGTGACCGCCGAGTTCATCAGGAAAAAGCGAAGCGCGTCGGCGCCGAACTGGTTCATGACCTCCATGGGATCGGAGTAATTGCGAAGCGATTTCGACATCTTGCGCCCGTCCCCGGCCAACACCAGGCCGTTGACGGCGCAGGACTTGAAGGCCCGGTCGCCGAAGAGTCCGGCGGCAAGGACGGTCAGGCTATAGAACCAGCCACGCGTCTGGTCCAGTCCCTCGCAGATGAAATCGGCGGGGAAATGACTCTCGAAATGCTCCTTGTTCTCGAAGGGGTAGTGGACCTGGGCATAGGGCATGGCCCCCGACTCGAACCAGCAATCGAGGACCTCGGGGATGCGCTTCATCCTGGAGCCGCATTCGCAGGGGATTTCTATCTCGTCGACGAAATGCTTGTGGAGGTCGCCGACCTTCTTGCCCGACTTCTCCTCGAGCTCCGCCCGGGATCCGACGCAGAGGGTTTTTCCGCAATCGGGGCATTTCCAGATGGGCAGGGGATTGCCCCAATAACGACTGCGGCTGATGGCCCAGTCCCGCGCGCCTTCGAGCCACTTGCCGAAGCGGCCGTTCTTGATGTGCTCGGGAACCCAGTAGACCTTCTGGTTTGCCTCGAGCATCGCCTTCTTGATCGGTTCTATCTTCACGAACCAGCTCGACACCGCGCGGTAGATCAGGGGGTGCTCGCAGCGCCAGCAATGGGGATATGCATGGAGGATCTGGTCCCGCTTGACCAGCTTGCCCTCGGCCTTCAGCCGTTCCATGATCGCCTTGTCGGCGTCCTTGACGAAAATTCCCTTGTAATCGGGAACCTCGGCGGTGAACTTGCATTCCGCGTCGATGGGACAGACGGTCGGAACGCCGGAACCCTTGAGGACGACCTGGTCCTCTTCGCCGAAGCCTGGAGCCGTGTGGACGATACCCGTTCCGTCTTCGGTGGTGACGTGGTCGCCGGGATAGGTCCTGAAGGCCCCCGTCGAGGCGAGGTCGGCGAAATAGGGGAAGAGGGGTTCGTAGCCGATCCCGAGAAGCTCGGAGCCCTTTTTCCTCCAGAGGACCACTATCTTCGTCGTGTCCTTCCAGAAATCGCCCATTCTCGCCTCGGCGAGAATGTAGCGCGCGCGCGCGGATGCGGCGCCCGCTTCTCCGGCCGCGGCTTCGTCGGCCACACAGACATAGTCGATGTCCTCGCCGAGGGCGAGGGCGAGGTTCGAGGGAAGGGTCCAGGGCGTCGTCGTCCACGCGAGGAAGTAAGCTCCCTCGGCGTCGGCGTCGGCCCCTCCGGAGCCGGTAGCCGACGCCAGACTCGGGTCGAAGAAGCCCGCGGGCGTAGACCTTATGCGAAATCTCAGCGTGATCGCCGGGTCGTGCACGTCCTTGTAACCGCCGAGCTGGAGCTCGTGGTTCGAGAGGACGGTGGAACATCGGGGGCAATAGGGGAGGATGTAGTGGCCCTCGTAGATCAGGCCCTTGTCCCAAAGAGTCTTCATCACCCACCAGATGGATTCCATATAGTCGGTGTCCATGGTCTTGTAGTCGCGGTCGAAGTCCACCCAGCGTCCGGCGCGCGTCATGATGCTGCGCCATTCCTTCGTGTAGCGGAGCACCGAGGAGCGGCAGGCCTCGTTGAAGTTGGCGACGCCGAAGCGCTCGATATCTGTCTTGGAGTTGAGGCCGAGATCCTTCTCGATGAGGTTCTCGACGGGCAGTCCGTGGCAATCCCAGCCGAAGCGTCGGTCCACCTTGTAGCCCTTCATCGTCTTGAAGCGGGGAATGATGTCCTTGATCGTGCCGGGCACGAAGTGGCCGAAGTGGGGAAGTCCCGTGGCGAAGGGGGGGCCGTCGTAGAACACGAATTCCTCTTGTCCCTCGCGCTGCGAGATCGACCTGAGGAAAACGTTCTCGGCTTCCCAAAAGCGGATCGTCTCCTCTTCGGATTCGGGGAAGCTACGCTTGGGGTCGACAGGCTTATACATGGTTTCCTCCACTAATGCGCATCCGATAAGAGCCGCGATTGTGCCACGGAACCCGGAGGGATTTCCAGTACATCGCGGTTTCCGCATGGGCGCCCTGGCGCAAAAATCGGGGATACGGTAGACTGGCGCTCCAATTTGCGGATATCCCGGAGGAATCATGGCCATCGAACGCACCTATGTAATGCTCAAGCCCGGCGTCATGCAGCGCAGGATCGCGGGCGAAATCCTTTCCCGCATCGAGAAAAAAGGCCTCAAGCCCATCGCGATGAAACTCATGAACATCGACCGGAAGCTGGCCGAGACGCATTACGCCGAGCACGTCGGCAAATCCTTCTTCGCCGAGCTCACCGCCTACATCACGAGCGGTCCCGTCCTCGCCATGGTCATCGAGGGCGACAACGCCATCGCCACCGTCCGCAGGCTCTGCGGCGCGACCAAGGTCGAGGATGCCCTTCCCGGCACCATCCGCGGCGATTTCGCGATGCACACCGGCATGAACATCATCCACGCCTCCGACGCTCCCGCGAGCGCCGAGCGCGAGATCGGTCTGTACTTCAAGCCCGAGGAGATCGTCTCCTGGAAAGACGGCAACGAGGGCTGGATCTGAGCCAAGACCGGCGATGTGACTGCCAAAGGGCGAGGAGGATTGCATGGCTGAAAGGATAGGCGTCATCGGCGCGGGAGCCTGGGGCAGCGCGATAGCGAAGGTGCTTGCCGAATGCGGCCATGATGTGAGCCTCTGGGCGAACGAGGCCGATGTCGTCGAGTCGGTCAACCTCTCGCACGAGAACGGTCGCTTCCTTCCCGGCGTGACGCTGCCGGAATCCCTGAGGGCCGACGGCGACCCCCTCGCCGTTGCCACGGCCAAGGATCTGATCATCCTCGCCGTGCCCTCGCCCTTCCTCATGAAGGTTGTGAGGCGCATCCTTTCGGCGCCGAACATCATGGAGGGCGAGAGCCTCATCGCCGTCGTAACCAAGGGTTTCATCCCCTCGCCGAAGGGACCTCGCCTCATCCTCGACAGCCTCGAGGACCACCTTCCCGGCTTCTATCGGGGCAATACTGTCTACATTTCCGGGCCTAGTCACGCCGAGGAGGTCTCCCGCGGCAGACTCACCGGCCTCGTCGCCGCATGTCCGAACCCGCGCAACGCCATCAGGATCCGCGGCCTTTTCAAGGGCAGCCGTCTCCTCGTCTTCCCCTCCCTCGACACCACGGGCGTCCAGGTCTGCGGCGCGACCAAGAACGTCGTGGCCATTGCCTTCGGCATGCTCGACGCGATCAAGGAAGACTCGAGCCAGGACGAATTCGGCGACAACACCGAATCCCTCCTCCTCGCGGCGGGCCTCAACGAAATGCAGAGTCTCGGCATCGCCATGGGCGCCACCCATCCGGAGACCTTCAGCTCCCTGGCCGGCGTCGGCGATCTCGACGTCACCTGCCGCTCGGTCCACGGGCGCAATCGCCGCTTCGGCCGCGAAATCGTGGGCAAGGACCTACTCGCCCCCTTCCGCGACCACGACGATCTCCTCGCCAGGATCGGGGAACTGGGCTACCTTCCCGAGGGCGCGGTGGCCGCGAAGGAGGTCGCCCTTCTCGCGGAGCAACTTGGGCTCACTCTGCCCATTATGGGCGGAGTGGCGCGAATCCTCGACAAGGCCATCGAACCACGCGCCTTCCTGAAGGACTTTCTGGAGAGCCTCGGCGCCGCTATCGCCTAGGTCCGGACGGAGGCCCTGCCCTTGAGGCATCCCAAGACCGGATGTCGAGCAAAAAGGTTTGAAAACCAATAGGCTTCCCTCTATACTTCCTTGTGACCTCATGAGCCTGCCGCGGCCTGTCCCTTCCCTGGGGCGTCGCGGCACGAGGCTTTGCGGCGCATGGCCTGCAGCCGCAGACGGCCAAGGGCCGTCGAAATCCGGGAGGAAAAAGTGGCTCTTCTACCAGTCGTCGATGTAATAAAGGACAACTGCGTCGCCTGCCATCGATGCATCTCGGTCTGTCCCGTCAAGTATTGCCAGGACGCCTCGGGCGAGACGATCGTCATCAACCATGACCTCTGCATCGGCTGCGGCAACTGCATCGACGCCTGTACCCACGACGCGCGGCGCTATGTCGACGATTGGGACGAGTTCATCGCCGCGGCGGCCAAGGGAGAACGCTTCATCGCCATCGTGGCTCCCTCGGCAGCGGCCAGCTTCGGCTCGATCGAGCGCCTCAATGGCCTTATCGCGAGTTTCGGCGTGGAGGCCTTCTTCGACGTGAGCTTCGGGGCGGAGTTGACCGTCAAGAGTTATATCGAATACTTCAAGGCCAAGAACCCGGCCCTCATCATCGCCCAGCCCTGTCCGGCCCTGGTGACCTACATGGAATTGTGGCGTCCCGAGCTCCTTTCCCGACTCGCTCCCGCCGACAGCCCGATGCTCCACGCGATCAAGATGATCCGCGAATTCCGCGGAGAGTACGCGCGTCTGCGGATCGCCGTGATTTCCCCATGCATCGCCAAGCGCCGCGAATTCGCCGATACTGGTGTCAAGGCCCTCAATCTCACCTTCAAGTCGATCCTCAAATGGCTTCGCGACAAGGGCAAGCGGCTCGAGGATTTTCCGGAGCGGGCCTTCGATTCGCCCGACGCCGAACGCGCCGTCCTCTTTTCGACTCCCGGTGGGCTCAAGGCCACCGTGGCCCGCGACGTGCCAGCCCTCGCCGACTCGATCCGGAAAATCGAGGGGCCCGAAACGATCTATCCCTATCTCGACGCCCTCGCCAAGCGAGGCTCGTCGCCCCCCAACCTCCGCATCCTCGACTGCCTGTCCTGTGAAAAGGGATGCAATGGCGGTACGGGAACCGAACAGCGGGAAACCCTCGTCGACGACCTCGAGGGAGCCGTGGCGGCCCGGGCGCGAAAGGCCATGGAAAAGGCAGGCGTCCTCGGCAAGCCCAAGAAGGCCGCCCGCCTGATGGCGAAGCGCCTGGATCCCTGGTGGAAGCCCGGTCTTTACGATCGCGCCTATCGCGACAGGTCCGGTACGGTGAAGATCCGCAAGCCGAGCAATGACGAGCTCGCCGGGCTCTATCGCCGCATGCTCAAGGAGGACGAGCGCGACATCCTCAATTGCTCTTCCTGCGGCTACAATTCCTGCGAGGGCATGGCGACCGCGATCCATAACGGCCTCAATAAGATCGAGAACTGCCATCATTACAAGACCAGCACCATGGAGCATGCTCGGGCCCGCGCCGGCGTCGTGGCCACGCGACTCCACGAGATGATCAACGAGTCGCGCAAGATCCTCGACGACATGGTGTCGAGGCTCGGGAAAGCGAAGGGGGGCTTGAGCGAGCAGTCGAGCGCGATCAGCCAGTCTTCGGCGGCCATCATACAGATGCTTTCGACCCTGGGTTCCATCGGCGAGCTCGCGGGCCGACAACGCGAATCTCTCGGCAGCCTCGTCGAGGCGACGGGTCGCGACGCCGACCTCGTCACGACCGCCTTCGGGGGCATCGACCG